>JAUNGQ010000006.1 GCA_030524285.1 Eubacteriales bacterium
CTCCTCGAGGGAGGTGGATTCGCCGCAGGCGAAGACGGAGGGAGTTACATCCTATATGTTTCGTATCAACTGCAACCGCTGTACAGAAGACAAATGCGATCAAACTCCCTCAGTCAGCTTCGCTGACAGCTCCCTCCTCTGAGGGAGCCTTACTCTATGAAATTTACTGGTCTTTTCCATTGGCAAGCTCAAGTGCCTGTAAAATTTGGTTTACTCCATCTTCTACCAAGGCAGCTTGATTAGAAGGCAAATTATGAATTTGTTGGGAAATCCTATCACTATCTTGCATAGAACCAATTCCCAACAAAAGATAATCTGCTGAAACATCAAGTATCTGACAAATCTTTTTCAAAGTGACCAATGACGTTCCCGCCACACCACGTTCTATTTTAGAGATATGCTGAACACCTACATCTAGCAATTCAGCGAATTTTTCTTGCGTCAAACCACGCTGTTCACGTACTTCTTGCACGCGACAACCGATTTCAATATTAATTTGTTTCTTTTGTTGCATAAATCTCACCTACTAAACTTAGTTTATACAAGAAAGTCATTGACAAACAAAGCTTAGTATGGTTATAATTTTATATTATATAAGCATATTATAACTACAAATATAAGCTTAATAGATCTATTAGAATCAGAAGGAACGATATTCAAATGAAAATCCGAAACAATATCATCAGAATCGGCATAATGCTGTGTGTTTCACTCATGCTAATTGTATGTACCCACGTATACGATAATCACGCGCCGAACGCAGCTACATTGCAAAAAGATTTATCCTCCAGTCTGGCAGATTACAAGGACTTTCTGTCAGTGAAAAGTTATACAACCAAACATCGTACAGAAGAAGATTCCTGCTATACTGCAACGATTGATGTTACCGCGAAAGCTGCAAGCGGTTGTGCAGAGTATCAATTCACCGCAGATGTCAGCTATGTAAAATGCAAACAAGGTTGGTTCCTGGACAATTGTAAACTGACAGAAAAAGGCTATAAAATTGTAAAATATCCGAACGAAATTAAAGTATATTCTGACCGTCAACAAGGAAAGCAGCAAACACTAACTGTTAAACCGTCCAACGAGGAAACAGGTATCCTTGTGCATTCCGAACCTTGTAAAGTTGTTCACGAAGGATACACAGAATTCGGGGTTGCCCTGTCGCACTATCGTTACGATAGCACCCGTGACACATGGGAGAATTGCGATATAAATGGCCCAATCATGCATCTGACAGTATTTCAATTGAATAAACCCAGCGATTGAAAAAGCAGCGATTGGAATCATCCTTTCGCTGCTGATTTTTTCAACTTTATTTGGACGGCACAATGGATTTTATCACAAACAGCCTGAAACTGTTTATCAATTTCGGTATTGGTAAAACGGAGGACAGTTAGATTATATTTGCCTAAAACAGCACTTCGCTCCTCATCATATGCGAGTCCCTGCTCAGAATAATGTTGTGAACCATCTAATTCAATAATCAATTTTGCAGAAGAGCAATAGAAATCAACAATAAAGGAATCAATTGTCTTTTGCCGTTGAAAACGAATAGGATATGTACGAAGAAAATCATACCAGAGATGGCGCTCTTGTGGTGTCATTTCTCTGCGCAATTCCTTTGCACGTGGAATTAGTTTCCCTTGATATGGAAGCGACATTGTGAACTCCCTCCGTCACGGCTTCGCCGTGCCACCTCCCTCGAAGAGGGAGGCTTTGGTACACAAATTGAAAAATCCAGTTTATTCTCCCAGCAATCTGTCAATCAATTGATAGCCATGCTCCACCAGCTTACCGGTGCTCTTTGCCATTGCCTCGTTATACAGCATTCCGGCGTTGTCAAGCGGCTTGGTACTATCATACAGCATATATGGAATGGAATCGCTGGTATGCGTGCGGCAGCGGATTGGCGTCGGATGGTCTGGCATGACCAGCATACGGAAGTCCTCGCCTGCCTTTGTCAATTCCTCTACAACGATACGAATCACACGCTGGTCAAGATATTCAATCGATTGCACCTTATTGTCTACATTGCCCTGGTGCCCCATTTCATCCGGCGCTTCCACATGGATATATGCAAAATCCTTGCCGCCCAGCAGTGCCTGAACAGCAGCCATTGCCTTGCCTTCATAATTGGTATGCAGAGAACCAGTTGCTCCCTCTACCTCGACGACATCCATACCTGCACCGACTGCAATGCCCTTGAGCAAATCAACCGCAGAAATCATAACGCCGGATTTTCCCGTCTTTTCCTCAAACGAAGACAGCGCTGGGCGGGTGCCTGCACCCCAAAACCACAGGCAATTTGCCTTGTTCAGCCCCTTTGCTGCACGTTCGACATTGATCGGATGATTATTCAGGATGTCATAGCTGCGAACCATCATATCACGCAGAATCGGGTCTTCCGGCATATACGGCGCGATCACTTCTCCCAGATGGTCATGCGGTTGTGCCAATTCAATGACTTCACCCTGATCCCAAATCAGCAAATGACGATAGCTGGTGCCGACATAGAAACGATAGGTATCATTTTCAAATTCCTTCTTGACCGCTTCCAGCAATACAGCTGCATCTTCTGTGGAAATTTCACCGGAACTGTGGTCAAGGATTGTACGCTGTTCAAATGGGCCATCCTCTTCCGTGAGCGTGACAATATTCGTACGAAGCGCAATATCCGTCGGCTTCATATTCACGCCGATGCTCAATGCCTCCAGCGGAGATCGCCCGGAATAATACTTTTGGGGATCATATCCCATAACAGCAAGATTTGCCGTATCACTGCCCGGCTTCATACCCTCTGGAATGGTATGTACAAGAGCAATTTCCGATTTCGACGCCAGTTCATCCATCATTGGGGTTTTGGCATATTCCAACGGCGTTTTGCCGCCAAGCATGTCGATCGGCTCATCTGCCATGCCATCTCCCAGAACAACAATATATTTCATACATATCTCCTTTGGTTCTGTTTTATTGATTCAAGCGTTATCTGTCACAACGAATTTGTTTTCCATTGATACTATATTATTATGAATCAAAGCCCGTTCTTTGTCCAGAAAAAATACATATTTTCTTAACTTTTTCGATTTTGTACACCTCTGAAAGATAAAAAAGTGCATTGTCCGCATAGCAAGGACAAATGCACTTAGATTCATTACTTATCAAAAAAACGGCCTATGTTGTTGCCAAAAAGAAAATACCGGAACGGATCAACCGTCCCGGTATGATTACAGTCTGTCTGATGAAAAATTTACTTGGAGTCAGCCGGTGTTTCATAAAAACGAACCCAGTCAAAATCCAGAGCTTCCGCAATACGCATTGCCGTCCCAACCGGAAGACGATAATCCCCTAGTTCGATACGGGTATAATAGCTGCGGGCAATATGAGCCTTCTGAGCAGTTACTTCCTGCGTCAGCCCTTTACTTTTTCTCAGTTCAACTAACCAGTCACGCATAGCATTTCACCTCAAGAAAAATATACAAAACTCTAGTTCCACCAGAGTAGGTTTGTTTTTTACGGTGTCATTATAACATCATTTTTATAACTTGTATATGTATTTTCTGACGGATTTTGGACTAAATTTGCGCGGCTTTGCTGTTACGATGTTACAAATAAGAAAAATATAACCGAATCAGGATTTTTCCTTAGTCGTTTTTTGTGCACATTGTTTTATCACTTAACCAATTTGGAGATTGTCTTAAATACCGGGCCAGAACCCACCTTCTGCAGCTCAAACAAAATTGCTTCCGCAGTGGTCAGGAGGATTCCTTCCTGCTGTGCACGAATCAAGCCAATCTGCATATCATGTGCAGTACGGGAACCAACACAGTCCTCAACGATTGCAACCGTTTTACCCTCTGCAACCAAATCCATAGCAGTTTGTAAAACACAAATATGCAGCTCTGCACCACAAATCAGGATATTTTTGCAGTTGCTTGCTTCTACAGCAGCACGGATTCCTTCATCATCCATACAGCTGAAAGTGGACTTTGACAAATATGGTGCAACCCCCAGCGCTTCCTTGATTTCCGGCACTGTGCTGCCCAGACCCTTTGGATACTGCTCCGAAGCAATGGCCTCAATTCCCAGTGCTTTCAGCCCCTTCAGCAACATGCACGTACGCGGAATAAATGCATCTTTATTATGCATTGCCGGCATCAGCTTTTCCTGATAGTCGATCACCATAACCAAAGTATCTTCTTTGTTCAGTCTCATATTGTTCTCCTTTGCTCTCAAATATGGTTTACATATGCTTACTGCTTCCATTATAGCTTACCACGAAAAAAAGGACAAGAACAGATTGATAAAATCTTACTTCTCCTTATCTGACAGAAGGACGCTTTTTTGCTTTTTGTGCCAATTGAATCACACGCGGCCGGTTATACCGCTGCATGATTACAAGCATCCCATCAAAGATAGCGGCTGCAAAAGATGTGCACACAAATACCGGAAGGGTGCCAAACCATATAGCAAATACTATGGGGAAAAAGCTGAACAGCACAATAATCTCATGTACGGTTTCTGCCTGACACATCGCCTGTGCGATTTCATCCCAACTATGCAGCTTTGGAGAAAACAACCCGGGATCATAGGTTGGCATATGATTCTTCCATTGCTTGACATGCAAAACCCGATACAGCTTCTTCTCAAACGGAAGCAGCTGATATCTTCGTTTCGTATAATCCGCCCGATTATTCATGTTTTTGTTAACGAAATATCCCACTGCAAAACGCATACAAAAATGATATGCCGTTGTTCCAAAGGTAATTGCCAGCGTACAGAATATATCCAGCTTAAAATAGATATAAAAGCATACCGCAATGATGAATACCGCTGTACTGCATATAGCGGCTGCTTTTACTGTTTTCTGCATGATATTCCTCCATCAGCTTTTCAGAGCTTCCACTTGCTTTACTGCCTTTTTATTGATTATAGCATAATTGTGATAGAAAAAACAGCGGCCACCCTCTATAGTCTGTGACCGCTGCTATACTTTCACTCTGCCGAACCGCTTTTTTCTGTTTGTTCCGGTATCTGACGTCCAGTATGATCCATAGTATAGTGATCTTTATAAATCAATTCGGAAACTGGCAGGAACGTAAATCCTTCTGCCTTTAAGCCCTCAATGACTCCCGGTAACGCCTCCGGAGTATTTGTCGCAGCATTGTGAAACAGGATAATACTGCCATTCTGCGCATTGTTGACTACTCTACTGACAATATCACTTGCCGGGGGATCTTTCCAATCCAGACTATCAACATCCCATTGGATTGTATACATACCGATGGAACGCATTGTAGAAACCACAGAATCATCATAGTCCCCATAAGGAGGACGGAACAGTGTCGGACAGCATCCGGTTACCTTTTCAATCTTTTCATTACAGTCCTTTACCTCTGCAATCATCTGATCAGCAGAAAGTTCCGTCATATGCGGATGGGTAGAGGAATGATTCATGACCTCATGCCCGGCATCAGACAAAGCCTTAACGGATTCGGGGTATTTATCCACCCATTCACCAACAACAAAAAAAGTTGCCTTGATATTATTCTTCCCTAAAATATCAATCAGCTGTTGTGTGTCTTCATTGCCCCATGCTGCATCGAATGTCAATGCGCAAACCTTCTCTTCCCGGTCAACACTGTAAATTGGCAGATCTCGTTCTGTTGCTGTTGCAGCTACGGTTTTGCCTACGCCGGATGCCACGCAGCCTGCTACACAGATACCCGCACAGATTACCGCTCCTATCAGCAGCTTTTTCCCTGAAACAACCCAAAAATAACGCATTTTACCCACCTCGGGACAAAATATGTGTATAATTTGTCCATTATGTCATGGTAACTGCAAATTCTTGAGCAATGCCCGCACAGATAAACCATGCGGGCATTGACCAATATGCACATACTTTTTGGGGCATAGAATCATCTTTTTTTCATATAATCCCCCAATTTCTATGCCCCGGCATCACGTTACAGGCAACACCGGTGCTTAAACAAAGAGAGAACCTATCATTGAATTGTGTAAAGTTCACTAGGATAAGGACTGTGTCGTTTGTATAGCTCTTAAATAGCCCTTTACATTTTTTCCGCCAATGGCTTCAATAGTGATGTAATATTTTCCCGTAGATGCGCCTACGCCCTTATATTCCTTCCATTTTCCTTTTCCACTATCAACAGTGAAATTTATAGCATTCTTATATTTCTTCGTTCCACTATCATATTTATACAAAATAACTTTTGCACTGATAGATGCATCGTTTCTGTACCAAACTCTAATAATCCCGCCGTTACCAGATGTCGCTGTAAATGTGTCGGTGCGAGTGCTTCCAGATGATGTCGATATATTACTGTCATCATAAAGGTCGCCAAGCGGCATAATTCCGGGCCACAGTACTGTTACTTCTGGGTTTTCCGTTTCAGATCCATTGGAAGTATCATCTGCATCCACAGCATACGAGCATACAGCGGAAGAACAAAGAATACCCAGCGCCATTATCATCGCCAATAATCTTTTTTTCATAACAATTCATCTCCTTTTTCGTTTACACAAATAATATACGGCTATCTTCTGAGATCATTTTTTGTTTTATCAACTCCCTTCTATACTTCATTCCCCGATGTTGATGCTGAAGTAAGACAATATTTCATTGTCCCTTCATGTAATAAGACAATTGAATCTCACAAAATGCAACACATTTCAGGAAGATTTTCTAAAAAAATTTTTCATTTTACCATTTATATCAGTAAAAATGCCCGCACAGGTCATCTATGCGGGCATTGAATAATATACACTAACTTTCTTTTATGGTTTCGTCGCAGATATCTTTGTAATATTATCTACAAGCGTTCCGCTGGAATTATACACTTTAACGTTAAAGGTTGCTCTATATTTATATCCTGATGATACATAGTACGGCTTTTTGATCATTTTTCCCGAACCGGTCCATGTTTTCTGTGTTTTCCATGCCCCGTTCGAATATTTTTGTAAATTTAACGTCAGCGATGAAGTGTAACCGGAATATAAATATACATATCCTTTACAAGTGGCTTTTCCAGATTGTATTGAAAGTGAACAGCCTGCGCCCGAAGCGCCGACATAATACGGTTGGATCGTGTCAGTATTATCCACGGCATATGCAGACAGACTTGTTTCTCCGACAAAGCAGACGATCAGCAGCAGTGCAGCGATGCCGCGCATCATATGGGTTTTCATCATTTCTTCACCCTTTCAAATTAAAATTACGCTTGTATGCTTTCTGCAATTTTTATTAAATCTTCCTCGCTGATACCCCAGGCAACAATGCGCATCAAGGCATTTTCGCCCTCAATTCGCCAAGTCAATGAAATATTGTTGAACACTTTTTTTCTGGTGAAGATCGCATCTGTATTGTTGACCATTACGTTTCGCACTTCACTGTCCTCGGTGTCGATGGAGAATGTCGATCCATCTCCAAGGATTTTTGTTACAGCAATACACGCTTCTTCTTCCGGCAAAGACTCAGAGAGATATTTATATTCAACTATGAAATCTTCCATATAGTTTTTTTCACTTTCATAAAAGCCATCCGGTAGCCAGGTAACAACAAAATCGTCTTCTGAAGTAACATCGGAGGTGGATTCAGTTTCTGTTGTATCGGAGATATCGCTTTCGCTAAAATGGAAATCCATATAACCGTCAGCAACTTCGAGATACAGGTTCATCAGGTTGGTTTTTAAGTCAGGAAATCCAGCAAATGCTGTCATTGTCAATATGACCGCTGCACACAAAACTATACCAACACGTTTTGCAATAACAGCTATACTTTTCCCTCTATGTTTCCTACTGGTTACATGAGAAAGACGTTTGATCTGGTTTCGGATTCTTTTATCGATGTTCTGCGATATTTCAATTTCATTCGATTCTTTTAATCGTTCATTTTCATCTAATGCGTGCTGACCTGTTTCCCGAAAATAGTCATCCATCATCAATGCAAATAGAGCATCTTCATACTTTTCCTGCAATTGATTGCGCCTGCCGGTCATCATCACCCTCTCCTTTCCAATCTGTTTGGCTTAATATGGAAAGCGCATGGCGTCTGGCACGGGTTAATTTCATCCGTATACTGCCAGGTTTACAGTTCAGCTGTTCGGCAAGCTCTTTATCAGAATATTCCAATATATATTTGCCTTCCAACAGCAGTCGCTCCGTCTCAGGAAGCTGTTCCAAAGCAACGGAGATCAAAGATGCCTTTTCCTTCGCCAGCAATAACTCCTCTATGGATAACGCAGGAACCGGAACCTCGTCAATTGTTTCCTCATCGAATCCGACAGTATGTTTTTTCCTTATGCCTTCGCGCTTTAAATAATTGATAGAAACGTTTCTAACAATAGAGACAATATAGCCCGCTAAAATGCAACGCTCTTTTCCCCGAATCATATCAATTTTTTCAATTAATTTTAAAATGGAGTCCTGAACAATATCTTCACAGATTGTTTGGTCATTTATGTACTTTTTCGCTGTATAAAACATTAAGTTCTGAAATTCTTTATAAATCCCAAGTATATATTCTCTATCATCAGGTTCTTGTATGGTAGTGCAAATCAATGTTACCATCCAGTGTTTCCCCCTTCTTTATTTCTCCTTTTATAAATAGACAATTTTCAACGCGATTTTGCAACACGTAAATCATACCATAATCAATCTTTCCTGTTTTCAGCGGAAAACCAAAGCATACCAGATTTGTTTGCTGCGATTAGACGAATCCAGAAGCCTGCCGCGATCCCTAAATGCCAGACAACTTGTCGGGCAGATACCTGCATAAATGCCGTCTGATAACCGTATTTTCCTCTAATATTACAAAAAAACAACATATTATCACCCATATTAAAGCAAAATATGTGCATGATTTATCCATTATACCACAATTTGCACTTGTCTAGTTCTTTGTCCAGCTACAACAATTTGACATGTGAATATCTGTACAATTTGCGTTTGAAAAAGACTTGCATTTCCAGTCATATCATGTTAAATTTAATAGCAAGGAACAACATAATGCACAAAAATTTACAGTATAAATTGGACATAATAGTATATACAACTGTACACTTTGCACAATTTATCCTGTATTTTTTCTCCCAATTTGTTATTTAATTCAGAAATTGCCGGAGCCAGCTGTCAGTAAATATCCTGATTTGCTGACACGATCTCCTGAAGGCTCCGTATCTTTGAATGACATATAAAAATGGGATTTTTGTTCCTTTGTACCTCCACAATTTCATAATAGCATAGATGAAATTCTATGCAACTAGGGAGAATTTTATCAGAATCCTGATTCTAAGCGTTTGACGTACCGTTTGTCCGTTGCTTTTCCCATATGTAACGATATGTTCTTATTTCTGGAGAGAGTTTTAGAGGATATTGAAAGGATTTAAGGGAATTGGTATAACAACAAAAGGAAAATTTAGAAAGAAGGATATTCATGGGTTTCTTTAACTCTATGATCTGGGTTGTCATTTCCTTCCTGTTCTTCACTGTGCTGGTAGCAGTTATCTCCAGCCTGAAAACCAAGGGTGACAAACTGGATACCGCAGATGGTTACTTCCTCGCAAGCCGCAGCCTTCCGGGCTACGTTATTGCAGGTTCCCTTCTGCTGACTAACCTGTCTGCCGAGCAGCTGGTTGGCCTGAACGGCCAGTCCTGGCAGACCAACATGAGCCCGTCTGCATTTGAAGTTGGTTCCATCTTCACACTGTTGTTCCTGGCTCATTACTTCCTGCCGCGTTACCTGAAAATGGGTACCACTACCATCCCGGCTATGATGGAAGAGCGTTTTGGCAAAGGCGTTAAGCTGATGTTCTCTGTAATCATCGTTCTGATGTACTCTTTCCTGAACCTGCCGGTTATCCTGTATTCGGGTGCTGTTGCATTTGTTCGTATCTTCAACTTCGATACAGTATTCGGCGGCAACCTGTTTATGGCAGTTTGTGTACTCAGCGTTGTCATCGGTATCGTTGGCGGTTGCTACGCAATCTTCGGCGGTCTGAAGGCAGTAGCAGTATCCGATACCATCAATGGTGTTGGTCTGCTGATTGCTGGCTTCCTGATCCCGTTTATCGCCCTTGCTGTTCTGGGCAAGGAAACCGGCGGTTCTGGTATGATGGACGGCTGGACTTATATCCTGAACCATGAGCCAGAAAAGCTGAATGCATGGTCCGCTTGGAACTCTGCTCAGCCGAACCTGCCATGGCCGCTGATTTTCACCGGTATGCTGTTCTCCAACCTGTACTGGTGGTGCACCAATCAGTCTTTCGTACAGCGTTCTCTCGCTGCTGAAAGCCTGGCTGAAGGTCAGAAGGGTGCGATTTACTGCGGCTTCCTGAAGTGTCTTGGACCGCTGTACCTGATCTTCCCGGGTATCATTGCTTACCATATGCCGGCAATCCAGGACGTTATCAACAGCTCTACCTCCCCGATTGACATGGCTTATCCGGCGCTGATCGCACACGTCGTTCCGACTCCGATCATGGGCTTCTTTGCTGCTGTATTGTTCGGCGCAATCCTGTCCTCCTTCAACTCGGTTCTGAACTCTGCGTGCACCATGTTCACGCTGGATATCTACAAGGATTCCAAATTTGGCCAGGGCAAGACCGATGCTCAGCTGGTCAAGGTTTCCAAGACCTACGGTATTTTCGCTGGCATTATCGCTATCATCATTGCTCCGTTCGTCATGTATGCTAACGGTATCACCACCTTCCTGAACTCTCTGGCAAATTTCCTGTCCCTGCCAGTTCTGTGCACCGTACTGGGTGTTATGTGGTTCCGCCGTGCTCCGAAGTTCACGCCGTATCTGATTACGGTTATCCACTTTGTTGTATACGGCGCATTCCTGCTGATAGCTCCGAACTATCCGGGTACCTCTGAACCGATCCATTACCTGTATGCAATGGCTGTTCTGTTCCCGATATACCTGATTATCATGTTCGTGCTATCCAAGGTTTGCCCGAGCGAAGAGTACACGGTGCCAGATGTTGGCGCAGTCGATTTGCAGCCGTGGAAGTATCGCTGGCACCTCACCATTATTGGTCTGGCTGTTGCAGCTATTTTCTACTACGTATTCTCCCCGCTTTGCCTCGCAGCATAAGCGATTACACAAATCCCGCTTTGGGATTTCTCCTGTAATGACTTTTAATCCTTTATAATCTTTCCAACGAGCCCCCTGCATTCCTGAGCAGGGGGCTTTTGCATTGCAAAATAAAAAACCATCCGGCTGGATGGTTTTTGCCTGAATCATGTTATTTGCTTCCATCTGTAATACTGCGGGTGAACAACTGCTCCCTACTGCTCTGCCAGATCAGATACAGAATATCATCGCCATACATAACGGATACGTCCTCGTCAATATTGGAAGTTTCCTCTGTAAGATGCACCGTCTTGAAGTCATCACTGAGCTTATAAGCGCCAACGCCTTCCTTGCCGTCATTGTTTGTCACATAGGTGCCGTCCTCTTTGAAATCAATGAACGCTGCTGCATGTCCTTCAAAATACCAGCGTCCCTGAATCGTTGTTGCGGAAATTTCCTCCTTTGGCTGACCAATGTCTTCCTGTGTATATGTACTGCGCGTGCACGCACACAGCAAAAATAGCGCCGCAACCGAACATACAAGGATTCCCAAAATCCGTTTTTTCATTTATTGTTCTCCTCCTGTTGTATGATAGAGCCATTATAACAAATCACAACGCCAAAATCCATAATCATTCTGCACCAACATGACAACAGCTTTTGTTCTCACTGCTGCTTTCCACAAAAAATAGAATTCACGCCAAATGTGCAGAAAACCCTTGCAAAACTGTCTCTCTCATGTTAAATTAGTAAAGAAAAGACATTATGCACAAAATTAAGCAAAAAAATCCCATCTAAATTGTCTATACAAGCAAGTATATCGTATAGTCATTTCTACTCCCACCAGCCATATTCCTTTGTTTTTTGATTGGCTGTATGAAACATTCATTCTATATCTTCCACATATGGAAATCCCATCATGTCTTTTTCAGCAAATAACAAAGTATTTTTGCATAAATAAGCATAACCAGCAAGTCGGCTGAATTGTTCTGAACCGACGGAATACCAGTCTGCCCGAAAACTGTACAGCAGAATCGCTGTGGTTTCAGTATGCACTGAAACCGCATTTTTTCACAATTTCGCGTGCATTTTGCACGCAAATATAACATATGTAGCTTAAACAATGAGGTGTTTTTGAATGGCGGTTACATTAAAACAAATTGCAGAGCTTGCCGGTGTCTCCCGCGGCACCGTTGACCGTGCGCTCTATAATCGTGGACGCGTAAAGCCAGAGGTAGCGGAACGAATTAAGAAAATAGCAAAAGAGCTTGGATATCAGCCGAACCGTGCCGGTAAGGCACTGGCAATGACCAATCATCCCATGAAAATTGGTGTCATTGCACAAGCAACCGAAACCCCGTTTATGCATCTGCTCCGTGCCGGCATTGACGATGCAGCAAAGGACGTAGCAGCCTTCGGCGCCGAGGTAATCGTCCGTTCCGGCGTTGGTTTGCATGTAGAGGATCAGCTCAAAATGATCGACGATCTGATGGCAGAGGGAATCCACGGCCTTGCCATTGCACCGGCATATAATCCGCGTATCCGGGATAAAATCAATAGCCTTATCGAAGCCAATATTCCTGTCGTCACCTTCAATGCAGATATTGATAACACCAAACGTCTTTGCTTTGTCGGACAGAACAGCGAGCTTGCCGGACGGACCTGTGCCGGTCTGCTGAATGCAATCACGCCTGATAGGGGCCTTGTCCTCCCCATCTCCGGCTATCAGTATAATCATTCCCACGCGCTGCGGATTGAAGGCTTTTGCTCCGAAATCCAGAAAAGCTTTCCAAACATTCAAACCCTGCCTGCTGTATATTGTCAGGACGATGAGACACTAACACAGGAGCTTACCGAAGAAACCTTGCGGCAGCATCCGGATCTCACAGCCGTTTATATTGCCGCAGGCGGTCAGGCAGGCGTATGTCGTGCACTGGAACGCACCGGTTATGCAGACTCTGTCCGTGTCATCTGTTTTGACCTTGTTCCAAACAATATCCGTAATTTGCTTGACAGTCGTATAGACTTCTTGATCGGTCAGGACGCGCACACACAGGGATTTCAGCCGATTATGATACTTTTTGATTACATTTTCTCCGGTAAATCCCCGGAAAGCAGGCATTTTTATACCGATATTTCGATCAAAAACAAATACAATGTATAAATTGCACAAACTCCCCTGCGCTGTTTTCCACTGTCCGGACCGGCGCGGGGGATTTTTTCGTCAATATGCCCTGAATTGCTATGGCATTTTTCGTCACTTTTACGTGCTTGCGTTCACGTGAACGCTAAATAAAAAATATTTTTAAATCGTAAAAAAGTTTTATTTTTTTGTTTTTTCCTCAATTTTCCGGCTGTATCCGCTCCAAAATGTCAAAAAAAATCGGGTTGTCTGGTATTTCTGTACAAATTCCAAAAATTTTCGGCATTTTTATGTATTGATTTGCACAAGTTTTTTGATTATACTTGAACCACAACAACAGAAGAGGCCAGTGAGGTAACTGGTTCCATACTTAAGATTTTGGAGGTTTTTGACATGGATGAACTGAAAATTGCTCTGATTGGCTGTGGCATGATTGGTAAGCAGCACATTGACCGTATTCAGAACAGAATCAAGGGCGCTACTGTAGTTGCAGTTTGTGATGTATTTGAAGCAGGCGCTAAGGCAGCAGCTGAGATCGCTGGCCCGGGTACCAAGATCTACACTGATTCTGCAGAAGCTATTAACGATCCCGACGTAAACGCCGTAGTCGTTACCACTCCGGGCGCTTTCCACAAGGCTCCGGTTCTGCAGGCTATCGCTGCTGGCAAGCCGGTATTCACCGAGAAGCCGCTGACTAATACCGCTGCTGAGTGCAAGGAAATCGTTGACGCTGAAATGGCTAGCGGCAAGCATCTGGTACAGGTTGGCTTCATGCGTCGTTATGACCGCGGCTATAACCAGGTCAAGGCTATGATCGACGAAGGCAAGTTCGGCGCTCCGATGGTACTGAAGTGCACCCACCGTGCTGATGGCGTAGCAGAAGACTACACCACCGCTATGGCTGTTACTGACACTGCTATCCACGAAATCGACGTTCTGCCGTGGCTGATCAACGATGAGTGGGATGAAGTACAGTGCATCATGCCAAAGGTTTCTTCCAAGGCTCACAAGGGTCTGCAGGATCCGCAGGTTATGATCATGAAGACCAAGACCGGCATCGTTACCATTCTGGAAGTTAACGTTAACTGTGGCTTTGGCTACGACATCAACTGTGAAGTAGTTTGTGAGAACGGCGTTATCAACCTGCCATGCCCGTCCTTCCCAACCGTACGTTATGCTAACAACGTTTCCACCAAGATCGAAGACAACTGGATCCTGCGCTTCATGGATTCCTACGATGTAGAGATTCAGGACTGGGTTGACCATGCTCTGAAGGGCGAAACCGGCGGTTCCTCTGCTTGGGAAGGCTACGTTGCTTCCATCACTGCTGACGCTCTGGTTAAGTCTCAGACTTCCGGCGTTGCTGAGAAGGTTGTTACCGGCGGCACTCCGGACTTCTACAAGAAGTAATTTTTTACACAACGAACGTATTACTTAACAACAATGCCAGATAGGCTTTGTTCTATCTGGCTAAACTCTAACATTAAAGGAGATTACACATCATGCTGAAGATGGGTTTTAATGAAGGTTGCACTTGGGATGGCAACCAGGGTTGTGCAGATCAGTCTCTGATGGCTGACCTGAAGGCTTGTGCGAAGTATGGCATCAAGGGTATTGATATCCGTTTTGACTGCCTGGCTAAGTATCTGGAAGAAGGCGGTACACTGGAAGAGCTGAAAGCTTTCATGGATGCTAACGACATTGTTCCGCTGTCCTACAATGCTCTGTGCTTCTTCAATATGAAGCAGACCGAGGAAGAGAAGAAGGCAGTTATGGACGAGCTGGATGACATTATTGCTAAGTGTGCAGCTCTGGACTGCCACATGGTAGTTGTTGTTCCGTCCTGCGATCTGGCCGAAAAGAACATCCATGCAACCCGTCAGGAAATCCGTGACGATGCTGTTGCTGTTCTAAAAGAAATGGTTAAAAAGTGCGAGCCGACTGGTCTGAAGCTGTCTCTGGAATTCTGTGGTGCTCCGACTATGTCTATCAATACCTTTGATGACGCTTACGAAATCGTTAAACTGGTTGACTCTCCGCTGATGGGCGTTACTCTCGACCAGTACCACTTCCATGCAATGGCTTCTACTTGGGAAGCTCTGGAAAATGCTGATGGCAAGAAAATTTTTGTATGGCATCTGAACGATATGGAAGATCTGCCGTGCGGCGCTGCATACAACACCGACGCAAAGCGTCTGTGGCCGTCTGATCCGCGTGGCTGCTTGGATCACAAGCGTTATGCAGATACCCTCCGCAAGATCGGTTATGACTTTGAGAACGGCTTTATCACCATGGAAGTATTCCGTCCGGATTACTACAAGATGACCACCGATGAGAACATCAAGACCGCTGCTGAAGAGACTGCTAAGCATATCCAGAGATACTGCAAGTAATTCATCCGGTCAAAAGACCTTAATGGCTGAGAAATCAGTCAAGCCGCAGGGCAATGCCCTGCGGCTTTTCTTCTTTATAACTGATATGGATTGGTATAGTCCTCTGAACACAAATGATTCTCACTCCATGTAACCATCTGCTGCAAAACAGGTATAAAGCTTTTCCCCTGCTCAGTCAGCGTATATTCTACATGTGGCGGAATCTCCGGAAAAACCGTTCGACGCAAAAAACCATCCCTTTCCAATTCCCGAAGCTGTTTGGTCAATGTGGATTGCGTGATTCCATCCAATCTGCGATATAATTCTCCAAATCGCTGTACTTCATAAAAGGCAACATACCACAAAATCAAAAGCTTCCACTTTCCGCTCAAAACACCCTGTAACAGACTCATTGGCACACAGCGTGCAATCATGTCCTCCGATTGAAATTTATTTACTGCCATATGTGGTCCCTCCTGCTGTTAGTATACAGCATATATATTCTATATACAAGATACCGTTATTTTTTGTATTTGCTATATTTTATATATTATATTGTTTTTCCTGCACTTTTTCCAAAAAATATCCGTACTTGTCAAAATGATGTTTCCGTTGTAAACTGCATACAGAAACAAAAAGCCGGCTCCGTTTCTTCAATATATCTGACTTATGAAAAGGAGCAATCTGTTATGCATTTTACTGGAACAATCTGGCGCCCACCCTATGAAGCTGAATCTCTCTTGCTCGAAGTAACAGCGGGCTGCACCCATCACAAATGTAAATTCTGCACGCTTTACGATGAGCTTCCCTTTTCCTTCCGCATGTCGCCGCTGGGCTACATTGAGGAAGATCTGCAGGAGATGCAAGTCTATTTGAGTGCATGGCGCGGCAAATTGCATTCCCGTATATTTCTCGTCGGTGCAAATCCATTTGTTATGCAGTTCTCTCGACTGAAAACAATTGCCGACTTGATTCACAGCTACTTCCCATCCATCCAATCAATCGGCTGCTTTGCCCGTGTGACAGATATTTCGCTAAAATCAGATGAACAATTGCATCAGCTTCATTTGATTGGATATGACGGGCTGACGATTGGCGTAGAAACCGGAGACGACGACGCACTCGCGTTTATGGACAAAGGGTACTGCGCGCAGGACATTATCGAACAGGCACACCGCTTGGATGCTGCGGGCATTTCCTATAACTTCTTCTACCTTGCCGGAATTTCCGGTGCAGGACGCGGTAATATCGGCGCAATAGAAAGCGCAAAAGTGTTTAATATGACACATCCGAAGCTGATCGGTTCCTCGATGCTGACAATTTTCCCCAATTCCGCCCTGTATCAGGAAATACAGTCAGGCAATTGGGAGGAGGAAAGCGAGTTGGAGAAACTGGAAGAAGTACGTACACTAATAACCCATCTCACCATTCCCGTGCAGTTTGCTGCGCTTGGCTCATCCAACGCGATTTATTTAAACGGACATTTGCCTGAAAAGCGGGACGCGATGCTCGCACATCTGGATCAAGTCATTCAGCCAGAAAACGAGCAAAAGCTCCGACGCTACCGAACTACCCTACCGCATTTATAACCGCTCAATTAGTTAAGCCGCAAGGCATATGCCCTGCGGCTTTTCCTTTTGCTCTATACACAAAACATAACATCACGGACATGCCTATTCCTGATCCGGTTTGTATTCTGCAATATCCTCCAACGAACAGCCGATAATCCGGCATAGCTGGTTTAACGTATACGTGCTGACGTTCCCATTCTTTCTCAGACGGTCCAGTTGTCCTGTACTGATATGATATTCCTTAATCAGTTTGTATTGCGATATCCCCTTTTCCTTCATTGTAACCCATAGCTTATCGAATACAATCATACCTGAATCTCCTAAACTTTTTCCTATGTTCAAGATAGAATGTAATCCGTCTATTGACAATTACCCGTATTCGGGCTATAATCAATATGTGGAAGATTTTGGGGATATCTTTTATATAATTTCCAATTTATGCTAAAAATATGCAAAAAGGACAGGCTTGCAAATGCCTGTCCTTTCCTCTTTTTATATACCCAATGCCAGATAATCGTCAATCAGTTCAGAAAAATGGAGTAATGACGCATGATATTCGTTCATACGTGCTACCAGCGCCTGTGCAGACCATCCATTGGTTGTCAATTGATCCGCGTGTGCAGCCGGTTTGCCCTCGTCATCCAGCGCCAGTACACCGTACCAGATGCGCTGCCGGTCATCCTTCTGTTCTGTGCATATGTATTGAAGCATGTCCTCATTCCTTTCGGATTGTGATGCTTCAGTTTAGCATAATAGCCCTGCAAAACCAGTCGAACGCCTGCCTTCAATCCTCAATGATTTCATCCACATAGGGATCCAGCTGTTTCACCAGATGTCCAGTGTCCTTTTTGGTATCCTGTAAAAGCTCCGCATCATCCAGAAGATTCACCCAGACAGCATACCGTCCATCCTCCTGCACGGTAACCTCCAGCTCCGGCCAGCTTGCATACTGCTGGGGCGTATAACGATCATTATCTGCAAACAAAATCCGTGCCGCCGGGATAATATGCCTGCCGATAAATATCAGGCGTTTCATGCTCCCAGCATCTCCCCGACAATTTTATTAACGAGTTTGCCGTCAGCCTTGCCCTTTACCTGTGGCATCAGGTTCTTCATGACCGGGCCCTTATCCCGCATGGTAGGAGCTGTGATTTGCAGCTGATCCAGAACAGACTGCACCAATGCACGGATCTGTTCTTCATCCATTTCCTGTGGAGCAAATGCCTTATATACGTCCAGCTTAAACTGGCATTCCTGACGGATATCATCTCGGTCCGCTGGAGCAGCATCCATCGTTTCACGTGTCTGCTTGATTTCCTTCTGGATGATCGCATTCTCCTCATCCTCAGTCAGGTCTGCCCGCTTATCCTTTGCCTTTGCTTTCAATGCAGCCAACAGCAGGGACAGCGCATTCTTCCGCTCCGTATCCTTTGCCTTCATGGCAGCCATCATTTGCTGCTGAACTTCTTTTGTCTTCGACATATGATCTCCTCCTTCTATTATTTGAAAAGTAACGGAACGCAGGATACATTCCCCGTTCCGTTTCAGTAAAATCCTATTATCCAAACCGGCGGGAACGGAATAGTTTGTGGAAGAATCCGCTTTTTTCCTCTGGTTTTGCTTGTCCCTGTTCCGTCTCTTTTTCTACGGAAGTATCTGTCTGCGGTACAGCTACCGGTTCCTCCGGTTCTACATAATCTTCTCCTGTGCATACACAGTGCAGAATGTTCTCCTGTGCCTTCGCATCCGCCTCCGACTGTGCCGTGCGCAAATCAGCCAACTGTGCAATCAACCATGCCGTATTGCAGATTTCCTCAGAACCCTTTTGTTTTAGCTGCTCTGCAATTGTCTGACGCGCTCGGCGCATGGCACGTTTGATTTCGATATCCGGAACCGACAGGATATCTGCCGCCTGCGGTGCAGAGCAGCCTTCCCCGCAAAGCATCAGCAGTGCAATACGTTCCTGCCTTGGCAGCTCTCGCATCATACCATATACATCGCGCAGCGCACCTGTTAAGCATGGAATTTCCCTGCCGCTGTTTTCCGGCTGCTGCAAAAGGACACCATAGGCAATCTTCCCCATCCAAACACGCAGATCACTGGGGGAATGCAGGAAAGATACAGATTGCTGTGCATTGCGGTAAATCTGCGTTACCGCAGTTCCATGCTTTGGGCATCCCAGCATCGCTGCTGCCAGCCAGATATGCGGAACCGTATACTCATACAAACAGGCAAAACCTTCCTGTTCTCCTGCACGCGCATGGATAATTGCATCTGCAAGTGTCATCTGCTCTTCCCTCCTTTCAGTCGTTCAGCTAACAACCATCATACACCATTTCCAGCTGATTTTCCATACATCACTACAAATTTTAGTAGAACTGTCCTGTCGAAAAGTTTCTTTCCAACGGACAGAAAAAAGGGTAAAAAATCGCATGACCACAACGGCAGCCATGCGATTTTGTTCAGACGAAACAAACGTCAATCGTCATCCTCGTCCTCATCATCTTCCTCATCCGGATCATCGACATCATCAAATTCAATTTCCGGCAAATCACCTTCCGGAATCTCTTCATCATAATCGTCCTCGGGGATATCGGAAAATGCAGGCACGTCTTCATCATCAAGCGACGACATATCGAACTCAAGCTCTTCACCGCAGGCCGGACAGGAAATATTTCCCTGCTCCAGTGTTGCCTCATCAATGAAAATCTCTTCACCACAGCTCGGACATACGACCTCAAATAATTCATGATCCGGGTCATAGCCAATACCATCTGCATCGATGTCCTCCTCATCGTAGGAATCGTCATCATCATACAGATCCTCAATCATGGCATCCAGGACACCCTGCAGCGCTTCGTTCTCTTCCTCCAGATCGGTGATGGATAGAGCCATATCCTCCAAAACAGAAATAATCTCCTTGAAAAGACGGCCCTCTTTTTTATCCACGTTGATTTCCAAACCTTCAAATAAGCCGCGAATATATGCGACACGTTCGGTTACAGTCATGGTTCCATTCCTCCTTTTGGGTTCGTCAGCATTGTTAATAATCCCAGGGATTAGTCCTTTGCACGCTCCAGATATTCACCAGTGCGGGTATCAATACGAATCTTTTCGCCCGGCTCAATAAACAACGGTACCTTGACCTCAGCGCCAGTCTCAAGTGTGGCCGGCTTCAGGGTATTGGTAGCTGTGTTGCCCTTGAAGCCCGGATCAGTCTCCGTGATTTCCAGAACAACAAACATCGGCGGTTCAACAGCAAATACATTGCCCTTGTAGGACAGGATCTTGCAGACATCATTTTCCTTTACAAACTTGAAGCCATCCGGCAGCTTGTCGGCACTTACCGGCTCCTGCTCATAGGTTTCGCTATCCATGAAATAGTACAGATCGCCGTCATTGTACAGATACTCCATATCCTTGCGTTCAACAAAAGCTTCTTCATACTTATCGTTCGGATTGAAGGAACGCTCGTTTACAGCGCCAGTCATAACATTCTTATACTTTGTACGAACAAATGCTGCGCCCTTGCCTGGCTTTACATGCTGGAAACTAACTACTTGGTAAACCTGTCCATCCATTTCAAAGGTTACACCGTTACGAAATTCGCCTGCGGTCATAAATTAACTCCTCCATATTAACAATAAATGTAATTTTCGTTAAATCTCTTTTTATTCTACCCCATTGTACCTGTTTTTGCAAGCATTACTTGCAAATTGTCAGCTGTTTCGGCGCATTTGTCAAATCACGGCAGCCATCTGGCGTAATAACCAGCATATCTTCAATGCGCACACCGAATCGTCCGGGAATATAAATCCCCGGCTCTGCTGAAATAATGTTTCCGGCAGCAAGCGGCTTTGTATACCGCGGCGCTGCTAACGGCAGCTCATGGATATCAATACCGATACCATGTCCAAAGCTATGCCCAAAACAAGTACCATAGCCCTCCGCCGCAATGATATCCCTTGCAGCCTTGTCTACCAGCGCGCCGGTTACGCCCGGTTTTGCAGCTGCAATACCGGCTTCCTGCGCACGCAGGACAATATGGTAAACCTTATCCATTTCGTCCGTCGCATAGTCAACCGCAACGGTACGTGTCATATCTGAACAATAGCCCTCAACCGTACAGCCGAAATCCATTGTGACAAAATCACCCGGTTCAATCCGTTTGTCAGAAGGCACACCATGCGGCATGGATGACTTCTGACCGGAGACGACAATCGGTTCAAACGACATTTTTTCCCCGCCATAATCCAGCATACGGAATTCCAGCAACGCTGCAATATGCTTCTCCGTCACGCCTGCATGGATGTCATTCAGCGTTTCCGCCAGAGCCCGCTCCGCAATGCGCTGTGCTGCGATACAGCAGTCGATTTCTTCCTGTGTCTTAATCTGACGCAAATCACTGAGCAGTGTGCCCATCGGCACCATATTGGCATCCAGCGCCTTCTCCCACTCCGCATGATCCGCACAGGTCATAAAGCTCTCTTCATATGCAATGGTTTCTATGCCATCTTGATTGCATATGGCATTGACCATATTGGCATAGGAGCCACGTACCATGTCCACCTGAAAGCCTTCTCCGATCCGCTTTTTCGCTGCTTCAATATACCGGAAGTCTGTGAACAGATAGCCGCCCTTGGCATCTATCATACAAACACCTGCGGAAGACGGGAATCCTGTTGCATACCGCCGGTTCTGCGGGCTGGTAATCAGTACTGCGTCAAACTCCGCCTGACGCAGTGCATCCTGAATTTGTTTCAGCATAATAAATCCCTCGATCCTGATTCTTATTTAAACAGTATCCTTCATATACTTCTGATAAGCGGACATCATAACTGCCGCATCTTCTGCCTGTGTACCGGCAGATTCACAGATAAACCGTGGTGTATAGCCGCGTGCCGCAGCCTCCATGGCTACCGGTTCAAAATCCGGTCCATAAATTTCATCTGCAAAGGTCAAATGGCGCACCTCGCCGCCCTTTCCATATTCAATTTTTGAGAAATGGCTGTGGAATATGCGGGCACGCTCGATGCCAATGGTATTTTCCATCCGATCAAACAATGCGGCAACATCTTCACGGGTACGCATCCCTCCATGGGTGCGTGCATTCAGATGTCCAAAATCAATACATGGCAGCAGCCGGTCATCCAATCTGACCAGCTCCATAATTTCTTCCGCTGTGCCGATCACATTGATTTTACCCATGGTTTCCAAACAGATGGTAATATCATCATAGCCAGCTGCATCCTTTGCTTCTAAAACCATGCGGACATTGACACGGCTGTTTTCCATTGCCACTTCGCGTGTGCGCTTTTTCCCAACACCCCCGGTATGGACAACAATGCGGTCTGCACCCATATCGTGCGCTGCACGGCAGCTATCCAGCACATATCGGATATTCTTTTCCCGCTGGATATCCTCATCTGTTGACAGATTGATAAAATACGGCGCATGAAGAGAAAGCGTAATGCCGTGTTCTCTTGCCGCCTGTCCAATACGTTCGGCTGTCTCCGTTCCGACGCGGACACCTCTGCCGCATTGATATTCATACGCCGTCAGTCCCAGCTTTGCAATCCATGCTGGCGCATCCGCCGTTGCTCGGAAACCTTCCGCGGTAAATGCATCTGAATTGCCTGCCGGGCCAAATAATGCTTTCATTCTAAGCCTTCTTTCTAAGGGCTATCTTATTATCGCCTTATTCTCATATAGTGTACTGGATTTTTGATAGAATTGCAACCAACAGCAAAACCGAACGGGAGGAAAATGACATGGATTTTCAAACAAACTGGATTATTGCAGCTACCGGCACAGATGCGGTACATGCACGGGAAGCAGGCTTTACCTGTCTGCACTTATGCTCCCGCCTATCAGCGGACGGAACCTTTTCCCTACTGTCGCATCCGGCCAGCTCCCGCGGGGATTTCCTCGGCATTGCTGACAGCAATAGTGTACCCAAAAAGTGTCAATCCTTTGCCTTCGATGCAGTTTCCGCTGCGGAATCTCGCGGATGTACCGGAATCATGGCAGATTTCGAACGTCCGCTACTACAGGATCTGACACGCGCACTGGATAGGGAAACACAGCGCAGCGGCCTGCAACTGTTAATCCCGCTTGCGTTGGCGGAATATGCGCCACATGCTTGTGTTATCGCAGATACGGCTGTCTCCGGCGGCAGTCTGGAGGATCGCTTTTCCGAGCTATTACAACGCTTTGGCACGGAGAAACTTGCAGCGCAGCTGGTTTGCTCCTGTGCAGATTTTCCACTCCCCTGCGCCAATCCGGAGGGCACTGCGCTGACGAGGGAAGAATTTCATTCTCTGTTAAATCGCACCGGTGCAACAGTTTTCTTTTCCCGCGAGCTGTGCGCAAAATATTTTACCTATTCCAGCGGAGATCAGGCGCATTTTGTTTTATTTGATGATGCCGATACACTGCGGGCAAAGGTCCGGATTTTAACCCGGCTCGGTGTCAACCGGCTGTTGGTAATTTATCCAGACGCAAAGGAAATGGGCCTTCTATGACAAAAATAAGGGTCTGGAAAATCCAGACCCTTTTCTTGAAAATGGTTTAGTGATTGTTGGGAAACAGCTTGCCAAACAGCCAATGGGAAAATGGCGCTGCAGCAAACATATTCCAGAAAAATGCCATTGGGAAATTCTTCAAAAAGGTGCCAACCCAGATTGCCGGAAGCTGGATTGGATTTGCCCCCGCCAAAATCAAATTGAACAGAATCGATGCTACCAGACTCATCGTCGGACACATAACAGCGACTGTTCCTGCCTGACGCATAAGCTGACAGAAATACGGGTTATCTGTTTCCGGATTACAATGGCGTTTCATAAATGCTGCACCCATGCGGTTGCCCCACAGATTGGAGAAAAGAAAGACAAATACACCCATGTATAATGCTTCCTTAAACGCATCCCAGAAAATGATATTGGTCATGTTGCTGAAGCCGCCTGCGGACAGGTTGATACCCATTTTAATCGCAACATTGTAAACCTCCATGCCATATGCCATGGCATACGACATAATGATTCCGAAAAGTATTCCCTGACCCTTTGTTTTTACCATACGTGTGTACCTCCAGTGCGTGATAGATATCAAGATTCCGCTTTGCACTGTCTACAAAAAAAGAAAGCGCATAATATCTGGTTTTCCAGATATTACACGCTTTGCATCAACCATAATCATATATGTGCTACACGGTATGATTATTTTTATCATATTTTCTGCCAAAAAGTCAAGAGGTAATATGCATCAAAGTGCAAAAATCACCGTAGCAATGCGAAAATAGATCACAATGGAACAGGTATCCACGATGGTTGTAATCAATGGCGATGCCATAATTGCCGGATCAAGATGACATTTCTTCGCTGCAATCGGTAGCAGGCATCCAACCATTTTTGCCACGATAACCGTGAGAACCAGAGATGCTGCAATCACGATTGCCATCTGCATATCGTGATACATGACATAAATCCGAATGCCATTGGCAACTGCCAGTGCAACGCTGACCACCGCTGCCACACGAAATTCCTTCCAGATAACCTTTAACGTATCGGAAAAATGCAGTTCTCCGACAGCCAGACCACGGATAATTAACGTAGAGCTTTGCGAACCGCAATTACCGCCTGTATCCATCAGCATGGGTATAAAAGAAACCAGTAGAGGAATTGCTGAAAAAGCATCCTCATATCTCGTGATAATCGAACCGGTAATCGTCGCTGAAAACATCAAAATCATCAGCCAGACAATTCTGCTTTTTGCGTGCTGAAATACCGATGTTTTCAAATACGATTCTTCATTTGCAGACGTCAGCGCCGCCATCTTGTGCATATCCTCTGTTGTCTCTTCGGTCAGGACATCCATTGCGTCGTCAAAGGTTACAATACCAACAATACAGCCTTCAGAATCTACAACCGGAATGGCAATCAAACCATATTTCCGGAACTGATTTGCTACAAATTCCTGATCGTCCGTTGTATGAACAAAGAGAAACTGATCTGACATCAGATCTGCAATCTTCACAGTGTCATCATGAATCATCAAGTCCTTGGCAGTGATAATGCCCTCCAGCTTATGCCGCTCGACAACATAGCAGGTATATACAGTTTCGCTGTCAATGCCAACCTTACGGATATGATCAAGCGCCTGCCGAACTGTCATCTCCCGATGCAGCTCAATAAACTCCACCGTCATAATACTTCCGGCGCTGTCCTCAGGATATTGCAGCAGACGATTGATAGCAGAACGCGTTGCCCAATCGACTTGATCCAGCAAACGGGTGACGACATTGGCCGGCATATCCTCCAAAAAATCCACCGCATCATCTGCGGACATAGCATCCAGCAATGCTGCAGTTTCTTCCATGGAAAAGACATCGATCAGCTTTTGCCGCTGATCATTGTCCATATAGGCAAATACCTCCGCTGCTTTTTCTTTTTCAATCATGCGGAATACAACAGCCAGATTTTGTGCATCCAGTGTTTCCAGCAAATCCGCCACATCAACAGGATTGTATACGGAAAGCACCTCATGGATGGATTTGTACTTCTTATTCTGAAGCAGCGTCATTAAAACCTTTTTTGTCAACGGAAATTCCTCCTTTCTCATACGTGTCAATCCATACAACACGGTGCGCCGGAGGAATTTGCTTTATCAAAGCAGAAAAAGGTGGTACAGTCGATTGTTATATGGATCGTGCAAAAGCCTTCGTCGATCTATACTGTCCAACTGCACGCACCTCCTTCACAATAAAAAAACACCATCCGCAATTCAGCCGATGGTGTGCATCCTATTTTGCATCCTACATCGTTCAAGCTTCAACTCCACAAGGCGCACTGAATCGTTTCAGCTTGAAACTGCATTAGACTATGCCTTCACGACATAGACTGTTCAACCTTCTCATAGTGTCTCCACTACTCCGCGGCAGCAATCCGTATCCTTATGGTAGCCTCACCTACCGAATCATTTGTATAAAATTATAACATAGTTTTAACATCAATTCAACAAGAAAAAGCGGTACAGCAAAGCTGCACCGCTTGATCTTTTCACCATATCTGATTGCCTTTTTTATCTACAAAGACGTGCTTGCAGACCCGGCATTCAAGAACCGGCCCCAGCAGCGGCAGCGTCTTGTTGCACTGCGGGCAGCGCCATTTAAAAAAGTTTACCAGATAGAACCAGATAACGAATAGGATGGAAGCATAGCCTGTGTAAAGGCATATTACGCTTTCCGTTCCATAAATCTGACCTGTCACAAAGCAAATTACCACGAGGGCAATTGCCGTATACAGTAGATAAAAGCCAATCCGCCGCCATCTGTGATATGGCTTATCTTCTGATAACTTTACTTTATTTTTTGCCATAAATAACCACTCTCTACTTTTATTTTTTCTTTATTTTAGCACATCCGTTTACGGGATGCAACGAAATGCATCAAGATTCACCGAAAAAACACGTTTTCAGACGTTATTAGCAGCACTCGCAGGAGTTGTTGCAGCCGCAGCCGTTGTTGCAGCCGCCACAGCAACCGCCGTTGGAGCCGTTACCGCAGCCACAGCAGCAGATGAGCAGGATGAAGATGATGATCCACCAGCAGTCAAAACCGTTGTTCCAAGAATTGTTGCACATAACAAATTCCTCCTGTTTCAAAAATTTCATTCCCATACTATTGGTCAGACAGGCAGGTGGTGCAGCTTTTTTGAAAAAAAATAACCCTCTCCGCCCAAAGAGAGGGTTATTGCCATATTACATCATTCGCCAAATTCAAATGGGTCCGTATCTTTCATACGGTAGCACAGTGTCATGAGGGAATCTGAAAAATGCACATCCTGCACTGGAACACCCAATACATCCTCTTTGAGCGATACATTGGAGAAATTCCAAATACCACGGATACCGTCACGAACCAGACGCTCTGCCGCGCTTTGTGCCTTATCCGCCGGTACACAGAGCACTGCAATATCCGGGCGCTCCCGTTCACAAAATTCTTCCAATTCATGCAGGGCGTGTACCTGAATACCGCGGAAATCACTGCCGATAACCGATGGCGCAGTGTCAAATGCCGCAATCGGGCGGACGCCACAGTAGGAGAAATCAAAGTTACGCAGCAGTGCACGTCCAAGATTGCCTACACCCAGCAGAATGGCACGCTGGCTTCCCGCAACGCCCAGAATACGTTCCAGCTCAACAATCAGTTTATCTACACTGTAACCATATCCCTGCTGGCCAAAGCCGCCAAAGCAGCTCAAATCCTGACGGATCTGCGATGCTGTCAAATCCATCTGTTCTGCCAGCTCCTTGGACGAAATACGTCCGGTTCCCTGATCCGCCAGCTCGCGCAAGGTACGATAATAGCGCGGCAGACGGCTGATGACTGCCTTGGATACGTTTTTTTCGTTAGCCACTGATACTCCTCCCAGGTTTTCCCATTCTTACAGAGATGCCTCCAGCGTCTCACGAACAGCCTTGATAAAGTCCTCCGTATTGAGCGGTGTGACATCCTTCAAAGTGGTAATGAGCGCAAGGTCCTTTGTCATCTTACCAGATTCTACGGTGTCAATGCAAGCCTTTTCCAGCTTATCTGCAAATGCAGACAGCTCCGGCAGGTTATCCAGCTCGCCGCGCTTGCGCATTGCGCCGGTCCATGCAAAGATCGTTGCGATGGAATTGGTAGAGGTTTCCTCACCGTTCAAATGCTTATAGTAATGGCGCTGTACCGTGCCGTGTGCTGCCTCATACTCGTATACGCCCTTCGGGGAAACCAGAACAGAGGTCATCATAGACAGGGAACCATATGCAGTTGCCAGCATATCGCTCATCACATCGCCGTCATAGTTCTTACAAGCCCAGATATAGCCGCCGTTGGAACGGATCACACGTGCAACCGCATCATCAATCAGGGTGTAGAAATATTCCAGACCCAGCTCCTCAAACTTTGCCTTATATTCGGTGTCATAGATTTCCTGAAAAATATCCTTGAAGGTGTGGTCATACTTCTTGGAAATGGTATCCTTGGTTGCAAACCACAGATCCTGCTTGGTGTCAATTGCAAAATTGAAGCAGCTTCTTGCAAAGCTCTCAATGGATGCGGTCAGGTTATGCATACCCTGCACAATGCCGCTGCCCTTGAAGTCATGTACCAGTTCACGGGTTTCGGTGCCGTCCTGTGCGGTATAAACCAGCTCTACCTTGCCCGGTCCTGGAATCTTCATCTCGGAACCCTTGTATACATCACCGTAAGCATGACGCGCAATGGTGATCGGCTTGACCCAGTTCTTGACATACGGTTCAATGCCCTTTACCAGAATCGGTGCGCGGAATACCGTACCGTCAAGGATTGCTCGGATGGTGCCATTCGGGCTTTTCCACATTTCCTTCAGATTGTATTCCGTCATACGTGCGGCATTCGGTGTGATGGTTGCACACTTGACTGCAACACCATATTTCTTGGTAGCCTCGGCGGAGTCTACCGTTACCTGATCGTTGGTCTTATTGCGGTATTCCAGACCCAGATCATAATATTCGGACTTCAGATCAACAAACGGGCAAATCAACTCGTCCTTAATCATCTGCCAGATCACGCGGGTCATCTCGTCGCCGTCCATCTCAACAAGCGGCGTTGTCATTTTAATCTTTTCCATGTCGGATCATTTCCTCCTGTCTATGCTTCCTGACAGCGGATACAGGTCTGTTCTGTATGCTATCCTGCAAATTGTGAATTACCGGATGAAAAATCCTGCAAATCTTCCATACTACTCCAAAAGTGGAGCATTCCCGTTTTCCGCATAAGTATTTTTGCTGAAAGCGTCGGAACGTTTGACGATTTTTTCAAAAACCAATTCTATCATACATCATTTGTAACCAGTTTTCTACCTTTTCGCGTGTTTTTTTGTAATTCCGTGCTTTTGACAAATTTTTTCGGAAATTTCAGCCGTGGCAAAGGCATTTTGCCAAATGGTTCCGGTATTTCCTGCAAGATATTCATAATAAGCCTGCGCACCGATCATCGCGGCATTGTCCCCACATAAGCGCAGCGGCGGCATGTAAATCGGTACGCCAAGCTCCTGCGCCATGTGTTCCAAATCTGCACGCAGACGGGAATTGGCAGCAACGCCGCCCGCCGCAACCAGCGTATGTACACCGGTCTGCTCCGCTGCCAGCTTCAAACGCGGCACCAAAGTCTCACTGACAGCGCGCTGGAAGCAGGCTGCAAGATCCCGCTTATCCAGCGATTCTCCCTTCTGCTCTGCATTGTGCGCCAGATTGATAACCGCTGTTTTCAGCCCGGAAAAGGAGAAATCCAGCGGCGCACCGTTGACATGCGAATGCGGCAATACATAAGCTGTGTCATTGCCGCCCTGTGCCAGCTTGTCAATTTTCGGACCGCCCGGATAGCCGACACCCAGCACGCGTGCGACTTTATCAAAAGCTTCTCCCGCCGCATCATCGCGTGTGCCGCCGATGATTTCCATATCCGTATAATCCCGCACCAGCACCAGCATAGACGATCCGCCAGAGGCGGACAAACACAGGAACGGCGGTTCCAGCTCCGGAAATGCCAGCAGGTTTGCTGCAATATGTCCCCGGATATGATGCACCGGAATGAACGGCTTATGTAAGGACCATGCCAACGATTTGGCATAGTTTGCGCCAACCAGCAGCGCACCGATCAAGCCAGGTGCACAGGTTGCCGCAATGGCATCCACATCCTCAAATTCGATACCGGCTTCGCGAACAGCCGCATGTGCCACCGCACTGATCGCTTCCACATGCCCACGGCTGGCGATCTCCGGCACAACGCCGCCATACAGCGCGTGTTCCTCCGCCTGTGAGTTGATAATATTGGAACAGATTTTTCTGCCGTCCTCAATGACCGCAGCAGCAGTCTCGTCACAGGACGACTCAAACGCTAAAATTTTCATCGCTATTCCCTTATTTTACTTTATTTTATATTTTTCCTCTACCCGCAGATACAGGATAATAACAACAATAACTTCCAGCATGACACCGACAACAGAAATCATCACCAGCGCAGAATCCGGCCACAAAAGCGGTATTCCCAACAGAGCAAACATCACTGCAAAGCCAATCAACAGCTTTCCCACAGCATGGTTATATGCCATTATATCCCGTACTTTTGGTGGTTTTACATTTGCAAAAAAGCCAACCTGCTTTTTGGACCGCATACAGCTCACACCAAGGATCAACAACAATCCAGCGCACAACAGCCAAATGATAAATCCAAGCATCGTGATCTCTCCTTTCTCGTGTCTTTTCCTTACCGCCGGAAGCCTTTCATGTCTTTGTTTCCAGGGTTACAGTCATCAGCAGAGCATCCTCTGTTGGATGGCTGTAAAATTTCTTCCGTGTCCCCACTGCCCGAAAGCCACAGCTCTGATACAACCGGATGGCGGGTTGATTGGAAACACGAACCTCCAACGTAACAAAGGACAAATCCTGCGATTGCTCCAGCAGTTCCTGTACCAGCCTGCGTCCAATCCCCTGCCTGCGGGATATCGGCGAAACCGCCACATTGGTAATGTACCCTTCATCCAGCACAGTATGGCAGCCAATATATCCGGCAACGGCGCCATGCTGATCTATAGCGGTCAGAAAACGGGCACAATCGTTGTCCAACTCCTCCCGCAGACCTTCTTCTGTCCACGGATCAGCAAAGCACGCGCACTCGATTTCCGCAATTTGTTTTACATGCGCTTCGGCAAACGGGACAATCTGGATGTGATTCATCGTATCGCCTCCACCTGTCGGCGGATTTCCTCTGCACAGGACTCATATGCCTGCTTTCCCATGCCACCCGGATCATCAATATCCTCCAAAGCATGGATTTTTCCTGCATACTCCGGCTGCTCTTCGGCCAGATGACGGGCAATGGCAGCCGTCACGCACCAGACTGCATCTGCCTTGTCCAGCATGGAACCGGACAGCCTGCGTGCGCAATGCCCGTCCAACAGCGCCGGACGCACGGCATCACATACCGCCGCGCCTTCATCTGCATAGACACCGGCGCTATAAGCCTTTTTGCCATGTACCTGCGTATACACTGCGGCGGCAAGCGGCGCACGGCATACATCATTGTAATCGACAAACAGAATCATGTCTTACCCCTTTGCTGCATACCAGTCATGTCCGCAGGCAGCTTCTACAGTTAGCGGCGCTTTCAATGTGCACGCTGCCTCCATTTCTTCTTTGAGGACACGCTTTGCCAACTCAATTTCATCCTCAGGCGTCTCCAGAATCAATTCGTCATGCACCTGTAAAATTAACCGGCTCCGCATATTTTCTGCCTTCAGACGGCGATATACGCGCACCATGGCGATTTTAATGATATCCGCTGCCGTTCCCTGAATTGGTGTATTGAGCGCCATGCGTTCTCCCAGCTTACGGATATTGTTATTCTTCGATTTCAGCTCCGGTAGCCAGCGCTTGCGCCCGAAGGCTGTGCTGACATAGCCCTGTTCCTTCGCCTGCTCCTTGATGCGCTCCATATAATCGCGCACGCCATGATAAACCTCCAGATAATTGCTGATATACTGGCTGGCCTGCTTGACGGTAACCCCGATATCATTCGCCAGCGAGAAGCCGGAAATACCATAGACGATACCAAAATTAACCGCCTTGGACGAACGGCGCATCTGTGGTGTTACGTCCTCCAGCGGTACGCGGAATACCTGTGACGCTGTCACAGCATGGATATCCACATCCGAATTGAAGGCTGCGATCATTGTTTCATCGTCTGCAATATCTGCCAGTACCCGCAGCTCAATCTGCGAATAATCCGCATCTACCAGCACATAACCCGGCTTTGCCATAAACATATGACGCAGTTCACTGCCCAATTCGGTGCGCACCGGAATGTTCTGCAAATTCGGATCGGTTGAGCTGAGTCGGCCCGTTGCCGTGACCATTTGCTGGAAGGTAGAATGGATGCGTCCATCTTCTCCGATTGCTTTGAGCATACCATCCACATACGTAGAGCGCAGCTTGGTCAACTGGCGGTATTCAATCACCATGCCGGGCAGCGGATGATAACCCTTCAATGCGTCCAATACATCAATATTGGTAGAGTAGCCGGTTTTGGTTTTCTTGATGATAGGCAGTTTCAGCTCATCAAATAAAATCTGACCGAGTATTTTGGTGGAATTGATGTTAAATTCGCGTCCGGCTTCCGCATAAATATTTTCCGTCAGCTCGTCAATGCGCGCTGTCAGCTTGTCGCCAAACGAACGAAGTGCATCCGCATTGGTGAGCAGCCCATAAAACTGCATACTTGCCAAAATGATTTCCAACGGCAGCTCAATGTCATAATACAGATCATGCATCCCTTCTTCTTCAATTTTCGGCATGATCTGTTCTGCAAGCTGTGCGACTGCTGTTGCGTGTGCACATAAGGTTTTCTGGGCGGTTTCCAAACCGCCCAGCGGAGAAAATGCATCCTCTGCTTCATAATCCGATGCCGGCGGCAATTCCCGGCGCAGATATGCCATCGTAACCTTATCCAGACTGTAGCCGGATTCCGCCGGATCGAGCAGATATGCACCCAACGCGGTGTCAAAGGCAAAATCCGCAGGTTCGATTCCTTCCTCTAACAGCGCCAGCAAATACGGTTTACCATCGTGCACAATCAGTGGATATTTACCGGAAAACAATGTTTTTAACAGCTCTCTCCATGCATCTGTACCAACCTGATCGGCACGGATACAATAGGCGGTATCGTCTGCTAGCACGCAAATTGCTGACAGCGAACGTGGTGCGGTCAGGATAATCTTTTCCCTGCCCTGCAAAGCAGTAAGCAAATCCTTTGTGTCAGCGATTTCCTTGCAGACAATTTCCTTTTCGGGTGCTGCTTCCACAACATCTTCCGGCGGCTGCAAGCCAAGACGCGTGATAAAATTCTTAAATTCCAGACGGGTAAACAGGTTATACAGTTCGGCCTCATTCATCTGCATCGGCGGCAAATCACCGATATTGGTTTCCAGCGGCACATCCCGGACAATCGTTACCAGCCAGAGACTTTGTTCGGCACTTTCCCTGCCATTCAAAAGCTTGGTTCTCTGTGCCTTTTTGATAAATGGGTCATCAATGTTATCATATACGGCCTGTACGGAACCAAATTTCTGAATCAGTCCCATGGCAGTCTTTTCACCGATGCCCTGGACACCCGGAATATTATCCGAGGTATCACCCATCAACGCCTTTAAATCGATCATATGAATCGGGTCAAAGCCGTATACTTCACGGAAAACCTCCGTCGTATACTCTGTTGTTGTGGTCTGGCCTCTCCGTGTGACAGCAAGCAGAACAGAGGTTCCACCGCCAATTAACTGCAAGGAATCCTTATCCCCTGTGACAATCAGACAGGTGTCTCCACGGTCATTGGCCTGCTGGCTGAGTGTACCCAGCAAATCATCTGCTTCATAGCCCGGCTTTTCCATATACGGGATGCCCATCGCAGTCAGCACATCACGCACCAGCGGAAGCTGCTGCGCAAGCTCGTCCGGCATACCTTTGCGGGTGCCTTTATACTCTGCATATGCCTTATGGCGGAAGGTCTTTTCCCTGACGTCAAAGCAAACCACAATACGATCCGGCTGATGCTCCTCCCGAAGCTTCAACAGCGTTGTCACAAAGCCATACACGGCATTGGTACACAGACCTTCATGGTTGGTCAACAGCCGGATACCGTAAAACGCACGGTTCAACATGCTGTTGCCATCAATCACCATCAGCTTCATTATGCGCCCTCCTCATTTTTCTTTTAGCTAATTATTTATTATAGCACGGATGATGGACTGTTTACCATGATATATTCGCAGATAACGTAAAAATATTGCAAGAAATTTCACGATCACGTTCCGCCTTTACTTGGAGCACAAATCATCATACGAAGACATACCTGCCGGCATCATATCTCCGGCAAGCTGATAGCCGAGCACAAAAGCATGATACAAGGTTCCGTGCAAACGCTTTTCGCAAATAGAAAAAGCGGCTGATATATGTTTTTTAGAACGATCATCCAGAACTGCTTGCAAATCCTCAAATATCTCCATGATTGCACAGTGGCGCTGATAATATGCTTTATGCAGTTGCATGTCCGGTTCCGTCAAAAGGTTCGGCTCTGTGAACATGTGAAACAACACGTCCATCCATTCCCTTGCACAAAAACACATTTTTGCAGAAATCCCCTCGCAGAGACCAAAACGAAGCGCATACAACATATTTTTCCGAAAAAGTTCCTGCATGTTACAAAAGACTGTGTATTGGGAAGATTCCAGCATATCAGAAAGCTGCTTGATACTGTCTTCATACTCCTGCGGTACATAGCTGTCCTGCTTCTTTTCATAGACACGCATAACCGCTTGCAGCAGGTTATCATCAAATAACGCCTGCAATAGCGTGTTGTATTCTACTTTTGTGTACATATCGTGTAACCTCCGGTAATTCCTATTTTATTCTTGTCACATTGTGTAATTAGTTACACAAGATTTCTTACATCTTATAAATTCATTCTATCAAAGCTATACTATATTTGTCAATTACATTTCTAAAAAGGATGGTAGCGTTTTGGATAGATATGGAAAGATCGTGATTCACTTAAATGAATTGATTGAAAAGAATCAAATCAGTAAAAATAAATTGAGTCATCGCGCTGAAATGCAAAGATCACAAATCAACCATTATTGCAACAACACAGTAACACGATTAGATACTGACGTACTTGCAAGACTTTGCACAGCTTTACATTGTGATATCAATGATTTACTCGAATTTATTCCACCGGAGGAAGATAGCGCAGGATTATCATAATTTTCTTCTTAATCTCACAAGCTTTATTTGAACTCCCTCCGTCTTCGCCTGCGGCGAAGCCACCTCCCTCGAAGAGGGAGGCTTTGGTGCGCAAATTGAAATTCTGGCTGTCAGGCTCCCTCAGAGGAGGGAGCTGTCAGCGTAGCTGACTGAGGGAGTTTTATCGCATTCGTTTTTTGTACACCGGTTGCAGTTGATAGGATGAAGTAACCGTATTACTCCCTTTGTCTACATCCTTCCGCCAATGGTATGACGATTTCCTGTTCCAAATTGACGCAAGTTTTTCTGCCTGATATAATAGGACTATCCCAATTGTCATGCAGAAAGGATGTCCTTTTGTTGTTATCGTTTTTCCGCCGAATCCGGCAGCCTGCCATCGCCCTGCTGATTCCCTGGCTGGCTTTTTTTCTGGCTGATGTATTTGTTTATGCCTTTACCGATGTCACCGGTTGGTGCTCTCTTGCCTTTTCGGCAGTGTGGGCCGGTGTGCTTGCCGGGATTCTGTTTTTACTGCCAAGACTGGCAGCCCGCATTGTTTTTGTCATTGCATACTATTGTGCCGCTGCCTATGCCATCATACAGGCTGGCTATTTTCAGATCTTTGGGAAATTGATGTGGCTGAAAGACCTGCTGTATCTGCGGGATGGTGCAGAATTTGCCGGTTCCGTTTTTTCTTTTCTTTCTCCGGGCTTTGTGATTGCAGCAGTTTTACTCCTGTTATTTGGCGTCATTGCCCATAAGCTGCGCCCGGAAACGCAGCCCAGCCGCGTCAAGCTGCTCACTGTCTGCCTATGTATCATTACAGCAGTTTCCGCACTACCGTATCTGCTCAATCTTTCGTGTGCAGACGACAGCAAAGAGCTGGGGCTTGGAACGGACTTTTATGCCGGAAAATCCCTGCGCCGCGCCTATGAGCTGATGTACGATGCCAAAAAGGTGTATTCTCTGTGCGGACTGTATCAGACCGCCGGACGGGATATTGTGGTGCATCTTCTGACTCCCTGTCTTCCGGGAAACCAATCCAGAGAAACCGAACGGTTGGCAACCATTGAAAGCTTCTTTGACGACTATGCAGGCTCCGGTAAAACCAATGACATGACGGGTATCTTTGCCGGAAAAAATGTCATTCTCGTGCTGATGGAAAGCGCCGATGACTGGGCTATCAATGAAACCGATGCGCCAACCATCACAAAAATGATGCAGGAAGGCATCAACTTCACCAACATGTATACGCCGCTGTATGGCAGTGTCCGTACATTCAATACGGAATTTACCATGAATACCGGTGTGTTTTCTCCGACAGACGGCAATCTGACGTTTACATACTGTGGCAATGACTATTCCGAAAGCCTGCCGAACCTGTTCCGAAACGCAGGTTATTCTGCCAATGCATTCCACTATAATTCCCCAACCTTCTACAGCCGCGGCATTATGGACCCGGCTATGGGATATGAAAATTATATCTGCTATGCAGATTATGCAGAGCATGGCAACTCCTTCTCGCAGGAGCTGGATGAGGATACCTTTGTCCTGACCAATGAGACGCTCCATGACTTGCTGCTTTGCAAGGAACCGTTTTTCAATTTTGTGATCTCCCGCAATGCGCACATGCCATATGCCAAAGAGGATTCCGTCAGCCGATATGCGCTGGAAAAATACCCCCAGTATGAAGGTTCGGACGAATGCTCGGAAGTGGACTATTACTATGCCAAAATCAATCTGCTGGATGATTTTTTTGCCATGTTAATCGATGATCTGAAAGCAGAAAATCTGTTGGACAACACCGTCATCGTTGGTGTGACAGACCATTATTCCTATTCTATGAAGGATCAGGAACGTGTGCTGGAGCTTTCCGATGTTCCGGTTAACCTGATGGTAGAGAAAACACCGTTTTTCATCTGGTCCGCAGATATGGAATCTCCTGTTACCGTTGACAAAACCATCAATACTTCTGATATTCTGCCGACGCTGCTCAACCTGTTCGGTATGCAATCGGATTACCGCTATATCGGCCGGGATGCCTTTGACCCGGATTATGACGGCTATGCGATTTTCAGCGATGGAAGCTGGATTACGGATGACGTTGTGTATCAAGATGGCGCTGTCATACACGAATTTTATGAAGGCGCTGCTGCAAATACAGATTTACAGGCCATGAATACATTCGCGCAGCGGTACATCGAAACCAGTAACCTGATATTGGAATCCAATTATTATGCCAAATAACTATACTATGCTCTTCTGATTACGGAAGAGCATATTTTTACAAAACAAAAAAAGTCCCTCTGCCGTACATAAGCTGCACGGCGAAGAGGGAAATAAAAAAGAGATCAGCTAATTTTCAGCTCCAAACGCAGGCGGTCTGCAACCATGGAAATAAACTCACTGTTTGTCGGCTTGCCTTTTGCTCCGCTGACAGTAAATCCAAAATATTCTTGCAGGGTATCCACATCGCCGCGGTCCCATGCCACTTCAATCGCGTGACGAATGGCACGCTCCACACGGGATGATGTGGTTTTGAATTTTTTTGCCACTGTTGGATATAATATTTTGGTAATCGCATTGATTGCTTCCATATCGTGGATCGTCATAATAATGGCCTCCCGCAGATACTGGTAGCCTTTGATGTGTGCCGGAACACCGATCTGATGGATAATATTGGTTACCCGCATTTCAATTTCCAGATCCTCATCCGGCATACGAACTGCCTGCGTCCGGGTAAAGCTGCGCTGTCCGCCATACCGGGTGATACGCTGCGCCAATGCCTGTAAATCAACCGGCTTGCGTAAATAAAAGCTAACGCCCAGTGCATTGCACTCCGCTGTCGTTTCCTGTGATGCAAAGCTGCTTAAAACGAAAATAACCGGCATTTTCGCCGGTGCAGCGTCACTTAATCCGTGTAAAACGGTTAAGCCATCTGCCCCCGGCAGCATCAGATCAATCAACAGCACATCCGGTGCATGATCCAAAATCTTCTGCACCAGACCTTTTCCATCGCCAAAGGAACCTGCTATCTCGATCTGATTGCCTGCGCTAAGCGTTTCGGTCAAAATCCTCCGAAATTCCTTATCTTCGTCAGCAATCAGCACACGAATTCTATTCTCCATGATGTCATTCCCTGCCTTCCAGCATATCCGTAATAATTTGCCGTGTTTCCGACGGTTTTAGATTACCATATTTTCGGAATGAAGACAATGAATTTTACCCATTTCTTCATAATAATCGTTCGACAGCGGCAGCCGAATTTCGCGTTACAAACCAGCATTTTGTCAAATTTCTTTGAAACCAATCAAAATTTGTAAAATGCACTCACATCATTCTTTTTCATTGCAAACACAAAATCACCCTACATGCACTTATGCCAGGCATATTTTATTTATGCTGCTGCGTCCAGCATAGTTTCAATTGAAATTCCATATCCTTTATCCGGGCTGTTTAACAGCGTATGCGTGACAGCGCCAATTAGCTTTCCATCCTGTAAGATCGGGGAACCCGACATACCCGGTACAATGCCGCCGGTTATATCCAGCAGCGCTGTATCTGTAATACGGATGGACAGGTTTCTGCTGTCCTCTGCATCCGGTGTGATTTTCTCAATGGAAATTTCATACGTTTTCGGTACAGAACCGGAAATACAGGTTAAGATTTCTGCTTTACCGGTGTGGATTTCATCAATTCCAGCTGTTTCCACCGCGGCGTCAGCCTGATATAACGTATGATCGGACAATGTGCCAAAGATACCACAGGCTGTGTTGTCGTTCAACTGTCCCAGTTCTCTCGTAAATTCATAGGTGCCAACCAGCTCACCTGGCGTACCGGCTTCACCGGCTACCACGCCAATGACAGATGCCGGAACAATCGATCCGGTTTCCAGTGGCAAAAGCGTGCCGCTATCCACATCACTTACCGGATGTCCCAAGGCGCCAAAAGCACCTGTCTCCGGATCGGCAAACGTCAACGTGCCGATGCCTGCCATGCTGTCCCGAATGAGCAGGCCAATCTGATACATACCGGATTTGCTGCTTTGAACTGGCTGTACTGTGGTTTCAATCGTCGTGTCTCCCCGCATTCCGGTTATGCGCACAGGTTCACCGTTGCTTTCCTGTATCACCTGTGCCAGCTGTTCACTGGAAGATATTTCCGTGCCATTTGCTGTCTGTAAAATATCTCCAACTTCAAGTCCCGCCTGCTCTCCCGGACAGATTTCCCCTGCCGCACTGTCAACTGTAGATAACGAAGAAATCACAACGCCCTCCGCTGTCATACGCACACCAACGGGAACGCCAAGCGGCACCAATTCTGCTGCCTGGGCCGTACAGGCCAATAGCAGGCAACACAGCAGACAGCTGGCGAAGCTTTTTCCCATTTTTTTCATCGCATCCTCTCCTTCCCTCCTTTAGATTGACCGCAGAACGGCAAACAAATGCATGTGTTTGTCTGGATGTTCGTACAGAGAATGCTTGCTTTGTACCGCATTATCCTCTGGCGGAAATGTTTGTACTATTGAACAGGAAGGAAATATCTGTTATAGTAAACACAGAATATTCTTTGTGGGAGGATTTTCCATGCGTGTTGCCATTGTGGGTTCCCGCTCCATCTCCATGGATGCATTGCCAATTCTTGATCAATTTATGCCAAAGGGAACCAGTGAAATCGTATCCGGCGGCGCGGAAGGTGCAGATCAGCTTGCCGAGGCATATGCCCGCCAGAAACATTTGCCATTGAAAGTCTTCCGTCCGGACTATGAACGGTATCATAAACGTGCGCCGTTGCAGCGCAATCGTTGTATTATCCAATACAGTGATTATGTACTTGTTTTATGGGATGGAACATCTCGCGGATCAGCCAATGTCATTGATACCTGTATTCAGGAATATACACCGGTACATACGTTGCTGATTCGTGACGGCAAACTGATAGAGACCCTGTTTGGACAGGAATCAGCGGGAAAGCTGATTCCGGAATCATTTTGAGCATCAAATCCTGTCTCTTTGTTCCATCTGCCGATCAATTTTGTCTTTTTGATATCTGATTTTGGTAAAATTTTCAACTTACGTTTTGACAAAAATCGTGCTATAATACTTGCTGCAACGAGTAGCTCTACTGGCGTAATTCCGGTTGGTCAGAGCTACTCGTGTTTTTTATGCCTGAACCGAAACAAAGTATGATAGGAGGTCTCTTTTATGAGTCAAAAACCTGTTAAGCTGTGGACAAAAGATTTTACGATGATTATTATCATCAATTTTTTGGTTTTTATGAACCATCTGATGATTCTGTCCACCTTCCCGTTTTATATTGAATATCTGGGTGGTTCAGAAAAGATTGCCGGTCTCGCTGCCGCTCTATTTTCCATCGTCGCTGTTGTATTCCGTCCAATCATAGGCTGGATGCTGGATAACGGCAAACGCAAAGCCATTCTGATTATTGGCTTATGCGGTATGGCTTTGATGCCAATTGGGTATCTGGTACTTGCAACCATGTTTTTAGCATTTGTCTGCCGTATGGTCCATGGTGCATCACTGGCATTTTCCAACACTTCTACATCTACTATTGCAACTGATATCATTCCAAAACAGCGTTTTGCCGAAGGTATGGGCATGTTTGGTCTGGCCACTGCATTGGCCACCGCCTGTGCACCAGCCCTCGGTTTGTCCTTAATGGAAAACATGGGTTTTACAACTCTATTCCTGTTTGCTGCGATTTCGATTGCGATTGCTCTGGTACTGTTCCTGATGCTGAAAACGCCGCCGGTAGTGGTAGAAAAGAAGCCATTTACCGTAAAGGGGCTGCTTGACAAAGATGCGCTTCCAGCCTCCTGCACTGCTCTGGTATTCATGCTGACCTATGGCGCACTGGAGAACTTCACTGCCAAATTTGCAGCAGAGCAGGATCTTCCATCTGGTGGTATTTTCTTTGCCATTATGGCGGTAGCCCTGCTGATTACCCGTCTTTCCGCCGGTAAAGTTACCGATCAGCGCGGAGAAGGTATTTTCGCTTATACCTGCAATCTTGCCATGTTGCTGGCATTTTTGCTGATGGGGCTATTCCCAAATATGGCGACATATCTATTGTCCGCCGTACTAGCGGGCTTTGGCTTTGGCGGTCTGGAACCAGCATTGCAGTCCATGGCGGTGTCCATTGCCCCGCTGGAACGCCGCGGCAGTGCAAATTCCACCTTCTTATGCGCCTATGACATCGGCATTGGCATCGGGGGCGGTATTGCAGGCTCTCTGATTACTGCAGTTGGTTACAATCATATGTTTGTCATTATGGGCGTGTTTAATATTTTATCCATTGTCATTTATATGGCATGGGGACGCAATCATCCATCCTCCTTCTCCTATCGCAAAAAACACGGTCTGGACTAAATACATGAGCAAAGGGCGTATACAGGATTGTTGTTCTGTCATACGCCCTATTTTTGTATCCATAGAAATTTTCTTATATATGCGTTACAAATGTATACTTTCGTTTACATTTCACTTGCATTTTATGTATCATCTGTTACAATATATATAATATAGTCTATTAAATTGCAAGACAAAATACAGGAGGAAATTGTATGACATGGAAAAAAAGAACTGTGAGTGCATTGCTCGCAGGTGCGATGTCCGTGACACTGCTGTCAACTGGTGCATTGGCAAGCCGGGACTTTAACGGTTATGACAAGGATGCGTATGATTTAGATCATACGCCAAGCTATTCTTCGGATTATGAACTGGTAAAAGCAACGGAATATGATGCAAAAACCAATGCAGTTGTTGGTTATACGGATTATGAGAACAATTCCGCTGGCAAAATTGCAAAGGGAATCAGCTATTTCTACGACGATAATGGCGAAAAGCAATATAGCGACACAACAACCTATTTGTATGATTCTGCTGGCAGGCTCTCCGGAAAAGATATTTCTTACAACTATCGGGATGTTGAGATCCGCTATACCAGAGATTCGCAAGGCAATATCACTTCTGAAGTGATCGACAATGTTGAAAGCCTGATCACATATACGTATGAATATGATACGCATAATCAGATTGTCAAAAAAGAAGGCCGTCTCGAATGGTCTGACGACACCAAAGATCCTATCGTTGATAGCGTTGAAACACGGAAAAACGAGTACGACAGCAACGGTAATCTGGTAAAGCAGGAATTCTATTATACTGAAAATGGCGAAACCAATGCGGGTAACTGGTACACCTACCAGTACGATGACAATAACCGCCTTATCGAACGTGTATTGAATTCGTCATACGGAGATACAGCGTCTTCCAGAACCACCGAGCGGTTTACTTATGACGCCAACGGCAATGAAACGTATTGCTATGACGGCGACAGTTATTATACAGTATATCAATATCAAAAGACGAACAAGCGTACAGTATCCACTGTATTTCAAGATGTCTCCGCAAATGCATGGTATACCAATGCTGTTCAGTATGTCTATGACAACGGTATCATGAAGGGTATGAGCGACGATATCTTTTCACCCGGTACATCGATGACCCGTGCCATGGTAGCACAAATTATGTATGCACAGGCTGGTTCTCCGGCGGTTTCCGGCGATATGCCATTTACCGATGTTCCAGCGGGCAAGTGGTACTATGATGCCGTCCTCTGGGCAACCCAGAACAGTGTTGTAGCTGGCATGGGTGACGGAACCTTTGCACCGAACAGCAACATCACCCGTCAGGAGTATGCTGCAATTCTGTACCGTTATGAGAAGTCTCCGGCCGTTTCCGGCTCTCTGAATTTCCCGGATGCAGACATGGTCTCCAGTTGGGCAAAGGATGCTGTACTGTGGGCAAATCAGAACGGTATCATCAATGGTACAGCCAATGATGGCGTAACGCTGCTTGACCCGAAGGGTACGGCAACCCGTGCACAGAGTGCAATGATCCTTATGAATTATCTGGAAAAGTAAAAGCTGTATATACAGTTCATCCCCTATGGTGCATTCCATAGGGGATTTTATGCTTCCATATGTCAAATACTTGACAAATAATTCGTGTTTTATTATGATTACTGTCAGGAGGAATCATACAATGAAAGGTTTTGAAAAATACATTCCATTTGTCCCACAGCCGATTAAAAATCGTACCTGGCCGGACAATTTAATTACCAAAGCACCAGTCTGGTGCTCTGTTGACCTGCGCGACGGCAATCAGGCGCTGATTGATCCGATGAACATGCAGGAGAAGCTGGAAATGTTTCATATGCTGGTAGATGAAATCGGTGTAAAGGAAATCGAAATTGGATTCCCATCCGCATCGGATACAGACTATGAAATCTGCCGCGAGCTGATTGAAGGCGGACATATCCCGGATGATGTTACCATCCAGGTTTTGGTGCAGGCGCGCCCACATCTGATTAAAAAGACCTTTGAAGCAATTCAGGGTGCCAAGCATGTGATTTTCCATTTTTACAATTCCACCTCTACCTTACAGCGTGAGGTTGTTTTCCGCACAGACGTTGCAGGTGTCAAAAAAATCGCTACCGATGCTGCTGACCTGATTTATGAAATGGCACAGCCGGTTGTCGCATCCGGTATGGATTTGCGCTTTGAATATTCGCCGGAATCCTTTATGGGTACGGAAATGGATGCTGCTGTGGAAATCTGTGCTGCTGTTCTCGATCACCTTCATGCAGATGCTGACCATAAGGTGATTCTGAATCTGCCGACAACCGTAGAAAACTGTATGCCGAACCAGTTTGCCGATGAGCTGGAATATTTTATCCGCACCCTTCCGGGACGTGAACGCGCGATTATTTCGCTTCATCCGCACAATGACCGCGGCTGCGGCGTTGCCACCACCGAAGCCGGTTTGCTGGCTGGTGCCGAGCGTGTCGAAGCCTGCCTGTTTGGCAATGGCGAACGCACCGGTAATGTTGATATGATTACCGTAGCTATGAACATGTATGTGCAGGGTGTTGACCCAGAGTTGGACTTCAGCCAGATGGAACGGATCATGGAAATGTATGAACGCTGCACCAAAATGAAGATTCCGGAACGTCAGCCATATGGTGGTGACCTGGTATTTACTGCTTTTTCCGGCAGCCATCAGGATGCCATCAACAAGGGCTTCCAGTTCATGCAGGAAACCGGTACATCGAAATGGATGGTTCCCTATCTGCCAATCAATCCGGAAGACCTTGGCAGATCTTATGAGCCGGTACGCATCAATTCTCAGTCCGGCAAGGGCGGCGCTGCATTTATTATGAACCATAAATTTGGTTTCGATATGCCAAAGGCAATGCACGCAGAATTTGGCGAGGTTGTCCAGCGTGAATCCGATTTGGAAGGCGTTGAGCTGAAGCCGGACACCATTTATCAGCTGTTTGAACATACGTATCTCAGTGTCGATGGCCCATATCGTCTGATTCGCAATAAACTGAATGCCGATGTGGAGAATGGTATTGCCCACTCCCATTTCTATGGTATGCTACAGCATAAAGATACGATCTTTGAAGTAACCGGTGATGGCAATGGCCCAATTGATGCATTCTTCAATGCAATCCACGGTGAACGTATGGATCGCTACACCTTTGTTGACTACAAGGAACATGCCATCAGCGCTGGCTCAGACTCCAAGGCAGTGGCTTATATTCAGCTGCGTACCAAGGATGGCCATGATGTCTTCGGTGTTGGTATTGACCATAATATTTCCATGGCATCCATCAAGGGTATCCTGTGTGCCATCAACCGCTGCAAGCAGTGGGAACACAAGCTGGAAGCAGAACAGGCACAGGCATAACACATTATCCTGGTTATACACCACAAAACAGAGACTCGTACCTGTCGGATTACGATAATTTCCCGACAAGTACGAGTCTTTTCTTTCATATAGCACGGTACTGGAATGGCTGTTAATAACATCCATCTATGTTGACAGTAACAGATACTTTAAATGATATAATCATCACTTGAGCTGTTGCGGAACACAATCCGGCGGAAGGTTTCAAAATGCAGCCAGTGATTCAACTGCTTTTCGTCGGCAGAAGCATGTGCATCATATACCGCAAGGAACTTTTCCAACTCCTCCTGTGATGGTACACAAATGGCATTGCCGCGTTCATCTACAATCGGAAGACCACTGGTCTGATACTGGTTCAATGGCTGAATTTGGGCAAAAATACCATCTCGGATACGGATTACCTTACGTTCTGCCAGAGAAACGATATCAAAGCTGTTCGGATAATGATAGCCTTCGCCGCGCAGCGGCAATGCATCGCCTACCTTGAAACGAACACCCTCCGGGTCATAGCTGCCAATCAGGCCAGATTCCAACTGAACATAAACTGTCTGGAACAGGTGTGTCTTGACAATCTGGTCATCACTCTGGAACTGAACGGTGCGCCCGACATCGGTATCATGCACAATTGCTTCCACCACACCGCAAGCTGATGTCATATTGGTGACACGGTCAATCAACAGCACTTCACCCAATGCCTTATGGTGCTCAAAGGTGTCAATCGGAATATCCTCATCCACGGTGATATCACAGTAAGCAATTTCATTCTTTTTCAGGCTGAATGCGGTTACCTGCTCTCCGGTATTGACATCTGTTTTATAACGGATGGCACGCACTGCGCCGGTAATCAGCCGTGTGCCAACCTTGATAAAATACTCTTTGCCTTCTGTCAGCTGGCTGTCATCCATCCACAGCAGCGTTGCCTGAAATGCCCGTGCAGACGAAATGCTGTTTCCACGTGTCAGCACACGTCCGCGAGATACATCAATTTCGCGGTCAAGCTGAATGGTAACCGGCTGGCCTACATGCGCACGATCTGCCGGTTTGTCCCCAACCAGAATTGCCTTGACACCTGCTTTTTCTTCACTCGGCTGAACGGTAATGGTATCACCGACGGCAATTTCACCCGCTTCAATCTGTCCCTGAAATCCGCGGAAGGTATGGTTCGGACGGCATACACGCTGTACCGGCATATAAAAGCCTTCCTCATTCTGTGCAGTATCAATATCGACTGTCTCCAGATAATCCAGCAGGGTTGTACCGGTATACCATGGCATATTTTCGGAGTACTTTGTCAGGTTATCACCAGCTGTTGCAGAAACTGGAATAATATTTACGCTGAACAGCTTCAGCTCCTGTGCAAGCGCCCGGATATCTGCTTCGATTTCCCGATACCGCTCTTCACTGTAACGGACAAGATCCATCTTATTGAGTGCAAACACAAAGTAACGGATGCCCATCAGTGCACAGATACGTGCATGTCGGCGTGTCTGCACCAGTACACCCTGTGAAGCATCTATCAGAATGATAGCGAGATCGGCAAACGATGCACCTACAGCCATGTTTCTGGTGTATTCCTCGTGTCCCGGCGTATCTGCCACAATAAAGCTGCGGTTGTCCGTCGTGAAATACCGGTAGGCCACATCAATCGTAATACCCTGTTCCCGTTCTGCCATCAGGCCATCCAGCAGCAGGGAATAGTCAATTTCACCGCCACGGCTGCCAACCTTGCTTTCCAGCTCCAGCGCCTGCTCCTGATCGGTATACAGCTTTTTGGTATCGTATAAAATATGTCCGATCAGTGTGGACTTTCCATCATCCACACTGCCGCACGTAATATATTTCAACAGATTCTTCATCAGAAATAACCTTCTCTCTTTCTGCGCTCCATGCTTCCGGCAGCTTCCTTGTCAATCACGCGGCTGGTGCGCTCAGATGTAACCGCTGCCAGTGTCTCCGCAATCACTTCATCCAGTGTTGTTGCCGTAGATTCCACACCGCCGGTCAACGGATAACAGCCCAGTGTACGGAAGCGTACCTGCTTGAGCTGCGGTACTTCCCCTGGATTCAGACGCATACGCTCATCATCCACCATGATTAAATTGCCGTCACGCTCCACCACTGGACGTTCTGCCGCAAAATACAGCGGAACAATATCAATGTTTTCCCGCTGGATATATTGCCAGATGTCCTTTTCTGTCCAGTTGGACAGTGGGAATACGCGGATGCTTTCGCCCTTATGGATTTTGGTATTATACAGCTTCCACATCTCAGGTCTCTGGTTTTTCGGGTCCCATGCCTGTGCCTCATTACGGAATGAGAAAATCCGTTCCTTTGCACGGGATTTTTCTTCGTCGCGGCGTCCGCCGCCAAAGGCTGCTGTAAAGCCATATTTCTTCAACGCCTGTTTCAGCGCCTGTGTTTTCATGATATCGGTATAGGCAGAACCGTGGTCAAACGGATTGATATTCTGTGCCTTGCCTTCCGGATTGGTATATACCAGCATTTCAATGCCAAGCTCCTTTGCCTTCCGGTCACGGAATTCAATCATTTCTTTGAATTTCCATGTTGTATCCACATGAAGGAATGGAAATGGCGGCTTTTCGGGATAAAAAGCTTTCATCGCCAGATGCAGCATAACGGAACTGTCCTTGCCGATGGAATACAGCATAACGGGACGCTCACACTCTGCGGCAACCTCACGCATAATATAGATCGCCTCTGCCTCCAATTGATCGAGGTGGGAAAATTCACTCATATTTTTCATCTCCAAACGTCTTTCGATTATATCAGACTTCCTCCATCCGCACTGCCAGTGCGGACAGCTCCCTCTCATCAGGAGCCATGATAGAGGAAATATTCTTTGCTAATATTTGTTCGCATCCCTGCTGTCGACGGTAATGGTTTCCTGTGACGCATCCGCACGTGTAACAGTCCAGTGCAGCAGGCTGCCTTCCTTTGTTACCGTCATACGACTTCCTGCGCCGCCAATATCCGCACCGAGATACAGGGAAACAGCATGCACCGGACACTGCTTCACGCAGGATACACAACCCCAGCATTCCTTTGGATAACGCATCCATGCCTTGCTTTGCTTCATCTGGATCAGCGTTCCCGGACATACTTCCGCACACTGTCCGCAGCCGATGCATGTATTTTGGTCAATGTGTATGCTCATAGGTTTCATACCTCTCTGTCAGCTTCCGGTGAAGCATATGAATTTCGCCGTTTTCGTAACGGGAATTGACATATTGCAGCCATGCGTCATCGGTTTGCGGATAATCCAGATTCTCTGCGAAGCAGTGCCAACGGGTTTCCTTCCGGTCAGCAAGATGCGCAATGACGACCCGGCATACCAGCAGGCGTTCCTTGAGTTCCAACAGCCGCGTCAGCTCCTGCATGTCGGAAACATGAATATCATCACTCAAATGGATCAATCGCTGAATCTTCTGGTCAGCCAGCTTTAAACCGGATTCCGTAAAGCCATAATCTGTGCTGATACCGCCCGCATAGCGATCCATCACGCCCTGCATGGCTTCTTCCAGTTGTTCGGTTGTGAACAGGGATGTATTGGTAAAATAGTTCTCAATCGCTTGCGCCTGTTGCTTTGCATAATCCACAGGAATGTCTTCCAGCCTGTTATTGACATACTTAACAGCCGCTTCTCCTGCAATTTCACCCTCTGCCAGTGCGCCGGTGACATATTTCTGTGGGCTGCCTCCTGCGACATCACCCGCTGCAAACAAACCGTCAATCGTAGACATGCGGTTCGCATCGACCCAATAGCCGCTTGCAGTATGTCCGCCGATGATGTATGGCTCCGTGCCTTCGATCTCCACATTTTCTTCATCCGGTGAGCTGCCATTTTCCAGCCATTTCAGCGTCTGGGACGGCGCCATATTGAGATAAGCACGTTTCAAGCTGTCCGCCTGTTCAGCGGTAATGCCCTTTGTCCGCAGATAACATGGTCCGCGTCCTTCTTTGTTCTCCATGACAGTGCCGTACACACGCTGCGATGTCGTCAGACCGTATTTCTGCTCATACACCTCGCCTTTTGCGTTGACCTGTTTGGCGCCGACGCCCTGCGCCAGTGTTCCGGTAGGCGCAATGGTATCCTTGCAGCGCAGTGCAATAAACCGCATTTCAAACGTAGTCATTTCCGCACCGGCGCGAATGCCCATAGCATAGCCCGCACCGGTATTGAACGGTGGATACCACATTTTATGGCGGGAAAATCCCGGATTGTTCGGGCGGTATAGGCCTGCTGCGCCACCGGTAGCGCAAATGCACGCCTTACACCGGATAACATACAGCTTTTCTTCCAGTACGCTATTGGCAAACACGCCAATCAGCTTATGATCCTTTACAATATAGTCCACAGCATTGACATGGTTCATCACTGTTACATTCGGACAGTTCTCCACAGCCTGTGCAAGAATCGGCTTGATATTTTCGCCGTTAATTTTGATGTTCCGATTGCCTCGGGTGACATAATTCCCATTCTCATCTTTGAGGATAACCAGTCCCAGCTGTTCCAGATGATGGGTTACCTGATTGAGCCGCTGACTCATGCTGAGCAGCAGATCTTCGCGCACAATGCCGTGCGCATCCTTTTTTGCATACTCTACGTAAAATTCCGGCGTCTTCCCCGGTACAATATATGCATTCAATGCGTTCACGCCTGCTGCAAGGCAGCCGCTGCGTTTGATATTTGCCTTTTCGAGTATCAGCACCTTTGCATCCGGTGCTCTATCCTGTACGGTCATTGCCGCATAGCAGCCAGCTGCGCCGCCGCCAAGTATTGCAATATCGGTTTCCAGTTGAATTGTTTCCACAGGCGTTCACCCCTTTTCTGCTATCCGGCATTAAATAATAACCGAGTTCGGATTTGCCAGTGCATTGTTCTCTATAACATATGCCTTTGTATCATCGAATGCGTAAACACGATAGATAAAGACATTTACCGTTTCCCCAACCGATACCGGCTCATCATCCAGCAGTCGGTTTGCTTTGATAACGGCATCCTTCACACGGATTTTCAGCTCAATCTCACTGCCGCGGAAAGCTGTCTGCTCCACAATACCTTCCTCTGTGTGAATCGGATACCGGACATATTCCTTCTTCTTTGTCACGCTGACATATTCCGGACGGACAACTGCATAGGTTGCCGCATCGTTCGCATGTTCAAAGCCTGCAAACCGCTGAAAATGCTCTACAATGGACGATTGCCCGATAAACTGTGCGACAAATGGCGTAACCGGCTGCTTATAGATATCCTTCGGTGTGCCGATCTGTTCAATCCGCCCCTGATTGGTGATGATGATTTCATCCGCAACCTCAATCGCTTCATCCTGGTCATGCGTGACAAAGATACTGGTGACGCCGACAGACGAAATCATTTCCCGCAGCCAGCTTCTCAGCTCCTGCCGTACCTTTGCATCTACAGCGGCAAACGGTTCATCCAGCAAGAGGAGCTGCGGCTGCGGTGCCAGCGCACGTGCAAAGGCAATGCGCTGCCGCTGTCCGCCGGAAAGCTGATTTGGATAACGCTTTTCCAATCCAGTCAATCCCACCAGCTCCAGCATCTCCGTGACACGCTCCCTGACTTTTTCCTTTGGCCACTTCTGTACCTTTAAGCCAAAGGCTACATTTTCATAAACCGTCAGATAACGGAACAATGCATAGCTCTGAAAAACAAAGCCGATACCTCGTTTGCTCGCCGGTACATCGTTGACGATCTTCCCATCGATGATGATATCTCCGGTGTCTGCTGTTTCCAGCCCCGCCAGCATACGGAGAATGGTGGTCTTTCCGCTGCCGCTCGGCCCCAGCAAACCAATCAGCTTACCCTTTTCTATACCAAAGTTGATGTCTTTCGATGCCTGAAAGCTTCCAAAGCTTTTATTGACATCCCGCATCTCTACATAATATGTATGCTCCATTGCTTACTCCTCGTTTTTCTTACCGCGGTATTCCAAAACGCTGCGCAGGATCAGAATGATAATCGCCATGACAACCAAAATAGACGATATTGCAAAAGCTCCTGTAAAATCGTAACCCTGATACAACAGCTCAATATAAAGCGGCATGGTGTTGGTCTTTCCTCTCAGATGTCCGGAGAGGACGGATACAGCGCCAAATTCACCCATTGCGCGGGCTGAACACAGCACAATGCCATACAGGAATGCCCACTTGATATGTGGGAATGTAACGCGCCGGAAAATCGTCCAACCGCCGGCTCCCATCAAGGCCGCCGCTTCCTCTTCATCTGTTCCCTGCGCAGTCAATACCGGAATCAGTTCACGGGAGATAAACGGAAATGTGACAAAAATCGTCGCCATGACAATGCCCGGCACGGCATAAATGATGGAAATATGTGCGCTTTTCAGATACGGATACAATATGCTCTGGCGTCCATAGGTCAGAACAAAAATCAGGCCGGCTATGATTGGCGATACTGTTAGCGGAAGGTCAATCAGGGTTGAAATGATTTTCTTTCCTTTAAAATTAAATTTCGTAATGCACCACGCTGCAAACAAACCGAAAATCGTATTGGTGATAACCGCAAACACGGTAGCTTCCAGTGTAAGCTGGATAGATTTCAGTGCATATTGATCGGTTACAGCCGCCAGAAACGGCTGAATGCCTTCCCGAAATGCTGTAATCAGTACATAAATCAGCGGCAGCACCAGCATGACGATCAGGAACGCTGCACTGACTACAATCAACAGCCATTTTACTGCGCCGGAATCATTTCGTTGATTCATCCTTTCCCCTCCTCACTGGATACCGCTTACGATTTTGGATGTACGGCTTTGTACCACTGCACTGATAAACAGAATCAGGAATGCTGCTGCAAGCATCACCAGTGCAATCGAGGTTGCACTTGCATAATCGTATTCCTGTAATTTCGACATGATAAGCAGCGGTGTAATTTCAGTATAAAACGGCGTATTGCCTGCAATGAATACCACACTGCCATATTCTCCAAGGCTGCGGGCAAACGCCATCGTAAATCCCGCAACCAGCGCCGGCATGATCTCCGGCATAATCACACGCCGGAAGGTATAGATACGGCTGGCGCCCATAATACTTGCAGCTTCTTCATACTGTACATCAATCTTTTCCAAAACCGGCTGTACAGAGCGGACGACAAACGGAATACCGATAAATACAAGGGCCAGCGTAATGCCAACACGTGTGTATGCGATATGAATACCAAACTTTGCAAAAAATCCGCCAACCCAGCCGTTATCTACCGTCATATGTGTCAGGGAAATACCTGCAACCGCCGTAGGCAGCGCAAATGGAATTTCAATCATACCGTCCATAATACGTTTTCCCGGGAACTGATACCGAACCAATACCCATGCGATAATCAGTCCCATGCCTGCGTTAATCAGCGATGCGATCAAGGCGGTCAGAAAGCTGACCTTATAGCTGGCGAGCACACGTTCACTCGTAATGGTCTTGATAAAATCCGCAAACGAGAGCTGTGCGGAGAAGATAACCAGAGAACACAGCGGAATTACCACGATCAGGCTCAGGATGGTAACGGTAACGCCCAGCGACAATCCAAAGCCGGGAATCACCCGCTGTTTCCTTCTTTTTCGTTTCATTTCATGTATCCCTTTCTGTGTTCATACGGAGGGCAGGCGTTCCAGCCTGCCCTATATCGTTTAGTGTTCTTCGTAAATGCTGTCAAAGATCCCGCCGTCAACAAAATGCTTTTCCGCAGCCTCTGTCCAACCGCCGAAATGGTTGATATCCGTCAGTTCAAAGTTATCGGTAATAATCCACTTGCCATCCGCCGGAATTTCGGTGATCGTCTTGCTATCGCCTTCGGAGGTATATTCTGCCAAAATATCAGCATTGGACGGACGATAGAAATTATCTGCTTCCAGACGCTGCGCTTCATCAGAATACAGGTAATTCAAATATTCTGTCGCAACATCACGGGTACCACGTGTATCAACAACCTCATCCACAACAGCTACTGTCGGCTGGCACAGAATGGAAACAGAGGGAACAACGATCTCATATTCTCCCGGATATTCCTCAAGCGAAAGGAATGCTTCGTTCTCCCATGCCAGCAGCACATCACCCTGCTTGTTCTCGACAAAGGAGGTTGTTGCGCCACGCGCACCGGAATCCAGAACCAGTACATTTTGGTACAGCTTCTTTATGCTTTCTTCAATCTGCTGCTCATCCTGTCCCTGCTTTTCAAAGTAGTACCATGCTGCAAGATAATTCCAGCGTGCGCCGCCGGAGGTCTTCGGGTTGGGCGTAATGACGCCGACATCATCACGGAGCAGATCATCCCAATCCTGAATATCCTTTGGATTATCCTTACGGACCAGGAAGACAATGGATGACGTATACGGTGCACTGTCGTTGTCGAACTCACTGGTATAGCCATCTTCAATCAGACCCGCATCCTTCACTGCATCGACATCGCCCTCCAGAGCCAGTGTAACGACATCGGCTTCCAGACCGTTGGCAACCTCAAGAGCCTGCTTTCCGGAACCTCCATGGGACTGCGTAATGGTCACATCCTGACCGGTCTGTTGCTTCCAGTGTTCTGTAAAGATTTCATTGTACGCGGCATATAGCTCACGCGTTGGATCATAAGAGACATTGGTAATCTCTACTGGCTCACTGCTTGCTCCTGCCCCTGCTGCGGAACCGTTTTCGGAGGCGCTGCCGCCGCAGCCAGATAATAAACCAACCGATAATGCAGACGCCAGAAAAATGGCGGTTATTTTCTTTGTATAATTCATGATGTCTTACCTCTCAAATTCATATAGTATGTTGATATATATGTCAGCCTGTAGCATCAACAACATCGCATTCGCAGACTGGAGAGATCATAATAATAGCGGTCCATCAATCGCAAAAAGATCATCCTTCCATCTTTATTTCCTACTTTTAATGTAGGATTTATATGTTATGTTTGCTATTATATCCATTTGTTCTTTCCAATACAACCCCTTTTTTCCAATTATGAAAAAAATCATGGATTCCATCTTATTTTCCGAAATTTTTACAGGTATTCTCTACAAAATGTTGTGATTTTATATAACATTTATGCAATAAAAATACCCCCTTCATCGAAGGAGGTATTCATACGGAACATGATGCAAAATCCTGCATCGATAAATCAACTTTTTCACAGATTTCTTAGGTAGCACTCTGCAGAATTCACACAATTCGCACCGTCGGCTGCGGCAGTTACAACCTGACGAAACTGCTTTGTCCGCACATCTCCCGCTGCAAACAATCCCGCACAGCTGGTGATACCTGTTTCATCTGCAATCACATAACCGTTTTCATCTATATTTGCCAGATGGGAGATAATGTTTGTATCCGGCAGCATTCCAACCGCGACAAATACGCCGTCCACCGATACTGTCCGCTGTTCTCCAGTCGTTTTATCTTGCAGACGCACGGCTTGTACGGACTGCTCCCCTAAGATTTCCAGCGGAACGGTATGCATGATCATCTGAATATTTTTCGTATGGGAAACGGATTCCACTATATCCGCAGCCGCACGAAAGGTATCCCGTCGGTGAATCAAATAAACTGTTTTTGCAATCCGTGACAGCATCCACGCTTCTGACAGCGCCGTATCACCGCCTCCGATCACTGCAACGGTTTTATCCTGATAAAACGCTGCATCACAGGAAGCGCAATAGGATACACCATGTCCGGTCAAACGTTCCTCACCGGGGATATTCAAATGCCTGTGCTGGCAGCCTGCGGCATAAATCACAGACTTCGCCTGCAAAAAACTTTCTTGCATACCATCAAACAGCTTGAGTTCGAAGTGATCTCTGTTTTTATCAATTGCCGCCACAGCACATTCCAGAAATTCCGCCCCCTTTTCCTCTGCATGACTGCGAAAAGCCTCTCCGAGTTCCCCGCCGGATATACCCGGTAAAGCAGGGTAATTGTCCACAATATCTGCCTGTAAAATCTGCCCGCCTGCAAACTCATCTATCACAACGGCGTCAATCTGTTCCCGCGCAGCATAAATAGCAGCAGTCAATCCCGCAGAACCGCCGCCAACAATCGCTATGTCCGTCTGTTTCATCGTTTAAGACTCCTTATTTGTCCAGTTTTCCATAAGCCTGAATCATATCTTCCAATAGTATACCCTGTTCCAGCTGTTCCAACATATATTTTGCCGGATTGGTCCGATTTCTTAATCGTTCATATAATGGTGCAAGGAATACTTCTTCCCCCAAGCCACGCATCCGCAAGCCATCCCGTGCCAGATTGACTACCTTTTCTGCAAGCGCATACAGTGCATCCTGATCAACAAAAGGAGGGATTTCCCGGTGATTGAACATTTTCCGCAGCTCTGCGGCGGTATAGCCACGGTGATAAATAATGTGGTCATTTTTTAACAGGTGATCCAGCTCGTAAACATGGTTTTTTAAGCCCACATGGAAAGCTGCAACTGTCATGCAGTCTGCTATCGGCTGGCAACAGACACTGCGGAATTCCACCGTGCCCCGGAAGGTTAAATCCTCAAATTTGAAGGTACGCAAATACTGTATATCGTCCAACTCCGGTTTTACTTCTATGCTGTGGTATGCTCCGTCCGCATAGTATTCGCCGGTGATCGATTTCTGCGCAAAATATTCCATAATTTTGGTGGGTGCAAAATTGATATACTTTCCATCACGCTCCACACAGTAAATACTCGTGGATTCAATATAGGACAGCAAATCATCCACAGTGTCCAGCGTACATTCAAACATACCAACATTGTGCGGATTGATGCCATGTGTGCTGTTTTCCCAGAACATATCACGGCAGCACAGCAGTTCCTCGTGCTCGCCCAAAAGGACAGAATTGGAAAACAACAACGCCTTGATCGGTTCAACCTCGGAAAAGGCAGACAGCGTCGTTAATAAATCATCGTAATCAATATCCAGCTGTACCTGTGATGCACTGGAAAATGTGCCGTACTGCGGATAGCGATGAAAAAACATCGGAACAGTAAAATACTTTTTGTACGAACCAAGATGATGGAACAGCATCCGATAGCGCCCATTTGGGATCGGAACATTATGGTTATACTGTCGATATGGATTGATACCCATACCGGTCAGTGTATACTGATGTGCATGAAACTGCTCCTGTAAAAAGGTATAATATTTTTGAAAACAGCGCCGGATTTCAAATAAATTCTTTCGTTTTCCCAATGACAGCTCCAGGTTATTATAGGAACAGTCATAGGATAGAATATCACTGGTTTCCTTCCGTTCTGCGGAATAGATATTTTGTTCGTCATCTACACCTGCTGCTGTGAAGCCAAACTGCTGCATGAAACGCGCTGTAATTTCATGTACAACCATAAAATCAACTGGTTCCTTTTTCAGATTGACAATCGGCATTTCAATTTCGATGCCGATATAGTTATCCCGTTTTTTTGTTGTCGGTGCAATATACCGCTGATAGAGACGTTCTCTTACCTGTTCCTTATCCATTTTGTCCTCAGTCCTTCGTATCTTCTATTCATATATACAAGATATTCCTCAAATGCGTCCTGCACAACAGCCTTTCCTACAAATCGGAAAATGCCTGATACAGATATTTCAGATTTTCTTCGCTGTCTACATACGTATTGCCATGCTGGGTCCCCTGATATACCAGCTTTCCCTGTTGAAACGCCAACAGTTGTGTAAATGGAACCGGATGCCATGCCTCCTGCGTCAATGGTTCTGTCGAAAACATTGTCCAATCATTTTGTTCCAGATAATGCAGGGAATTTGCATAATTGGTATGCACATAAACCTGTTCACCGTCAAAAATCAGCAGATTCAACTTATTTCCTTTCGACATGTGCACAACAATAGAATCCAGCAGCTGAAAGCGTTCCTCAGCAGTCAGTTCCCTCCTGAAATCCCGTTCCATTTCATTGATCCGATCCACAATATACAACAAAATTCGTTCGCTGTCTGTATCGCCCCATTGAGTCTTTACATATTTATCCAGAATAGGATACTCAAAAATCGTGCCATTATGCACCAGCGTCCAGCGTCTGCCATACTTATCCTTCTTGCTATATGGATGACAATTCTGGTATTCTACATTACCGATTGTCGCATAACGGATATGTGCGAACACAGTTTTTCCAGAAACCGGAACCGTTAAACGTTCCTTCAAATAATTACTTTTGGACGCCTGCATGGGTTCTTTTTCAATCATTGCTTCATTTCCATCCAAAGTAACCAATCCCCAGCCATGCGGATGCATCTTGCTGTGGGTATAGAATTCCTTTAAATAGCTACTGATATCCTGTTGATTTCTCGCACTGAATCCAAATAACTCGCACATATTCGTGACCTTCTTTTATCGTTTTTGTAGGATTTCCTCTGCATAGGCTTCGGTAAGCGCCAAGCCCTGCTGTACGAAATCCGTTCCAAAGCGTTTTTTTACCTGTACAGCATATCTGCCTTCCGGCTGTATCAGTTTTTGCTTTTGTGTTTCAACCACTTGCAGCAGTGTCGGATTGTCAAAGCTTTCATAAAACTTCCGCATTGCATCCAACACATGCATAGCTGCATCCCGCACCGGCAGTACAGCATTCCAGCCGGTTTCAATCTGGATGGAAGCTTCTTCATACTGCGCTGCACGCTTGATATTCTGGATTGCCATTTTCTGCTCAAAATGCTCAAATGGCCCGTCATCCAATGACATCAGATACAGCATCAGCAGGTGAATAAACTGCAAATCTGCCAGTTCAATGCCATATGGTGTCAACGGGTTTAAATCCAGCGTGCGTACTTCAAGATGGTTGACACCCGTTTGTTCCAGATTTCGCAGAGAATTTTCTCCTTTCGGTTTCAAGCGAACCGGATAATACAGCTCAGACGCTTCCCGCAGCTGTCCTGCATCAATATAATCATGAATGCTCTGGATATAGGTGTATAAATTTTCATAATCCAACAACGGAAGAAATGCATTCCAGTAACCAATTTCACTGCAACGGGCAGAAGCATACTTGTTGCTGACGGTTTTGCCGATGGCATCATCACAGAAAAAGGAACCGTCGAACACCGAACTGGCAGCAGTCAGATACACAATCAACCAGCTATAGCGCGTAACCTTTTTCGCCAGTTCCATATAAATTGTATCCTTATACGCACGGAAATCCGTTTCTCCGCTGTCATAAAAACCTGCCATCAGGAATTGATCTGAAAAAGAAAAATTAAAATGAATACCAGAGAACAGCATCTTTTTCTTCCCGTATTTATGTGCCAAATATTGTCGATATTGTTCTTTGCCATGCAGTCTTCCCTGAAAAGCGGCAATCGGAATGTCCGTTTCCCCCTTTACATAAGGTGGGTTGGAAAACGGCCACAGCAGCTCCCTGCCGGTATCAAGATATCGCAGGACTCTCACAGTTTTTGTATGCAGCTGCGCCAGTTGATTCCATGCTTCTTCCACACTGTCTGCTACATCTGTAATCAGTTCAGTCTGATTTTCACAGAAATCACGGTCTATGTTTGGGTTATCTGGAAATGGGTGTCCTGTGTGAGACAAAAAACCGTCCTGTGTCACACGAAGACTTTCCTTTTCCAGTCCAAAATGTCCATCAAACAGATACCTGCAAATATCTGCATTTTGAAAGTCGAAGCTCATTTTACACCCCTACACATGTTATAATCTATTAAATCAATAGATTAAATAGGTTATTGTTTCAAAAAAATTTACTGTACCATCGATATTCTTTCAGATTTCCAATATGGTTATGCTTCAATTTATTTCGTACATTTTCTCAGGTAATTCAGAAAACCTCGATGTATATTTCCTATATATCCTATTTATTTACTATAATATTGTGATATCTTGTATTATATGCCCACTGACAACGTTTGTCAATAGAGCTTCCTTCTTTTTCCTGTGTATTACACAAATTTCCCTCATCTTTGCAAAAAACTCAATATATTTTTCATTTTTAGCTACCGCCCGCCGGAATACACAAAGAGGGCAAAAAAATAAGCGTACCACCATTTTAAATGATACGCTTATTCTGATTCATTTGTTCCTCAATATCAATGCAAAGCTGTTATCCATACAGCGGGAAAAGAGCTTTTACTTACTCTCAAGAGCTGCCTGTGCAGCGGCAAGGCGTGCAATTGGTACACGGAACGGCGAACAGGATACATAGTTTAGACCAACACTGTGGAAGAATGCAACGGAGGCCGGATCGCCGCCATGTTCACCACAAACACCCAGCTTGATATCCGGACGTGTTGCTCGGCCCTTCTGTGCTGCCAGCTGAATCAGCTGTCCGACACCGCTCTGATCCAAACGAGCAAACGGATCAGATTCATAAATTTTGCCCTCATAGTACGACGGCAGGAACTTGCCAGCGTCGTCGCGGGAGAAACCAAAGGTCATCTGTGTCAGGTCATTGGTGCCGAAAGAGAAAAATTCTGCTTCTTCTGCAATCTCATCTGCCATCAATGCAGCACGCGGAATTTCGATCATGGTACCGATATGGTATTCCATATCCGAACCCTTTTCCTTCTTTACCTGCTCTGCGGTTGCAACAACAACCTCCTTGACATATTTCAATTCCTTCTTTTCGCCTACCAGCGGAATCATAATTTCCGGAACAATGTTATAACCCTTTTCTGCTGCAACCTCAATGGCTGCTTCCATAACGGCACGGGTCTGCATTCTGGCAATTTCCGGATAGGTGACAGCCAGACGGCAGCCACGATGACCCATCATCGGGTTGAACTCATGCAGATCATCACACTTCTTCTGTACCTCTGCTGCGGTCATACCCATATCCTCTGCCAATGCCTGAATATCCTGCGGATCAGTTGGAACAAACTCATGCAGCGGTGGGTCAAGATATCGTACCGTCATCGGACGGCCTTCCAATGCCTCATACATAGCCTTGAAATCACCCTTCTGGAACGGCAGCAGCTCCGCCAGCGCAGCCTCGCGCTGTTCTACGGTATCCGAAAGAATCATCTTGCGGATCTTCGGAATACGCTCCGGGTCAAAGAACATGTGCTCGGTACGGCACAGACCAATGCCCTCTGCGCCCAGACGAACTGCATTTGCCGTATCCGCCGGTGTGTCTGCATTGGTACGAACCATCAGCTTGCGGAAGCTGTCAGCCCATGCCATAATGCGTCCAAAATCACCGCTGACAGATGCGTCAACCGTCGGAATCATGCCCTTATAAATCCTGCCGGTTGTACCGTCAAGGGAAATTTCATCACCCTCATGGAAGGTATAACCGCCCAGCGAGAATACTTTCGCTTCTTCATCAATCTCAATTTCTCCGCAGCCGGATACGCAGCAGGTACCCATACCGCGTGCAACAACAGCCGCATGAGAAGTCATGCCACCGCGCACCGTCAGGATACCTTCGGCAGCGTGCATACCCTCGATATCCTCCGGCGAGGTTTCCAGACGAACCAGAACAACCTTTTCACCGCGTGTTTCATGCGCTTCCTTCGCTTCCTCAGCAGTGAAGTAAACCTTGCCGGCAGCGGCGCCAGGAGATGCCGGTAGCGCTTCGCCAATTATTTCGCCCTTCTTCAATCCCTCTGCAGCAAATGTCGGATGCAGCAGCTGATCCAGAGACTTTGCTTCAATGCGCATAACAGCCTCTTCCGGTGTAATTCTGCCCTCATCTACCAGATCACATGCGATTTTCATTGCAGCAGCAGCGGTACGCTTGCCGTTTCTGGTTTGCAGGAAGAACAGATTGCCTTCCTGAATGGTAAATTCCATATCCTGCATATCGCGGTAATGGTCTTCCAGACGGTTTGCAATATCCATAAACTGCTTATAGCAGTCCGGCAGGTCTTCTGCCAGCTTGGTAATTGGCTGCGGGGTGCGGATACCAGCAACAACATCCTCTCCCTGTGCATTGATCAGATATTCACCAAAAATACCCTTTTCACCGGTAGACGGGTTACGGGTAAATGCAACGCCGGTACCGGAGGTATTGCCCATATTGCCAAATACCATCGACTGTACATTGACCGCAGTTCCCCAGTCGCCCGGAATATCATTCATCCGGCGGTAAACAATTGCACGCGGATTATCCCAGGAACGGAATACAGCCTTGACAGCCTCCATCAGCTGAACCTTTGGGTCCTGCGGGAATTCCGCTCCCATCTTTTCCTTATAAATTGCCTTATACCGTGCAATGACTTCTTTTAGATCATCCGCAGTCAAATCCGTATCAAATTTTGCGCCCTTAGACTGCTTGATTTCGTCCAGAATACCTTCAAAGAAGGTTTTGCTCATCTCCATAACAACATCAGAGAACATCTGGATAAAACGCCGGTAGGAATCATATGCAAAGCGCGGATTTCCAGTTTTCTGTGCAAAGCCTTCTACAGAAACATCATTTAAGCCAAGATTCAGAATGGTATCCATCATGCCCGGCATAGATGCACGTGCACCGGAGCGGACAGATACCAATAGCGGATCGGATTCATCACCAAACTTCTTCCCGCGCTGCTGCTCTAAAACAGACAGTGCAGCAAAAATCTGATCCTGAATTTCCTGAGAAATCTGCTTTCCTTGCTTATAATAATCCGTACATGCTTCTGTTGTCACAGTGAAGCCATTTGGAATCGGCAGGCCAAGATTGGTCATTTCTGCCAGATTTGCACCTTTGCCGCCCAGCAGCGGGCGCATATCTGCATTGCCTTCATGAAATTCATAAACCCATTTTTTCATTCTCTTTCCTCCATTTACAAATTTATCACCTTTCGCAAACCCCTCTTACAACCATGGAACGCTTTCCTGACGAACCACCTATCGGCAGGATGTCCAATGTTGCAAGTTGTTACAATTATTCTAGCATAAACGGATGTAAAAGTATACTCCTAAAGATGGTAAAAATATGGAAAAACATGTATAAAATATGGGTATTTTTTGAACTTTATCTAAAAATATGCTTTGAAATGGATCATTCCTGCCATCCACACAAATTATGTCCGCTTTCAATAAAACGGCCGCCAGTCCGAATGAACTGGCGGCAAGGATATCATTTTCAAATGCTACTTATCCCCGCGGAAGATCACAAACTTACTGGCAAAGTAGTTTACGACGACAACAAGAATCTGGGCAAAAACCTTCATGACATTGGAATCAAACAGCAATACCTCCACTGTAATCAGCAGCGTAAGTTCCTCCAGCGCGAGGGACAACAGCCTTGCAGTGATAAAAGCCGTTAACTGCGGCAGTACGGTTTTCCGGTCCCATCCGTCACTCTCAAATACAAATGCTTTATTGACGAGGAAAGCAAACACAACTGCAAAAATCCACGATATAACATTTGCAATCAGGTAGCTTATGACCTGATTGAGCGGCAAATATACCAGGAAATTGACGGCTGTTGTCAGCACACCGAATACCAGATAATTCAATATCTCCTGATACTTTACATAGATTGGCCTGAATGGCTTTGGAATCAAAGGTTTACAAAACCGATAAAATTTCGACTCTTTTATTTTTCATCACGATCCTTCATTTGATTGGCTGTGCACGGCTTCTTCGTGTTATCCTCACCACAGGTCTTTGAGATAATATAGCGTGGACGCTCTTTAATTTCATCATAAATGCGTGCAATATAATAGCCGATAATTCCAATGCTAATCATAATCAGCCCGGAAGCCAGAGCCTCCAAAAGAATGACGGTCGTAAATCCATCCAGCGCCTGTCCTGCCAGCTTGCGTGCCAATGTCTGGATACTCAGAACAACAGCCAAAATAAAAAACAGGACACCGCTCCATGTCACAATCTGCATCGGCGCTGACGAAAACGATGTGATGTTTTTTAATGCATATTGAACCAGTTTTCTTGTAGACCACTTGGACTGCCCTGCTATCCGCTCCTGCACGGCATACGAAACCGATGCACGTCGAAATCCAACCCAATAGGATAACGCGCGAAAAAATACATTGCGTTCCTTGATCTGATTCAACGCATCGACAACTTTACGATCCAACAATTTGAAATCAGATGATTTTTCCATATCAATCTGCGCTGCCTGGCTAATCAGCTTATAAAAGGAAGAGGCGGCCAGCCGATGCAACCGCGTTTCATTTCCGCGTTCCTCTTTGATACCTTCGACAACCTCATATCCCTGCTCCCACAGGCGATACATTTCAACAATCTTTTCCGGTGGATGCTGCAAATCACAGTCCAAAATGACACAGCAATCCCCCGAAGCACGTTCCAGTCCCGCAAACATGGCAGCTTCCTTGCCAAAATTCCGACTGAAGTGGATGCCGACAACATGCTCTTGCTGCGCGGAAACCGCCTGGATTTTATTCCATGTCTGATCGCGGGAGCCGTCATCAATAAAAACCAGCTCAAACGGTATCCCTTCCCGCTGCATGATACCCGAAATGGTTTCAGCAGCGATACAAATCATATCTTCTTCGTTATAAGCTGGCAGAATAATTGATAGCATAGTCTCTTCTTCTTTCTTTTCCTGTACCTGCTTCCTGTTATATGCAGCCTGTTCCGATATCTTACTGTCCGATGATGGAATGCAATCCATAGTATTTTGCCATCTGGCTGTTCGGCCATGTATCACTGATTTCCGTATTCAAATCAATAATCCCGTAAAATGCACTGTATTTTGTGAATGCCTGAATACACGGAAGCGAAACATCCGTTATTCCATTTGCAATGTATTGCGCAATCCTGCTTTCGCGCTCCTGAAAGCTTTTATGGGTTGTCCAGATATCACGGCCACCAGTAGCAAAAGAAACGGCAAATGCAAGCAGCAAGATAAGAAAACCGCCATATGGCACAGCTTTTCGAAAATGATTTCTCTTGTTTGCCAGTACCGGATCGGTTATCAGGATGCCGCAGGCAATCAGAAGAAATAGTGTTGTTGTACACATACAACGCTCGGCATAATATGCTGCAACAATCAGCATATAATTTGCTGAAATGGCGCCAAAGGCAAACAGCGCCGACAGCCAGATTTTTCGGATATTGCCTTTTCGATGTCGTACAACTGCCACGAGCAATACCCACAGTACAAGTACTGGAAGCATATTGCACAGCAGCATCTCCGATGCATTGATAAAATTGGAAAGCAATATATCAAATGTCATTGCCGATTGCTTTGCCTGCATTTCCGCCGGCATTCTGAGCAATATCAGATATCCAGCTGTCGCAGAAAAAACCGGGAACCAAAGCCATGTCCGGAGGGATTTCCTTTTTACACTGCTCAAAATCAGCAGTACTGCCAACATCAGTACAATAAAGGATGTAATCTCCGTATACATACCGACAAGCAGGGAAAATATAACAAAGACGATCTTTACCCATATATTCCATTCCAAATTATCCGAACATACATAGAACCGAATAAATGGACACAGATAAGCCAAGCCAAACAGCAATGCCCACAGATAATTGACAGAACCGATCTGCCACAAGCAGACCTGCCCAAATGCAGGCAGTAGATACCAAAACCCCATGGAAAACGCAACCAGCAGGAGTGAATTTCGTTTTGCCCGCAGTGTACAAATGCGATAGCTGATATATAGAACCAGACAGAAAACCAGGCTGTTGCACAAATCAAATACCACTGCCGGTGGAATATAAAACAGCTGCACAATACCATGGCTGATGATGCGTCCATTCATATGCGAGCTGTGGATATACATGGATGGAACAATATCCATAATATGCGCAATCGGCTCCCTTGTAGCAAAGCTCAGGGTATATACCCAGTCATCTGCTACATACGGTGTGATAAAATTCAAAAAAAATAAAACCACAAACATCATGCCTAGCCATATAGCAACGCCATGCTCTTTTTGATTGGTTTGCGGGGTAGGAACCATAGTTATTTCTCCTTGCATGATTGATATACTGATATCTTCTTTATCATAACTGAAACCATAATAAAATGCAAGGAATATAGCGCGTATCGAAAAATTTAAGAACAAATAGAAAAAACACGGCAATATCACCTGATATCGCCGTGCCCTTCGTTTGCACGCAATCTGTTACATCCGAAGCAGATGCTGTACCTTACTGGCGTGCTTCCACATACGCCACAATATCACCGATGGTGCTCATCTTTGCTGCATCTTCATCTGCAATTGCAACGCCTGTCTCGTCCTCCAGATCCATCATCAGCTCTACAATATCAAGGGAATCTGCCTGCAAATCTTCCTTGATTTTGGTTTCCATTGTCATGGTAGAAGCATCTGCGTCAAACTTATCTGCCAGAAGCTTACAAATTGTTTCAAACATGTCGTGTTTCTCCTCTCAAATTGTGTATCATTTATATTGTTCAAAAACTCCGTAAACACGGAATTTCTCATACCGCATCCGTGCCAGCTGCTCGCCGGTATGTTCGCCAAGCCGTTCCAACGACTCAATCAATGCTGTCCGAATATGCCGGTACAGAATACTTTCCAGCTTGGAATCTGCAACAATGCCGTCAATCAACCCAAATCCCAGCATATCCTGTGCGGTAATTTTCAATGCCTCTGCCGCTTCCAGTTCCCGTGAAGCATCCTTCCATAAAATGCTTGCACAGCCCCGCGGAGAAATGACCGAATAAATGGCATTGGTCAGCATATACACCTCATTGGCAACGGCCAAAGCGAGCGCACCGCCGGAGCCGCCCTCGCCGGTAACAATCGAAACCACCGGTGTTTTGAGCTGCATAAATTCATACAGACAGCGGGCAATCGCTTCACCCTGCCCGCGCTCCTCTGCACCGACACCGCAGAACGCGCCCGGTGTATCCACAATGCAGATAACCGGCCGATGGAATTTTTCCGCCTGCTTTGCCAGCCGCAGCGCTTTGCGGTAGCCCTCCGGGTGTGCCATGGCAAAATTATCGTCTATATTTTCCTGTGTAGAATGTCCGCGCCGCTGTCCCAGAATCGTCACCGGGATATCACCCAGCCGCGCGATACCGCCGCACATGGCCTTGTCCTCGCCATACAATCTGTCACCATGCAGCTCGACAAAATCGGTAAAGACACCGGAAATGATGTCATCGATATTGGGGCGTTTCGGGGAACGAATCCAATCCAGCTTTTCCTTCATTGTCCATGCCATCCGCTTCACCGTCCTTTATTCTGATGCAGCCGGAGCAGCTGTGTCAGTACATATTTCATGCGGCTGCGCGGAACAATCTGATCACAAAATCCATGCTCCAACAAAAATTCCGCAGATTGGAATGTATCCGGAAGGGTTTCTCCGATCGTTCCTTCAATGACGCGCCGCCCGGCAAATCCAACGGTTGCACCTGGCTCCGACAGAATGATATCGCCCAGCATGGCAAAGCTTGCCGTGACGCCGCCGGTAGTCGGGTCAGTCAATACCGTAATATACAACAGACCTGCCTGTGCATGCTTTGCCACAGCGCCGCTCACCTTCGCCATCTGCATCAAGGAAAACATCCCTTCCTGCATCCGGGCGCCGCCGGAACAGGTAAATAATACCACCGGCATCTTGTGCTTCCCTGCATACTCAAACAGGCATGTCAGCTTTTCACCGACAACGCTTCCCATAGAAGCCATCATAAAATAGCTGTCCATCACACCAATACAGACTGGTATACCGCCTATCGTGCCGGTTCCGGTGACAACTGCGTCCTCCTGGCCGGATTTTTCGCGCAGCTTTGCAATTTTCTCCGCATAGCCCGGAAAGTTCAGAGGGTCCGCTGTTTTGATATCTGCAAATAGCTCCTGAAAGGAACCTGCGTCCAGCGTCAGCTTCAGACGTGTCCGGCAGCGAATGCGCCCATGCGCGCCGCAATTTGGGCAGACATAGCTGTTTTTACCATACTGCTGCGCAGTCCATTCCTTTCCGCACCCCTTACAGGTTATCGTAACATGTTCTGCTGATGGTTTCTTTTGTTTTTGAATATATTGCGATGATTTTCTTGTTTTTTCAAACAAATCTATAATCATGGAAAGAAATCTCCGTTCTCAATCGAATCGGTATTGTATGCACCGGTTTCAAAGGCTTTGGACAATAAAATGGAAAGCTGATAATCCACACTTGTCTCTACGCCTTCAAACAGCATTTCACTCATCGCCCGCTTCATGCGCGCCAATGCCTCTGCACGTGTGCTGCCCTGTACAATCAGTTTACCAATCATGCTGTCATAATAGGGCGGGATCGTATAGCCCTGATAAACGGCACAATCGACACGCACACCAACGCCGCCTGCCAGATGCATCGAAGCGACAGTACCCGGACAGGGTGTAAAATCTTTATTTTCCGCATTGATACGGCATTCGATTGCAGCGCCGTGCAGGGAAATTTCCTCCTGCCGTACCGGTATGCGTTCTCCTGCTGCAATTTTCAACTGCATGGCAACAAGGTCGGCGCCTGTTACCATTTCCGTTACCGGATGCTCCACCTGAATGCGTGTATTCATCTCACAAAAATAGAAATTCTGCTGGTCATCCACCAAAAATTCCACGGTGCCTGCGCCCCGATAGCCTGCCTGCTTTGCCAGAGCCACGGCACAGCTGCACATATGCTGCCGCACACTGTCGTACAAAAACGGCGCAGGCGCTTCTTCAATCAGCTTTTGATGCCGCCTTTGGACGGAGCAGTCACGGTCATAGAAATGTACGACATTGCCGAAGGAATCGCCCATGATCTGTACCTCAACATGACGTGGGCGCTGGATAAGCTTTTCCATATACAATCTGTCATCACCGAAATTCGAGCGTGCTTCCGCTGCGGCATTCCGAAAGGCTTCTTCCAGACCAGACTTATCTTCTACAATGCGGATTCCCTTTCCACCGCCGCCCGCAGATGCCTTGAGCATGACCGGATAACCGATTTGCTCTGCCCAGCGCTTTGCTTCGGCAGGATCCGCTAACACGCCGTCTGAGCCGGGTGTCAGCGGAACACCCGCACGCGCTGCCATCGCCTTGGCGGCTGCCTTGTCACCCAGCATCCGTATGGTTTCCGATTTTGGTCCAATGAAGACCAGTCCGTTTTCCTCACATTTTGCAGCAAAATCTGCATTTTCCGATAAAAATCCGTAGCCTGGATGAATTGCCTGTGCACCTGCGCCCAGCGCAGCTTCAATCAGGTTGTCCATATTCAGATAGCTGTCGCGTGCCTGTGCCGGACCAATACACACGGCTTCATCTGCAATCTGCGTATGCAGCGCTTCCTTATCGGCTTCCGAATAGACAGCAATGCTGACAATTCCCATATCCCGGCAGGCACGGATGATGCGCACGGCAATTTCCCCGCGATTCGCAATCAAAACTCTGGAAAACATGCCGATCACCCAATTGCACAGGTAAAGGTGCCCTGTGCTGCCTTTTCTTCCCCGACATAGGCAATGCCGTCTGCCACCACGATTTTTCCGCGGATTTTGACCAGCTGTACCTTGAGCGTTACCGTGTCACCCGGCAAAACCTTCCTGCGAAATTTAATCTTGTCCCACGATGCAAAATAGCCGGTTTTTCCGCGGTATTCTTCGCGGGATAGAATCGCAACCGCGCCTGTCTGTGCCAGCGCTTCAATCAGGAAAACCCCCGGTACAACCGGATTGTTCGGGAAATGCCCCTTAAAAAAGTCTTCCGCACCGGTAAACTGTTTCACACCGGTAACAGTACCGCTTTCCTGATCCAATTCCGTAATGGCGTCCACCATGAGCATCGGCTCCCGATGTGGGATAATCTGTTTGATCTGTTCAATCGTATAAAGCATCATGCATTCTCCTTGATGACAAACAGCGGCTGATGGTATTCCACCAGATCGCCATTCACCGCCATAACACGGGAAACCGTACCGTCACACGGGCTTTCAATGCTGTTCATGACCTTCATGGCTTCAATAATACACAGCTGTTCGCCCTTTTTCACGCGGTCACCCGGCTGAACCAACGGAGGCTCCTCCGGCGCACTGGCAGCATAAAATGTGCCAACCAACGGCGCCTGTACCACGATTCCGTCAAAATCAGATTCGTTGTCTACCTGAGCGGGCTGCACTGGCTGTACCATCTCTGTACTGTTTTTACTATGCGGCTGTGTCTCAATGGTCAGGGAAAAATCGCCGTTCTGGATAGACAGCCTGGACACGCCAGTCTGCACCGCTTTATCCATACAAGCAAACGCAAACGCTTTGAGTTCCTTTTCCTGCATCATATTTTCTCACTCCTGAAACCGGCGCAGGGCAATGGTTGCGTTGTGCCCGCCAAAGCCCAGCGAATTGGACAATGCAGCGTTGACTTCACATGCAACCGCCTGATTCGGAACATAATCCAGATCACAGCCTTCACCCGGATTTTCCAGATGAATGGTTGGTGGAATCAGACTGATTTCAATCGCCTTGGCACAGGCAATGGCTTCCACAGCGCCAGCAGCGCCGAGCAGATGTCCTGTCATGGATTTGGTAGAGGATACCTTTGTCTGGTATGCCGCTTCACCCAACGCCAGCTTAATTGCCGCGGTTTCCGCCGCATCATTGATTGGCGTCGATGTGCCATGCGCATTGATGTAGGTAATGTCTTGCGGCTGTAGCCCTGCATCCTCCATCGCAAGCTGCATCGCACGCGACGGGCCCTGTCCAGTCGGGTCAGGGCTGGTAATATGATATGCATCAGACGTTGCGCCATAACCGACAACCTCGGCAATGATTGTGGCACCGCGCTGTTTTGCATGTGTCAGGCTCTCCAGCACGACAATACCAGCGCCCTCGCCCATAACAAAGCCGCTTCTGTCTGCATCAAATGGGCGGCACGCAGTTTCCGGGTCTGCATCGCCTGTCAGCGCGTGCATGTTTGCAAAGCCTGCTACTGCCATTGGCGTAATGCTTGCTTCCGCACCGCCTGCTACTGCAGCATCCAAATAACCGTGGCGGATCGCCCGCATCGCTTCGCCAATGGCATGTGTACTGGATGCACATGCACTGACCGGTGCATAACTCGTTCCCTTCAGTCCATGTGCCATGGATACATGTGCCGCCGCCATATTGGCAATCATCATCGGGATACAAAACGGGGAAACACGGCGTGCACCCTTGTTCAAAAGCTTTTCATGCTCTGTCTCAAATACCTTTAAGCCGCCGATACCGGAGCTGATATAGGCTCCCACACGAAACGGGTCAATCCCACTGTCCATCACACCGGACTGTGCCAGTGCTTCGTTGGCCGCTGCCAGTGCAAACTGGCAGTTGCGATCCATATGTGCAGCTTCCTTTTTGTCCAGAAAGGTTGTCGGGTCAAATCCGCGTACCTCTCCTGCCACACATGCTTTATAGCCCTCGGTATCAAACGCTGTAATGCGCCCAATGCCGTTTTTTCCGTTTTTCAATCCGTCCCAATATTCCGGCACAGAATTGCCGAGCGGGGTCACTGCGCCAAGCCCGGTTATTACAACTCGTTCCATTGCTTTCCTCCTTACAGCGCCATGCCGCCATCTGCGGCAATAACCTGTCCGGTGATATAAGACGCTTTGTCCGATGCAAGGAATGCAGCAAGCTGCGCAATTTCCTCCGCCTTGCCAAAGCGTCCGAGTGAAATCCGTTTTTTCGCTTCCTCTTGAACTGTTTCCGGCAAATCAGCCGTCATGTCTGTCTCCACAAAGCCGGGAGCAATCGCATTGACGGTGATACCACGGGAACCAAGCTCCTTCGCCGCTGTCTTGGTCAGCCCGATGACACCCGCCTTGGCTGCTGCATAATTTGCCTGTCCAGCATTTCCTGCAATGCCGGAAACCGACGCCAGATTGACAATATGTCCCTTCCGCGCCCGCAGCATCTGTGCGCCAACCAAGCTGGTCATGTGAAAGGTGCCGGTCAGACACGCCCGAATCACACGGTCAAACTGCTCCGGCTTCATGCGGATGAGCAGCCCGTCTTGTGTAATACCGGCATTGTTCACCAAAATTTCCGGTGTGCCCATGCTTTTCTGAATCTGCTGTACTGCCCGCTTGCATGCGTCATAATCTGCGACATCCCATGCCATCGCACAGGCATTCACGCCCATATCACGGCACTCCGCTGCAACTGCTTCCGCCTTTTCCACAGAGGAAATACAGTTGACAACAATATCGCAGCTCTCTGCTGCCAGCCTTTTGGCAATCGCCGCGCCAATGCCGCGTGATGCACCGGTCACAATCGCAAGTTTACTCATCCTGTTCTCCTTTAGCCAATCCGTGACGGCGCATTGCGCAGAAGTATCTCCGCCTCATGAACCATCGTTTCGATAATGGTTTTACAATCGGAATTGTCCTTGACCAATCCGGCAATCTGTCCGGACATAAAGGTTCCCTCTTCATAATTGCCATCCTGTACCGCTTTACGCAGGGAACCGGCAGTCATCGCCTCGATTTCCTCCAGTGTACGTGTCTCGATATGCCCCTCCATCTGTACCAGCTTACGGGAAAGCGGTGATTTCAGCGAACGCACCGGATGCCCGGACGCACGTCCGGTCACAACAGTCGAAATATCATTCGCCTTATATATCATTTGCTTATATTGTTCGGAGATATTGCACTCCTTTGCACTTAAGAAGATCGTACCACACTGCACGCCTTCTGCACCGAACAGCCTTGCAGCCGCAAGGCCGCGTCCATCTGCAATACCGCCCGCAGCAACAACCGGAATATCAACCGAATCAATGACCTGCGGCAGCAGCGCCATCGTCGTGGTTTCCCCGATATGCCCGCCGGACTCCATGCCCTCTGCAATCACAGCATCTACGCCCATCCGCTCCATGCGCCTTGCATAGGCCGTCGATGCTACAACCGGAATGACCTTGATACCCGCCTGCTTCCATTGTTTGATGTACTTAGCCGGTGAGCCAGCACCCGTCGTGACAACCGGAACACCCTCATCAATGACCAACTGCGCCAATGCGTCCGCAGTTGGATTCAGCAGCATGATATTCACGGCAAAGGGCTGATCGGTCAGTTCCTTTGCTCTGCGGATTTCCTGCTGTACGACAGTAACCGGTGCAGCGCCGCCTGCAATGATGCCCAATCCACCAGCATTGGACACAGCCGCCGCCAGCTCTGCATCTGCAATCCATGCCATGGCACCCTGAAACACCGGATACTGTATGCCAAGCATTTGTGTGATTTTTGTTTTCATGTCTCTTGTTCCTCAATCTATATACACATCAAAACCGCTCCATAGGTCAATCCGCCGCCGAAGCCGACAAAAATAATATGTTGACCTGTTTGCAGCAGTCCCTTCCGCCGCATTTCATCCAGACAAAGCGGAATGGATGCACTGGACGTATTGCCATATCGCTCCAGATTGACATATACCTGTTCTTTACGCAAACCATACCGGCGACAGATCACATCAATAATACGCAGATTGGCCTGATGCGGAATGATCCAGTCAATCTGGTCAAGCGTGATTCCTGACCCTTCTAAAACATGGTCAATGGCTTCCGGCACCGTGCGCGCTGCAAAGCGGAAGACTTCTTTTCCATTCATTTTCAAAAAACGTTCCGCTGAAGAAGCGGCCCGATCTGGATGCAGCGGATCTTCAACCGGAAGCGCTTTGGCAAGCAGTGCATCCGCCCGACTGCCATCTGCCCCCATAACCGTTTGCAAAATACCGTCCTTCCTATCACTCCACTGATAAACAGCTGCACCTGCGCCGTCACCGAACAGGCAGCAGGTGGTACGGTCTGTATAATCTATGATACGACTGAGCGTCTCTGCACAGATAACCAAAGCTGTCCTAGCCTTTCCCGCACGAAAATAGCTGTCTACGACATCGGTAGCATAAACAAAGCCGGAACACGCCGCCGACAGGTCAAAGGCAAATGCCTGTTGTGCCTGCAATGCAGTCTGCACCCGGCATGCAACGGATGGCGTATAGCTGTCCGGCGTTGCTGTGCATGCAACAATCAAATCCAGTTCCTGTGGTATAAGATCGGTGTCCTCCAGCGCCCGCTTTGCTGCCACAATGGCCAGCTCTGTCGTCGTCTGATCGACTGCGACGCGCCGCTCCCGGATTCCGGTGCGCTGGATTATCCATTCCTCCGATGTATCCACCATGTTTGTCAGCATCGAATTGGTTAGACGATACTCCGGCACATAGCTGCCGGTTGACACGAGTATTGTGCCGATTGCTATCACTTCCCTGCTTTTGAAATCTTTGATTGACAAACTATCTTCGGTCTATTATAATAGCCTTGCCTATATTTGTCAAACATTTTTTAAAAATATGTCCAATAACATTCTTATAAATAGGAAAGTGAGCGTTATTTTATGGGTATGTCAATCTTTTTTCCCGGTCAGGGTTCACAGTATCCCGGTATGGGACAATCAGCCTATGAGGGAAGTCCCGCAGCACGTGAAGTCTTTGCATGTGCATCCGATGTCACCAGACAATCGGTCACAAAACTATGCTTTGAAAGCACAAAAGAGGAGCTTTCCCGCACGGTAAACAGCCAAATTGCCATCTTTACCTGCTCCTTGGCTGTCCTAGCCGCTTGCCAGGAACAGGGCCTCACATTTGATGCCTGCGCCGGTTTTTCTCTTGGAGAATATACGGCTCTGGCAGCCTCGGGTATGCTTCACATGGACGATGCAATTCGCCTGGTACAAAAGCGAGGGGAATTGATGCAGCAAGCCGCTGACCAAACCGATGGATGCATGGCGGCTGTACTTGGTTTGCCAGATGGAACCGTAGAGGAAATCTGTTCCCAGACAGATGGCATCGTCCTTCCGGTCAATTATAACTGCGAGGGGCAGTTGGTCATTGCTGGTACAAAACAGGCTGTGCAGACGGCTGTGGACCGCTGCAAACAGGCCGGTGCGCGCCGTGCCGTACCGCTCGCAGTTTCCGGCGCATTCCATACGCCATTGATGGCAGAAGCTGCGGCAGAGCTTCGTAGCTTTGCAGAATCACTGCCGACACATACACCCTCTATGCCAGTCTATACCAATACAACCGGTCAGCTATTATCTGACAGCGATCTTCCGGCACATCTGGCACAGCACATGGTTTCCCCTGTTCGGTGGAAAACCCTTGTGCAAAATATGCTGTCCGATGGACACATGGCAGCGCTGGAGCTGGGACCCGGTAAAACCCTGACCGGCTTTGCCCGCCGGATTTCCAAACAGCTGTCCTGTCAGGCAGTTGAAACCATGGATCAGATCTGCATCGCCGCAGGAGGCACTTCGAAATGAAGCTTCCTGCATTGCACATTGGTACACTACACGCCCGACTTCCTGTAATACAGGGCGGCATGGGGATTGGTATTTCTCTTTCCGGTCTGGCTTCCGCCGTCGCCAATGCCGGTGGCATTGGCATTATTTCCGGCGTTCAAATCGGTTTCCGCGAGCCGGACTTCCGTGAGAATCCGATCAAAGCCAATCTACGTGCCATTGCTTCTGAAATTAAAAAAGCACGGGAATTATCCCCGCGCGGCATCATCGGTATGAACTTTATGTCGATCGATGATCATTACGAGGAATATGTCTCCCAAGCTGTTGCAAACGGAATTGACCTCATCATCTCCGGCGCCGGTCTGCCGCTCTCCCTGCCCCGTCTGGTACAGGGAAGCAAAACACATATTGCTCCGATTGTATCGTCTGTACGCGCCTGCCGCCTGATTCTAACCTCATGGTGGAAAAAGCATCACCGTCTTCCGGATGCCGTCGTTGTTGAAGGCCCTATGGCAGGCGGACATCTCGGCTTTAAGCTGGAGGACTTATATGCAGGCACCTATCAACGGCTGGAGGATATTGTAACAGAGGTTTGCTCTTATGTCCAAACGTTTGCACAGGCACATAATGTCCGTATCCCGGTCATCGCTGCCGGCGGAATCAGCTGTCATGAAGATGTCTGCCGTATGATGCAGCTAGGCGCGGCTGGTGTACAGGTTGGCACCGCATTTGTTACAACCGAGGAATGTGATGCTTCTGATGCGTTTAAGCAGGCATATTGCCATGCTACAGCTGATGATGTCCGCATCATCAAAAGTCCAACCGGCTTTGCAGCCCGTGCTGTGAATACGCCCTTTTGCCAGCAGGCATATGACCACGGCGGTATTCCGGTTACACACTGCTTCCGCTGTATGCCAAATATCTGTTCTCCGGCACGTTCGCCATATTGCCTGTCGCAGGCATTGATGGATGCCGCCAATGGTGCAGACTGCGGAGGTCTGGTATTCTGTGGGGCGCGTGTGGGAGAAATCCATACGATTTCGACTGTGCCGGAGGTTTTAAACCGACTGTGCCTTGCAGAAGCATCAACCTGTTGCAACGCAAACAGAACCTGATCTTATGAAAAAGACCACATCCAACAATCGCAGGCAATTTCCTACGATCAGGATGCGGTCTTTTTATACAGTTTTTTAATCTTCAAAACAGGTCTGTATCCCGTGTCAGATATTCCCGGATTCCTTTTCCCATTCCATTACAATAACAGGTTTCTGTTTCCAGATCAACGACACACAGCCGCAATGCACTCCAGCCATATTGATCCTTTTTATATTGCCGATAATCATTGGTTTGCCTGATTTTTCTCTGCAATTTTTTGTCCAGATTAGCTGTACATAATACAAAACTGATAAATGTATATTCATGCGCCGGATTTTCTGCCGATACAAGTTCATCCTGCAGCTGCCTGAACAATAGCTTATATGCTGAAAAGGTTTGCTCATCCAATGTTTCACAGCAATCGAAAAAGCATTTTTCTCCGCAGATATTTTCCTTTGAAATGCTGCTTTTGATACCAAATAAATACCGTTTATTTTGCTGCTCGTATTGTGCAGTCATTGGAAAACTTTTCCCACAAAAAACAACATTGCGTTGTGTCTGAAACGGCTGTGGATATCTTTTCTCCGCCCGCCATAGGAAACGCTCTGCTTTTGCCTCAAAACCCGTCATTTGTCCTGATCTGCCATTTCGATTGGTCCAGCAGCCTCTTCTATTTCTTCCACAGGCACGTCCTTTTCTGCAAAATATTTGCCGTCAATCCAATAGCCAATAGCTGTGCCGATGACCACACCGATAATTTGCAGTACATAGCTGTCCAGGTGAAACAATCCGGTTAAAAACAATCCTATCGCATAGCCGAGCGTCAGACCGAGAAATTCTGTACGCGGAACTGTATTAAAATATTTACGCTGTGTGCTGTGATATCCACGCTTCATAAACAAAGCCTCCCTATAAAACGAAATGGACAAATTTTGTGAAATTGGGAACAAGGAAGCCCGCCGGAGCAGGCCCCCTTGCTTGTAAGGAAAGTAAAATGAAACTGAAAATAAATTTTATACCTTTGCCTTTGCTGCAGCCTCCTTACGGCGAGCAGATGCAGACATAGCTTCACGATATACATCGAGGAGTACGGCTGCGATAATTACCAGACCGAGAACCATATTCTGTACTGCGGAACTGATAGCTAGTAGGGTGAAGCCATTGCGCAGCGCTGCAATAACCAGCGCGCCGAGCATGGTACCGAGCATAGTGCCCTTGCCGCCCATAAAGGATGCACCGCCGATAACGCAGGATGCAATCGCATCGGTATCATACGGCTGGATTGCAGTTGCACCGTTAGCGGTTCCGGAACGACCAAGGTTAACAATACCTGCAATGCCTGCCATAAAGCCGGATACTACATAGCAGAAGGTCAGGACGTTTGCAGAGTTGATACCGGAAAGACGAGTTGCCTCCGGGTTGCCGCCTGCACAGTAGATGGAACGGCCCAGCGCTGTGCGAGTCAGCAGGATATGCATAATAACATAAATAACAATAACAACGATATAGCCGATCGGGAAACCGCCGACAGTTGCAGTGCCCAACCACATAACAGAATCCGGGAAGCCGGAAACCATCTGGGAACCGGTTACCAGCAGAGCAGCGCCCCACAGGAAGTTCTTCATACCCAACGTGGATACAAACGGATGCGGCAGATGCAGACGGGTCAGCAACAGACCATTGATAAGGCCAATTACCGTACCTGCAATCAGCGGAGTTACGATCAGGAGCACCGGATTGGTAATGCCCTTATTCACCAACATACCAACCATACAGGAACAGAATATCGCGTTCGCACCAACGGACAGGTCAATACCTGCGGTAATCAAACACAGTAGCATGCCGGCAGCAGTTAACGCAATAAAGATTGTCTGCTTGAAAACAGACATGATATTATTATAGGTCAGAAAGGTATCACTGACAATTGTCAGAATAACGCACAAAATAAGCAGTGCGCCGATTGTACCAGCATACTGGCCCAAGCCGCCAAATTTTTTCTTACTCATCTAATGTACCTCCCCATGCTGCCTTCATCAGGCTTTCCTGATTAAAATGCTTGCTATCACGGTCTACAGTTGCCATCACTCTGCCGCCTCGCATTACAATGACACGATCGGACATACCGAGAATCTCCGGCATTTCAGAGGAAACCATGATAACACATTTTCCTTCCTTCACAAGACGGTTCATAACATTGTATACTTCAATTTTTGCGCCTACATCAATGCCGCGCGTCGGTTCATCAAAGATAAAGATCTCGGCCTCTGTGTTGACCCACTTGCCGATAACGACCTTCTGCTGATTACCGCCGGACAGCTGTCCTACGATCTCATCAATGGAAGGTGTCTTAATGCGCAGCGATGTAATGTTTTCCTTTCCTGTTTCCAAAATCCGCTTCTGGTTGAGGAACGGGCCGTCGCAGAAGCCCTTCAAATTTGCCATAATCAGATTATTACGGATGGATTCCGCAAGTACCAGACCCTGTCCCTTACGGTCTTCTGTCAGAAATGCAATACCTGCCTGAATTGCCTGCGTAGGACTTTTGATCTTGACTTCTTTTCCGTCAATAAAAATCTTACCACTGTCCAGCGAGTCCGCACCAAAGATCGCACGCATGGTTTCGGTACGTCCTGCACCAACCAATCCGGCGAAACCCAGAACCTGTCCACGGTATGCTTCAAAGCTGACATCATCCAAAACGCCGCCTTCTACCAGATGCTCCGCTTTCAAAGCGACTTCGCCCTTTGTGCCGAATTCCTTCGGAAACAGATTGTCCAGTGTACGACCTACCATCGCTGCAATCAGCGAATCATTATCCCAGTCCTTAATCTCTCTGGTATCGACATACTGTCCATCACGGATAACCGTCACACGGTCACACAATTCAAACAGTTCTTCCAGCTTATGGGATACGAAGACAATGCCAACACCGTTGTCGCGCAGCTTCCGGCAGGTAACCATCAGCTGTTCTACTTCTTTCTCACCGAGGGAAGAAGTCGGCTCGTCCATGATAATCATTTTTGCATCGATTAAAACCGCCTTTGCAATTTCGATCATCTGCTGAACGCCCATGCCGAACGTGCCCGCAGCTTGGGTTGGGTCAACATCCTGACCCAAAGACGCCATAACTTCCTTTGCCTTCTTATGCATGGTCTTGTAATCAAGCAGCCCGCCCGGCCCCTTGATCCATTTGTTGATAAAGATATTGTCTGTAATACTCAGCTGCTTTTCCATATTCAGCTCCTGATATACACAGGCAATTCCAGCTGCAGCGGATTCATTCGGATTTTTGAAGGATAGCTTCTGTCCATTGACATAAATTTCGCCTTCATCCGGCTTATGTACACCAGTCAGCACCTTAATCAGTGTTGATTTTCCTGCACCATTTTCACCGATCAAACCCAGAATCTCGCCCGGCTTTACTGCCAGCTGCATTTGATCGAGTGCAACAACACCCGGAAATATTTTGGTACAGTTACGCAGCTCTACTACATATTCACTACTCATTGACTACTCACCCTTTCCGTGAAAGAGAATGAATTTTTAAAGATTCCCCTGACCGATACCAAACCGATCAGGGGATATCTCATCTTTTCTTATTATTCTTAGATTATAGAGAGCCGGAGATTATTCGTCCCACAGACCCTTATCCTTCATATCAGAGATGTAGTCATCGATATTTTCAGAGGAAACTGCCAGAGAACCGGAATCGATAAAGGAATCGACTTCATTGCCATCCAGCACGTTTACAGCTGCTTCAACTGCCTTATAACCCATGTCATAGCCCAGCTGTGCAACGTCCATAGCCAACGTACCCTGCTCAATCAGCTCAATTGCGGCCTGATTGCCGTCGAAGCCACACACAATCGTATCAGCATATGCCGCGCTGCCGGAATCCTGAATAATCTTTACAGCTGCTACAGCCATATCATCACAGGTGTTCAGAATGATGTCAACGCCATCCGGATACTTCTGGATGATGCCTTCCATTGCAGTTGCAGCCTTTTCGGCCAGTGCATCACAGTACTGAACCTCAATAACCTCGCCGCCTGCTTCCTCAATACCTTCGGTGTAGCCTTCGAGACGGGTATCATGCGTTTCATCGCCCTGTACGCCGGTCAGAACAATCGCAGTCGGCTTTTCTACACCTGCTGCCTTTGCAGCTTCTGCAGCTGCCGTACCGCCAGCCTTTGCAGCGTCAAAGTTACCAGTGCCAACAAATGCAGACTTCTTTTCGGAATCAAAATCGGTATCCAAAGCAACAATGACCTTATCTGTACTAGCAACCTTTGTTGCAGCTGCCGCAGACTGCTGTGGAGCGATGACAACTGCATCATAATCGCTGCCCAGAGCCGTTTCAATCATGTTTGCCTGTTCATCATATGCAGTTGCGGAGGTTGGAGACTGGATTTCAACGTTAACGTTATCATGCTCCTCCGCATAAGCCTTTGCGCCAGCAATAACCTTATTGAAGTGACCGTCTGTCAGCTTTACAATGACGCAAACGTTATACGCATCATCTGAAGAGCTGGAAGCGCCGGAACCGGAGGTGGAAGCAGATGAACTGGAGGAGTCGCCACAACCTGCCAACATACTTACACACATAGCGCCTGCAAGCGCCATACCCATAAACCTTTTTTTCATTGTCATAATCTTTCCGTCCTTTCATCTTTGACTTTTCTTGCTTTCTATCATTACACCGATCACACAGTGTTTATGATCCATCATTCCGATACGTAAATAATTGCAGATATTTCGACTGCTTTATACATAAAACCAACCATATAACAACAAAATTATCATCTTTTGCCATATCTGTTTGATTTTGGTTCCGTTTTATAACCTCCGTTATAATACATAACTTCTATTGTTATTATAAAGAGATTATTGTTAAAGTCGTTAGAAAAATATTGCTGAATTTCCTCGGTATTTTGATGGAATTTTCAACACGATTTGTATTTTCTTGCTTTGGCTTCTGATTTTTTATAATTAAATTTGTGCAATTTAACAATGTATGATAAGCCCCGATCTTTACATGAAGAAAACACAATTGGACGCCTGACCGCACAACACAATATAATTGATCTAAACGATAATTTTTAAAAACAATATTTAGTCGAAATCCTTCGGCATTGCTTCCTTCAGTACAACGGTAGACTTTTTCAGTCCGGTCAGCGCCGGCATGGTCAGATCCTCCATTTCCTGGCTGATCGGTCCGTCATAACCAGTCATGCTGAGGCAGGAAAGGAATTCCTTCCACCAGCGGACATCATGGCCATGACCGAGTGCAACATAGTTCCATGTACGCTGTGCGAATTTGTCAATCGTCTTGGTATCGAGTACGCCGTCCGGTCCGATATAGTTGGTTTCCATACGGACGTCCTTGGCATGTACATGATAGATGCGGTCTGCTCCCAGCTTCTTAATGGCAGTAATCGGATCACCGCCCATCCACATCAGATGGCTCGGGTCAAAGTTCATGCCAACCATCGGGCCTACAGCGTCCCGCAGACGGATCAGCGTCTCCGGATTATATACCATCTGGCAACCATGGTTTTCCAGTGCAATTTTCTCAATGCCGTTTTCCTTTGCCAGCTCAACAGTCTTTTTCCAATACGGAATCAAAACCTCTTCCCATTGCCAGTTCAGAATCCTGGTTGTAATCGGCGGCCAGCTTGTTACAATCCAGTTCGGCGTAGTGTCCGTCGGGGATCCGCCCGGGCAGCCAGACATCATAACAATCTTCTTGATACCCAGCAGCCCTGCCAGTTTAAAGGTCTTCTCAACAACCTCCTGATGCTGCCTGCCTTCTTCGTTCGGCGCAAGCTGATTGCCAGAGCAGTTCAACACTTCCAGAACCAGACCGCGCTTTGCAATAGCGTCCATGAAGTTCTTTCGTGCTTCTTCGCTCGCAAGCATCTTGTCGAGGTTAATATGCGGCGCCTGAGACCAGTTACCACATGCAATTTCAATGGATTCATAGCCCAAACCGGCTACAGTATCCAGCATTTCTTCAAAAGGCATATAGCCCAGACAATCGGTATTCAAACAAAATCTCATTGTCTTGTATCCTTTCTTATATATCATGGAATGGTAAAAGAACGATTGTGCCGCCGAACTGTTTGTAGCATGGCGGCACAATAGCCTGTTAATCAGAATTACTTCTTGTAAAAGTCCGGCATTTCGTCATAGACAACATCAACGATGGTCTGGGTATCACGCGCCTTGGATGCAGCGGCAGCGGCAACCTGGCAGCAGTAACCATCCCATGCGTTCGGTCCATCTACACGGTCTTCCTTGACGCCATTGATCCACTCCTGAATCTCGGTGTTATATGCATCAACAAAGCGGGTAGAGTAATCCGCATCAACAGCATTGCCGCGAACAGTATTGGCCAGAACCTCAATCGTTGGCGGCTTCGGCAGATTTAGAATTGCATCCTCGCAGACAACCTCACAACGGATATCATAGCAATGACCGTTGTTCACAAAGGATTCTACATCAATGCGGACACCAGATTCGGTAGTCAGCACCATAATCTGCGGGTCATGCAGGCCTTCCTTTGCCTTGCGGGTAGACTTGCCATAGCGCACCTCAGCTGTCTTATAGTTCTCACCCAACAGCCAGCGCAGAACGTCCAGCTCATGTACCATTGAGTTTTCAACAGCAGAAGAATTATCCCAGTCCCCGACAACATCTGCATTGCGGTGTGCGCAGTGCAGCAGCAGTGGCTCGCCATACTTGCGGTTTACAATTGCTTCCTTCAGCTGCTTGTAGCCTGCATCATAGCGGCGCATGAAGCCAACCTGTACCAGCGGCTTGCCTGCTTCCATTTCAGCTGCAATGATACGCTTGCATGCATCTGCCTTCGGCGCCAACGGCTTTTCGCAGAATACATACTTACCAGCCTTGATCGCTGCGGTTACAAACTGCTCATGATATGCATCTGCGGTAGTGTTCATGATTGCGTCGATCTCCGGATCGTTGATCATCGCAATCGGATCTTCATAACCTTTGATGCCATACTTCTCAGCAATCGACATGCCGAATGCTGCTGCCGGATCTGCGCATGCAACAACCTTTGCACCCTGCAGCCTGGTGTTGATACGTTCGATGTGTGTCCGGCCAATTCCGCCGGTGCCTACCAAACCAATTCTCAATTCACTCATTTCAAAAACTCCTTATATTTTCTTCCCTCTGCCATACATGAAAGTATGGCAGAGGGAGATGTATCCAAACGTGCTATCCCTGTACCGAACACTACAATACGTGCAGAATGTCGTTCTTCCGTAGCGTTTTGTGCTTGTTTATTGTCATTATATACAAAATTTCGCGTATTCCGTTAGTTGTTTTATGCTGTATTTCCGTACATTTCCAGCACAAAAAAAATAAAAATTATAAAAATCTGCTTTATTTGCTTTTTTCGCCGCTTTTTACGCTTACTGCCGTCATTTGCACAAATCAATGCGCATTCCAGCGCCCTTATTGTGCCGTATTGCAAGATGTTCCCAAAATCGGGAATTTAAAATTATAAAAATCTATTTTGTATTCCACCCTATATGACCACATAAAAAGGGGATGGCGCAGCAGCCATCCTCAATTTTTCTTTTATTCATCTGTCTCACGAAAATGCCGACGATATTCCCGCGGTGAAACACCAACATATTTTTTGAAAGTTGATGTTAAATGGCAGCTGCTCGTAAAGCCAAGCTGCTCCTCAATCTGTCCAATCGGAATATCACTCTCTGTTAACAGGCTTTGTGCTTCTCCGATTCTGCGGAGCACAATATACTGCTTTGGTGAAAGGCCGGTTTCCTTTTTAAACATATGGGATAAATATGAGACGCTGAGGTGAAACTCCCGGCAGATATCCTTCATACGCAGCGACTCCGTATAGTGCGCATCCAGATATTTTGTAATCTCACGCACCATCAGCTCATTGCGCTGTACAAGCCGATGATTGCTTTCCTGCTGCTGCAATTGCAGCTCCTGATAGGTCATCATCAGCATGGAAATCGCCAACTGCCGCCCCAACTGATCTTCTTTCAACAGAAACATATCATGAATATTCGGCATAATAATGTCTGCCATTTCTTTAAACCGTGTCATGGAAACAACCGGACGACGCTCCGCAGAAATCAGGCAGTTCTCCGGCAATCCCGGCAGCTGTACACCAGACAGTGCAACACAATAAGTCTGGATGGTATTTTTCAAAGACAGCGTTTCTCCATGCAATGTCAATGCATTACAGATAATCATATCACCTTCACTGACCGCATATTCACGGCTGCCTACCTGATACCGCCCTTCCCCATCGCAGACATAAAGCAGTTCAACAACGGATTTGTGTTGATGCAGCGTATGCGCATGCTTCTGTGTATAGTTCCGGTCAACATAAAAGGAACCGTTCAGTTCTATCTGAGCAATAGAAAACGGATATGCTCCATTTATGCCCATAGCTGTATCACTCCTCCATTTCTTGAGATCGTTAAATGAATATGCTATGCCGAGCACCAGAAAACCTGTATCTTGCACGCAATAGCCACCGCCGCTTCTACGACATCTTTATTTCATACACAACTAAAAATCCCTGAACAAATTACAGGACCGCGACATGGATGAAACGCGGTCCTGCAATTTGTAGAAGTAGGGAACTCCTATTAGCTAAAGCTAATATAGAGTTGAACTGTCAAAGCAGGTGGCGGAAAGGCTTCTCCTTGCCTTTCCGCCATACTAAAGAGAATGAGTCACAAAAAGCAAACCTGCCTTTTATGAAAAAGAGTTGAGACAAAATCTGTCCCATATAAGAAAAAGAATGAAACTTGAAACAAATTTGTTTCCCAAATAAGGATAGAGTAGGAAAGCGGCTTTCCCCTGCTTTCCTTAATAAAGGAAAGCAAAAAAGAGAGTTAGATTTATTACAAAATAAAATCTTGCTTTTTTGCAGACACTCGTATCAACAGCAGCGGTTTTATGCTGCAATACGTCGGCGCTGAATACACACCGCTTTTGAAAAGTATGAATGCTATGTCAATTTCTCTTTCCTACCTCTTCACTGTTATACTTTCTTTTATGATAACATTATACATAATTTTTAACAGTATCTGTTAGTGGTTTTATGCTCTCTTTTCCATAAAGTTTCATCACATTAGATATGAAAATTATAAAAATCTGCTTTCCATCAAGCATGACCCGCCGGAAAACAATACTCCCTATCAGACAATATTTTGCCCGACAGGGAGTATTCGTTCATCACGCAATCAACTGTCGCGTCAATTATGCATTTCTATCAGCAAGAATCTTCTCATTTGCCTTTTCTACATCCAGTCTGGTCAAAATGAGGGTAATAACCAGATTAATGCCCATCGGAATCCACAGGTACATAATATGCAGCATGTTAATACAGGAAGCAGACTGTACTGCTGCGCCGCCTACATAGCCGCTGAATGCCAGTAACCAGCCTGCGATTGCAGTGCCAATGCCGCCGCCCAGCTTGGTGCCGAGAGAAGTGCAGGAATACATGGTTCCGTCAACACGCTTGCCAGTAGTCAGATAGGTGTACTCAGAACAGGTTGCAATCAAAGCGTTCATATCGCCTTGCAGTGGGCTCATGCCAATTGCTGCGATCGCAGTGCATGCAATCATCAATGGAACGCTGCCCATATAGCCGGCAATAACTACGCCAAGACGTCCGATTGTGCCAAGAGTATACCCCATGAAATTCAGCTTATACATGCCCTTGAACCTTGCAACGAGTGTCGGCGTGAACAGCAGGCCAATAATCATCGGAATATTGATGGCCCAAGAGAATACGCCCAGAAGATTTGCATTGTTCAGTACATAGGTCATATAATAGATACCCATGTTCAGCGTCGCAGAATAAATCTGCATCAAAATGTAAGAGGCGCAAATCATCAGGTAATACTTGTTATGAATCAGCAGCTTAAATGCTTCGATCATGTTGTATTTTTCTTCCGGTTCATCAGACTTCTTGTCTGCATGACTGTCATTCAGTTCTTCCGGGGGCAGCTCCTTGACAGACATAACAGAGATTGTGTTGGAAACGACACCAACGATTGCATAGATGATAGCAACCGTTCTCCATGCACCTGCGCCGCCGCCAAAGTAAGCAACCATACCCACTGTGATGGACTGAATCAGCATACTGGTGCCGAATGCAAACATGAAACGGATGGACCCCATCTGAACACGTTCATGATTGTTCTTGGTAATCAGTGCCGTCAGAGCAGAGTATGCAATATTATTCGCAGTATAGAAGCCTGCATTCAGAACAGTGTATGCGATAAAGAACCATGCATACTGTGCGAAAGAGCTCATATCAGCCGGAATGATGAAGATTGCAACCAGGCAGACCGCACAACCAAAGTAACCATAGAACATCCATGGACGGGCCTTACCCATTTTGCTATGGGTCTTGTCAATCATCGAGCCGAAGAAAATATCACTGATACCATCAAACAGCTTGGAAACTGCGATCAGCGTACCTACGATACCAGCGTTCATGCCAACGGTATCTGTCAGGAAAATCATAACAAAGGCAGACAGCAGCGCATAGACTACGTTACCGGCGATGTCTCCTGAACCATAACCAACCTTATTATACCACTTCAAATACTTTTTTTCTTCCATAATACATTCTCCTTCCATATTATCCGTTTTGTTTTAGAGAGCCTGTCCATTGTTTCCATACTTGATCCATCCGTTGAAAACAGCCTGCTCTTTGCCGCTGTCCCGTCAAGCTCAATACCAGACGCATACGGTTTCATCTTCTATCTCCTTTCTCTTTTATTGTAAAACGGTAAACCGTTGTACTCTCGTACTGTTGCCCTGCCAGCAGCACCGGTTTCTGAAATGTTGGGCAGTTTACTGCATTCGGCGGATACTGTGTTTCCACACAGAAACCTGATCGGATGCCGTATGCTGCTTTTTCTTTTCCGGCAGGTAATTTCTCTAAATAATTTCCTGTATAAAGCTGCATGGCAGGCATATCCGAGTCAACCAAAAGAGAAATTCCGTTTTTTTCACAAACAGCTCTTGCAAACGGGCGCATTCCATTCCCATCAATCAGATAATTATGGTCATATCCTCTTGCCTGTCTGATCTGAGAAAAGTTATCATCCCAGCGCTCCTCAAAAGCTGTCAGTTCATTTAAATCCAACGGCGTTCCTTCCACCGGTTCAATCCGTCCATCCGGCGCGCCAGCTTCCCCCAGCGGAGTATATTCTTTTGCAAAAATCTGCATTTTCTGCTCACCTACACTTCCGCTGCCATGTCCTGCCAGATTAAAGTACACGTGGTTGGATAAATTACAAATGGTGTCTTTATCGCTTACTGCATGATAGGTTAAAGACAAAGCTCCACCTTCCAACGAATACGTAACCGATACCTGTAAATTTCCCGGATATCCCTCCTCGCCATCTTTACTGCTATATGAAAGCGTTAACCCTTTTTCTGTAACAGAGGCTTTCCAGAGCTTCCTATCGAAACCTGTTATGCCGCCATGCAGATGACAAACGCCATTATCATTGCATTTCAGATGTATTTTTTCCTGTCCGATTACCACTTCATTTCCAACAATGCGATTCGCGCAACGTCCTAGCAGTGCGCCAATATAGCAGGTTTGATTTTCATACGCCTGTACGCTGTCAAATCCCAGTACAACATCTGTCATGGTTCCATCCCGGTCAGGAACGTAGAGGCTTTGAATAATTCCTCCTAATGTCAGGACTCCTACTTTGCATTTGTTATCCGTTAACCAGAAACGCTCCACTTTTTTACCGTCTTTTGTTGTTCCAAACGGCTCTAATATCATCTTCATTGGATTTCCCTCATATTTTTACCGGTTGCTTCCGACAACCTGTACTGAATCATGTTTGTCGTGCCGGATACATCTGGCGGAGCGTCAAAAGTAATAACAGCAATATCGCCGTCATGCAGCAGCTTTCTTTCCCTGCTGTGCTCAGTGCATCATCAAACAGATCAAATACACGGTCTTTTTCCTCTACCAGAACCGGCTCAACACCCTAAACCCAATTCAGCTTAGGTAATCATCATTTTTATTTGTATATATCAAGCATCCCGACTGTCGATTGTGTTGCATTGTTCCAGTAAATTTTTTGATGTTGCGACAGCCGGGATGTTTGTTCCTGTCCGGAGCACAATGCTCCGGATTTTGGAAATAGAGAAAAGTTGAATGGCAATAAAACCATTCGATATGCTGCATAGACTGAATCAAAAGAAAATGAGGATAGATGCAGCACAAATATATTTTCAACCGTTCGATACGTGAACAGTGAAAAACAAAGTTATATAGAAGCAATAAACTTCAAGAACGCCTGCTTCCCCTCTTTATCACGCTTATACACACCAGCATGCTCCAATACCCTTGCGAATACGATACCGACTTCCTTCCGGATAATGTCCATCGCATTTTCTGCGGTGAAGGTGTAGCGTGTTTTGAGCTCATCCGTCCAGTCAGCGTGCTTTTCGATACGCTTATCCGCACGAATATCGGCACCATCGACCAATGCACCGGCAAGAAGGCTCAGTTCCTCTTTCAGCCGTGCGGGAAGGACAGCAAGTCCCATAACTTCAATCAGCCCGATATTTTCCTTTTTGATATGATGCAGCTCCGCGTGTGGATGATAAACGCCCAGTGGATGCTCGTCTGTCGTGATATTGTTTCTCAAAACAAGATCAAGCTCAAATCTGCCGTCGCACATGCGTGCAATCGGGGTAATCGTATTATGCGGCTCGCCATCAGTTTCAGCGAAAAGAAACACTTTCTCGTCGGTGTATCCACGCCATGCGGCGAGGATCTTTGCACCCAGTTTAACCAACGCGTTATCATCTTCACTGCTCAAACGAATGACAGACATCGGCCATTTGACGATACCGGCATTGACCTGATCAAAACCATCAAAATGCAGCTCGGTTTCAATCGGCGCCTTTGCCATTGCAAACGTATTATGCCCACCCTGAAAATGGTCATGTGTCAGAATCGATCCGCCGACAATCGGCAGGTCTGCATTGGAACCGACAAAGTAATGCGGGAACTTCTTCACGAAATCCAGCAGCTTTCGGAAGGTTGCTGGCTCAATCTTCATCGGTGTATGCTCGGAATTGAATACAATGCAGTGCTCGTTGTAGTAAACGTATGGCGAATACTGCATAAACCAATTGCTGTCATTAATCGTAACCGGCATAATACGATGGTTCTGGCGGGCCGGATGATTTACTCTGCCTGCATAGCCTTCGTTCTCCTTACACAGTAAGCACTTGGGGTATGCAGCCTGCGGCATCAGCTTTGCAGCAGCGATCGACTTTGGGTCTTTTTCCGGTTTGGACAGATTAATCGTAATATCCAGATCACCATATTCCGTCGGGGCAATCCATTTAACATCCTTTGCAATGCGGTCACGGCGGATGTAGTTGGTATCCTGATTGAATTTGTAGTACCAATCGGTTGCCGCCTGCGGGCTTTGTATATATAATTCGTTGAATTTTCTGCGTATCTGGCTCGGCATCGGCGTAATGGCACCCATAATTTTTGTGTCGAACAGATCACGGTATCCGATGCTATTTTCCTTCAATATTCCGTTTTTATAAGCGAAATCACACAGATTGTCCAGTATTTCTGTCAAAGACATATCGGGGACTATTTCCGGTTCATCATAATCGTCTATACCAATAATCTCCAAAATACGGTTGATTGCCCATATTTCGTCCGCTTTTTCAATCAGACCATTGTTTTCCGCATAGGCAACAAGCGCCTTGATGCTTTGATTGACCATATCTACAACCTCACTTTGCAAAGCCATTCGGATGATTTTTATGCCAATTCCATGCAGTTTCCATAATTTCCTTCAAATCAGCGTGCTGTGGATTCCAACCAAGGACAGAACGCGCCTTATCACTCGATGCAATCAACTGTGCCGGATCACCTGCTCGTCTCGGCGCAGTTTTGGCTGGGATGGGATGTCCGGTGACTTCACGCGCCGTATTGATTACCTCCTTTACGGTAAAACCAACACCATTACCCAGATTAAAGATATTGCTCTCGCCGCCATTCATCAGGTAATCCATTGCAAGGATATGTGCCTGCGCCAGATCGGTAACATGAATATAGTCACGGATGCAGGTGCCGTCTTTGGTTGCGTAATCGTCACCAAAGATGGAAATAAACGCACGTTGACCGTTTGGAACCTGTAAAATCAGTGGAATCAGATGAGATTCCGGCTTATGCGCCTCGCCAATCGTACCGGATACATGTGCGCCGCAGGCGTTAAAATAACGCAGTGACACAAATCGTAATCCATGTGCTAGTCCTGTCCATTTGAACATTTTTTCCATGCTCAGCTTGGTTTCGCCGTAGCAGTTTGTCGGCTCTGTCCGGTCTGTTTCCAATATTGGGACACGCTCCGGCTCACCATAAGTAGCTGCCGTAGAGGAAAAGACAATCTTGTCAATGTCATGTGCAACCATGGATTCCAACAGAACCTTAGTCCCGCACAGATTGTTGTCATAATATTTCAGTGGATTGGTCATAGATTCACCAACCAAAGAATTGGCTGCAAAGTGAATGACACCGTCGATTTTTTCGTTGTCAAATACAGAGTCTATAAATGCTCTATCGCGGATATCTCCCTGATAGAACTTTGCCTTCGGATGTACCGCTTCCCTGTGTCCGGTTTCCAAATTGTCAGCAATGACAACCTCTGTTCCTGTGTCAATTAACTCATATACCGTATGAGAACCAATATAGCCTGCACCGCCTAATACCAGAATAGCCATCGTTTCCTCCTTATCACTCCATCATAACTACGCCGCCTGCCGGGCGAATGTGCAACACATGACAGGAATCTTTGCCCAGAGCAGCTTCAATTGTTGACTTGAAATACGGAAGCATATCGTTTGGAACGAAAGCCTGAATCGTTCCTGCAAAGCCACCGCCATGGACACGCACTGCGCCACGTCCATCCAAAATATTTTCAGCAAGAGCCAGTGCAATGGACATATCTTGCCTTTCCGGATTCATACCGGTATACACATTCTGCAAATACATTGCAGAAGAACGTCCGGAACGACGAACCAGCTGACGGAATCTCTCGAAATTACCGCGCTCCAGCGCCTCCTTTTCATCAGCTGCACGGCGATTTTCTGTGAAGAAATGCATGGCACGTAATACGGCACGATCTCCAAGCTGTCTGCGGAGAGAAGGAATAGAACGCAGGAACTCAGCCTCATTTACTTCTCGCAGTACCCGCTTTCCGAGTGCAGCGGCAATTTCTCCCATTTCCCTCGGAATCGCAGCATAATCCGACGTCAGTTCTGCATGATCTCCACCTGTATCGATGATACACAAGGAATGTTCACTCGCCTGCATATCATATGGAATACACTGAACAATCGGGTCTGACTCTTTCTCAAAGTCAATCGCAACAATTCCACCAACAGACGATGCCATTTGGTCCATCAGTCCACATGGCTTTCCAAAATAAATGTTTTCCGCATACTGACCAATCTTTGCAATATCAATGGCGGACAATTCATCTTTACAGAAGAATAAATTTACAATAACGCCTGCCATCGTTTCATATGCGGCCGATGATGACAAACCGGAACCACGTAGGACATTGCTGGTCATATACGCATCAAACCCCTTGACTCGATGTCCCAGCTTGTATGCTCCGGCAGCAACGCCACGAATCAGGGCGGCTGTACGATTTGTTTCCTCCGGATGTGGTGTCAAATCTGTTAAATCAACCTCATCGAGTGGATATCCTTCCGACTGAATGCGAATAATCTGGCTGTCATTCGGCGCTGCACATGCAACAATGTCCAGATTTACGCTTGCTGCAAGAACCTTGCCATTCTGATGGTCTGTATGATTGCCGCCTAACTCGGTGCGTCCCGGTGCACTGAATAAGGCAATTTCATCACTCCTTCCAAACGTTGCACGGAAGCCGTCAATGACATGAAGCAGCCTGCTTCTGTATACACTTAACTGTTCGCTTCCTGCATTACATCCGTATACTTCACAGATATTAGCGTCCACTTGCCCGGTTCGTATTCCAAGTTCTGCCTTTTCTAATGGAATCATTTTTCTTCACCTCAGTTTTCATTGTTTCCTGTTTCTTGCGATTCTGACAGATTTTCAACTGACACGAGTACATGGGAAATTACAAATCACCAATTCTTCAGTTAGCAAAATGTAGCTGTCAGAACCTGTTCACACTTATTGATGCATGGAAAAAGAAAATAGACTTTTCACAAAATATCTACAAAAAATCTCTTTTTCTTCCAATACGTCAAAATGTATTTTACTTATTTTTATTCTCCTTTATTTTTGTCTTTTCCGTTTATCTCGCCTTTTCTGTAGTAAATTATAACGTTTTTTCTCCCCATACAAAAGTAATGTTCGTCCAGATTACCATACTTTTTGTAGAGTAATTGAAAAACAAAAAATCTACTTTTCAGTTATTTTCAATAATTTTAGTAAAATTATTTTATATTTATTATGTTTTACTTATACTGATGAATTATCATAGCAAAATAAAAAAATCCCGGTCTTTTAGAAGATCGAGATGCCATAGAAATGGTAAGTTTGGAAATATTAGCGCTACAGGAACATTTATTGAGAAAGATAGAGGCAGCGGTGGACTTCGGCAAAATATATGAAATGGCAAACCAATGTAGATCCGGTAATATTGTTTAAAAAGGATGCTTCCTTTATTTATATACTCCATTATACTGTTCTGCCAGCTTTTACAGTTCCTGATTGAATTCCGTATATTCTGTACCGCTTGAAAAGCAACTCAAGCGTTGCTTCATTTCCTACAAGTACCAGTTTTGATTACTTCCAGTCGGCAGCTTACAAAGCTGTTTTCGCAGCTGTACCCGCTGTTCGGTCGTCGCTTCGCTTCTGTCCGGATGGAATCCTGATACGAAAAAAGCTGCTCTGCGGTATCAATTCGATACTGGCAAAGCAGCCTTGTTTCCTTTGCGATTGAATCCATCTTCATGAGATCGTCCCGTAAAAGAGAATGCAGCCGTGTGTAATTGATTTTTTGTTTCTTTGGCAGAAACCCCAACGGGTAGCAATAGTACAAATATAAATTCCGCAAGCTCTTATTCCGGTTCGATTTCTTCCATGCGCCACGGACACGGTAGGCCTTGAAGGTTATTCGTTCTGGTGCAAGGTCTGCAAAGCGGACGAAATAGCCATTCTGTGCAATGTGCTCCATAATGCGATCATTGGTGTAGTCGTCTCCCAGCTTGTGCATCCGTTTGGGACGCTTCCAGTATACCAGCGTGACTGATACATGCGGAATGCAGCAAGCGCTGCATTCAATCAAATTTACAAATAAAAAAGTCTCCCCTTGTCACCCGCCGAAAACTTTGGGTGACATGAGGGAGACAATTTATTTTTTTAATAAATTAAATGAAATAAAAAGTTGCCAATAATCAGCCGTTCAGAGCAGCGTTTACGTCAACTGCAACAGCAACGGAAGCGCCAACCATCGGGTTGTTGCCCATGCCCAAGAAGCCCATCATTTCTACGTGAGCCGGAACAGAGGAAGAACCTGCGAACTGTGCATCGGAATGCATACGGCCCATGGTATCGGTCATGCCATAGGAAGCCGGACCAGCAGCCATGTTGTCCGGATGCAGGGTACGTCCAGTGCCGCCGCCGGATGCAACGGAGAAGTACTTCTTACCAGTCAGCTGACATTCCTTTTTGTAGGTGCCTGCAACCGGATGCTGGAAACGAGTCGGGTTGGTAGAGTTACCAGTGATGGAAACGTCTACGCCTTCATGATGCATGATAGCTACGCCTTCACGAACATCATCAGCACCGAAGCAGCGAACCTTGGAACGCTCGCCATCGGAATAAGCGATTTCCTGAACGATATTCAGTTCGCCAGTAAAGTAATCAAACTTGGTCTGAACATAAGTAAAGCCGTTGATACGGGAAATAATCTGTGCAGCGTCCTTGCCGAGGCCGTTCAGGATAACGCGCAGCGGTTCCTTACGAGCCTTGTTAGCGGAACGAGCCAGACCGATTGCACCTTCAGCAGCAGCAAAGGACTCATGACCAGCCAGGAATGCAAAGCACTTGGTCTCTTCACGCAGCAGCATAGCAGCCAGGTTGCCGTGGCCAATACCAACCTTACGGTCATCTGCTACAGAACCCGGAATACAGAATGCCTGAAGACCGATGCCGATTGCTTCAGCAGCTTCCGGAGCAGACTTAACTTCCTTCTTAATAGCGATTGCAGCGCCTACAGTATAAGCCCAGCAAGCGTTCTCAAATGCGATCGGCTGTACGGAACGAACAGTAGCAGCCGGATCAATGCCCTTTGCCTTGCAGATTTCAGCACATTCCTCTACGCTGGAAATGCCGTACTCAGCGAGGACACCATTGATCTTATCAATTCTTCTTTCGTAACTTTCAAATAAAGCCATGATTTCCTGTCCTCCTTACTCTGCACGCGGGTCAATATACTTAACACCCTCAGCAAAACGGCCATAGGTGTTGGTATTGCTCTTCATAGCCTCAGCCGGCTCAACGCCCTTACGAATCTGTTCCATCATCTTTCCAAGATGTACGAACTCATAGCCAATGACGAGATTGTCCTTGTCCAGAGCCAGACGGGTTACATAGCCTTCTGCCATTTCCAGATAACGGGTGCCCTTTGCCTTGGTGCCGTACATGGTACCAACCTGGCTTCTCAGGCCCTTACCCAGATCTTCCAGGCCAGCGCCGATCGGCAGGCCATTTTCAGAGAATGCAGTCTGGGTACGTCCATAAACGATCTGCAGGAACAGCTCACGCATAGCAACATTGATTGCATCACATACAAGGTCAGTATTCAGTGCTTCCAGCAGGGTCTTACCCGGCAGGATTTCAGATGCCATTGCTGCGGAATGGGTCATACCAGAACATCCGATGGTTTCAACCAGGGCTTCCTCAATAATGCCTTCCTTAACATTCAGGGTCAGCTTGCACGCGCCCTGCTCCGGAGCACACCAGCCAATGCCATGAGTCAGACCGCTGATGTCCTTGATTTCCATTGCCTGGGTCCACTTACCCTCCTGCGGGATCGGAGCCGGACCATGGTATGCGCCCTTAGCTACCGGACACATGTTTTCCACTTCTGCGGAATAAAGCATAATTTTTATCCTTTCCTGAAACAGATTTTTTCCTTCCTTTTTAGAAGAAAAAGCTTCATCTTGAACCAAAACCCTCTGTGACAAAAAAAACTGACAACCTGTTACGAACCAAGTTATCAGCACAGCAGGCCATTCTGCTCGTTCCGAATGCCTGCGGAAAGTTTTGTTCCACCTGTGAATAATTTTACCATGGTATGCAGATTTTGTCAACACGTGCATGTCTGCTGCTTTGTACTTTTTCCGCATTTTTAAGCGATTATTTTCACATTTTCAGCAGATTTTCGTCCCAATAAAGACCAATTTGTTTGCAGCTTCCAACCATAATCTGCCCAAATTCCACCATAATGCAATTGTTTTTCAAAATAACTCTATTGATATGATTGGAAAAAGCAGAATATCAGACAAATTTTCTTTTGCTATAAACAAAGCTGCCGCTGCATATGATATGAAAAACGCTTCTTTCCAGTTGGAAAGAAGCGTCTAAAACAGATTTATGCTTCAAGCAGAGATGCTACCAGAGATTCTTTTACAAAAATATGTGTCAGCAGTCTAGTACGGAGTGCGCCAAGCAGCGCAACCGGGCTGACATCAGCAGCACAAAGACCAACCACACACCGGCAATGTGTCAAATCATTGAGCGGAATATGTGCGATGCAGTCGCGTTCCGGCTCTACAATATTTCCATTACTGTCATATGCATGTGCAGCAAGATGCCCAACGGTACGAATATTCCGCATCATCGGATAGCCGACATCATTTTCAACCGTTATATCATGGATGCCAACCATCGCCATATCCAGTCGTTCCCAGTGGCGCCGTGTTTCCTGATAATGATTTGTTGCATACAGCAGACTGCGATCCTCCTTATCCTCATAAAAGGCAGGAGCATGAAGAAAAATAGGCTGTGCGCTATAGCATTCGGCAATAATACGCACATTTTCATCCGAATGGTACTGCCGTGATGAAACATTGCTGTTTCCTACCAGCGGACATACAGCCTTGATCGCTGTCTCATGTGGCGAAACACAATCCAGCATTTTTGTTGCGGCTCCAATAATACTTCCCCATCCAATACCGAGATATTCCGGCTGTTTTTCTTCGATATATTCCAGCATCCGCTTTGCAATATCATGGTCAATCTTTGCACTGGATTCTTCATTGGAAAACAGAACACCGCCCTGAAGACCATATTGCTGGCACAAACGCTCCAGAAGTGTTTCTGTATCACACGCAGACTGATGGACACGGATTTCCACGATGCCGAGATCACGAGCCTCCTGTAAAATACGGCTGACCAACGGACGGGAAACATTCATCATATCCGCAATTTCCCCCTGCGTTTTATCTTCCTCATAATACAAATGTGCAACCTTTTCAATGCGTTCCAGTTTGTTCTTTCTATAGTTCATACTTAATCTCTTTCTTTGTTCCCCGAATAATCGTGCAAAATATAGAAATATTGCAAAATCCCTGTGCATATCACAAAATAGCTGTCAGAAAAGGAATCTGCACACGTACCGCAGTATTTGACCTTCCTACAATAATTTCTGCCATTTTGTTATTGTTTTCCTGTATCGATATGATACAAAGGATTTCGTGTTCTGTAATAAACTGTGCTCTTATAAAATAATCCTGTCATAAATTTTACAGTATAAATAGTATATCATTAAGCTCCGCAAATGGCAATCGTTTTACGCAAAAACAGCCTTAAAAAAGTTACAAATTCACCCTTTCATTCCTGTAATAATGCCCAAATTTCAATTATGTCAACATTGAAATAGATATAAATTCCTCCTTTTTTCAAAAAAAATCAGACATTTTTTGCTCTCGCACACCGCCATCCGCCTTCCATGAGTCCTTTCCTTTTCGCTACTTGACACATATTTTGTTTCATGATATGGTATACTTCAAATAAGGGAGTAGTCAGCGCACAGCGTAACCAAGTCAACATACTGGAATACAATTTTCCTGGCTTTGTTTGAAATGACGAGACTTATCTGTAATGCCGCAGATAGGGATTCGTCTTTTTATTTTTCCAATCTGCGGTCATGGAAAGGCAAGGGCCTCTTCCATTGTATTGAATTCGTGAAGCAAGGAGTGCAGCACATGAGCTTATTGGATCTTTTCATTCTGGCAGTGGGCCTATCTATGGATGCCTTTGCCGTTTCTGTCTGTAAGGGGCTGTCCGTACGGCAGCTAAAATTCAAACATGCCTGTATTGTTGGCGCCTATTTTGGGGGGTTCCAGCTCCTGATGCCGTTACTGGGCTTTCTTCTCGGCGTTCAGTTCCAGCGCTATATTGTCAGTATTGACCACTGGATTGCCTTTGTCCTGCTGGTATTCATCGGTGCAAACATGATCAAAGAATCCCGCGGCGATGCTGAAACACTCAACGATTCCTTTACCGTTCTTACCATGCTTCCACTCGCGGTTGCAACCAGTATTGACGCGCTTGCAGTCGGTGTTACATTTGCTTTTCTACAGGTTTCCATCCTGCCCGCAGTTTCCTTTATCGGCTGTACTACATTTGTGCTTTCTGCCATCGGTATTAAAATCGGCAACGTATTTGGCTCCCGCTATAAATCCCGCGCCGAGCTGGTAGGTGGTATCGTCCTGATTCTGATGGGCTGCAAAATCCTGCTTGAGCATCTGGGATTTTTGGGTTAATTTTACACACTTGTTACATTTTCGCCACACATTATTTGTTGACGCATTTTTGTCTACAGGATATAATACAAGCAACAAATCCTGATAAAATTCGTTCTTCTACAACGGATTCTGAACAAAAAGGAATGAAACATTATGTCAACGAATACAGCCGAATGGACAGCCCAGCTGGTTCCGCTCCAGCCTACTTTTTCCTCTGCAACAGCGCCTTTCCGCGAGCTTATGACCTATTACCGCTGTGCCATTATGGAAGTGGAAACAAAATTCCGTGTTCTGGATGTCCAATTATCCGTCAATCGTGAGAATAATCCGATTGAATCCATTAAAACACGCTTAAAAAGTCCGGAAAGTATTTTTAGTAAACTGCAACGCAGGGATTTGCCGCCCACATTATCTGCCATTGAAAATAACCTCTTCGATATTGCCGGTATCCGTGTTATCTGCTCCTTCCCGGAGGATATTTATATTCTTGCTGACGCTTTGCTCCGGCAGGATGACGTCACGCTCATTGAACGGAAGGATTATATCCAAAACCCCAAACCCAATGGCTACCGCAGTCTGCATCTGATCATTGAAATACCGATTTTTCTGCAAAACGAAACCCGTAGGATGAAGGTTGAAGTGCAGCTGCGCACCATTGCCATGGACTTCTGGGCAAGTTTGGAACATAAGCTTCGCTACAAAAAAGGGTTGGAAAACAGTTCCGATTATAATGAAATTTCACGCCAGTTGAAGAACTGCGCAGAGTTGAGCGCGATACTGGATCGCTGGATGGAGAATATCCGCGGGCAAATTGAAGGCGAACGCGAAATATAGCTATATTCACATATTGCGCCCATCGGAACATTCCGATGGGTGTTTTTCATGAGAGAAGCCCGTCAGCACAAGCTGACGGGCTTCTCTTCGGTTTATGTATATTCGATTGGAGTATTGTGATCAATATTTTACCCAAACTTCACCATTGTTTGCGGATTCAACACACTTTTCAATCCACTTCACACCGGCAGCGCCTGCTTCAACATCCGGATACCAAAAATCTCCGTACTCTTCACCGTTGTTTGCTGCATCCATAGCAACTGCAAAACGACGGTACAGGTTTGCCCAAGCTTCAAACAGACCTTCTGCATGTCCACCGCCGATGCGGTCTTCTACACGCGCCTCTTCATACAGATAGCCTGCGCCGCGTTCCAGACGGCGTACCGGCTCGCCTTCGATTTCATAGGTCATCTGGTTCGGACGCTCATCATCCCACTCAATGGATGCCTTGGAGCCAACCACACGGATGACATGTCCATGACGTGCACCACAGTTGATCGAAGAAGACCAGCAGTATACCTTCGCGCCTTCCTGTACATGCTCAGAAGCATTCAGACGCATCAGGGTAAATGCATTGTCTTCCAGCTCACGGCCTTCTACAAAAGCGTCCCTGGAGCAAAGAACCTTATCGATCTTCATATCCGGGATCATAGCCTCAATGATGTACAGGCAATGGGTGCCAACATCCGCCATAGCAAAGGACGGGCCTGCCTTTGTCGGGTCAAAACGCCATTTGGCAGCTGCATTGGTTTCCTCAATCTTGTCGTTATAACCGCCAAATGCGAAGGACATGTTGATGACGCGGATATCGCCCAGATCGCCATGCTGAATCATCTGGCGAGCCTGCTGAATCATCTGATGACCAGAATAACCATAGGTCACACCGACAACACGGTTCTTTGCCTTTGCCAGAGTACACAGCTCCTCAGCCTCTTCTGTGGTGAAGCAAAGCGGCTTTTCACAAACAACATGCAGACCTGCCTCCAATGCAGCTTTGCATACTGTATAATGCATACCATTCGGAGTTGCGATGGAAACTGCTTCGATTCCATCCTCGCGCTGCGCTTCCTTCTCGAACATGGTCTTGTAATCCGGATAGCAGCGATCCGGTGCAACGCCCAGCTCTGCAGCAAATGCCATGCCTCGCTTCGGATTGATATCAAAAGCGCCAGCTACCAGCTGGAAGTTATTGTCGCGCAGTGCTGCGGAACGATGAATATAACCAATCTGGCTGCCCTTGCCGCCGCCAACCATTGCCCAACGAATCGGATGATCTAAAACCTTGGAACCGTTAATCATGATAGTGTCCTCCTGTTATAATATTTTTCATGCTGTCCAAAAAAACTTTCTGCTATCAATTCTCTAAAAATAGTTGTCGCTACGGTTTCCGACGTATCTGAAAACTCGAATAATCTGACTATTTTTATCAATGCGAAATTTTCATCATATTCTCTGTTTTCAGATACCGTCTTAAAACTCTCTCCAACCAACACGCTAAAATCATGATGTTAAATCTGATAACCGACAGACTTCAGGTAGTCTACGCTGCGTTTTACATCACGCAGAGACGTATCAGAATTGCGCGGGTCGCGTTCCTGCTCAATGGTAATATAGCCACTGTAACCGATTTCCTCCAGCGCAGCCTTGATTGCCGGATAATCCAATGCGCCGGTACCGATCGGGCACATGGCGCCCTTGCCGCAGCCGTCAAAGAAACGAATTGTTTCACCCAGTACCTCATGGTAAACCTTGTCGTCTACGTCCTTGAAGTGAACATAGTCCAGCTTGTCCTGATACTTTTTCAGGTATGTAACCGGATCCATGCCAGAATAATACAGATGACCGGTATCAAGGCACAGGCCAGCTACCTCATATGGGATGTCCTGTGTGATTCTCTCGATTTCATCGGCAAATTCGATATAGGTACCTGCATGCGGATGAATGACCGGACGAACGCCCCATGCATTTGCACGGTCACATACCGCGCGTACATTCCCGACAAACGCTTTCCATTGCTCGTCATTCATACGCGGCGCACGGTCAGAATGTCCGGCATTGAAATCGCGCTCATCATGTCCCCAGTCCATCACCGTCATATATGGTGTCGGAAATTTCTGTCCCTTATGTACTGGCAGCTTCGGCATTTTGGGGTCCGTAATCAGCTTGCAAATATCATCGACTGCCTTCAGCACGCTCGGCTGATTTTCCGGTGTCACGAGGTCATGAAAAATGGTACCGACCACAATGCCCAGTCCGTTTTTTTCCAACTCAGCCGCAACGGTATCGACATCATTCGGAATATAGCCCCATGGTCCAAGCTCAATGGCACGATAACCCGCCTGGCTTGCTTCGGACAGAACTCTGGTCCAAGGCGGCAGATACGGATTCTTCGGATCATCAACGCCCCAGCAGCTCGGCGCTCCGCAAATGTTCATGCTCATACTGTCTTCTCCTCTCCAATACGTTCAGTCATACAATGAAAAATACAGAATCTTGTTGCAGTTTCTGTGCTATACTTCATCTTTATGGATTGCTTTGACTGTCTTTTGTTCCTGTGTTATGATTATATTATATAAAATTGCAAACAAATGACCTCCATTATTTTGTTTGTTATTTGCGGACTTCCCAACGTCATTTTGCACAAATTTACAGGGTCCTTTTTTGGATACTACACAATCCTGTTGCCAGTGTAACAGAAAAGAGGGGGATTGTTATGAGAGATGTCCAGATTTTGGCAGGCAACGTATTTGAAAATGGTCAGATTCCCATTCTGGTAAATGCCAACCGTCAGGACTATGGCAGACAACGGCATGACCGTCCGATGCATGGTCATGATTCCATGTGTGAGCTGCTGCTGTGCTATCGCGGCTTTGGCGTTTACCATGTCAACAACTTCTCCTATGTGATTCAGGAGGGTGATTTGATCTATTACAACTGTGGTGAGCTGCATGAAGTGGTTTCCAGCACGGATGTGGAAATCGGAACCTATTGCTTCGGCTTTTCCAATGTACATTTCAAAAATCTTCCGGTAAATCATTTCATCCCGATGGACAGCCCCCATGTCCGTGCTTCTCAAAGTATGTTCCCATTTCTGTGCAATCTTTCTGAACAGATTTTAAAATACAACAGCGGTTCTCCGACAGAGCATCTAACCAGTCAGATGCTGGGGGCTTCTCTGCTGATGCTCGCCGCACAAATGCCGACAACACAGCGGGAAGAACAGATGATTAGCCCCGCTTCCCAGCTTACAGCCCACATCAAGGAATATATTGATGCGCATTACACAGAAGCACTGAAACTGGAAGACATTGCGTCAGCACTGAATTGCAGTGTGCCTTATCTCGCGCACACGTTTAAGGACGCTACCGGCTATTCCCCGATTCAATATGCCATCCGTAGAAGAATTGGTCTGGCGCAGACACTGCTGATTTCCACCGATTATTCCTCTACCCATATTGCCACGCTGGTTGGCTATGACAATCCAAACTATTTCAATTCCCTATTTCGCAAGGTTGTTGGTACAACACCCATTCGGTATCGTAAGAATTATTTGGAAGCCCTGCGCGGGGAACGAAACCAACTATAGAATATTTTTTAGCACTCTTAATATGAGAGTGCTAAATTTACAAATCATTCATTTCTATCGCGAATTTTATTCACAATCGCCGCTTATACTAATATCAAACAAAAGAAGTACGGGACAAAAAACCGTACGAAAGAAAGAGGGCATCCCCGATGGAAACATCATTTTTCACACGAGACTCGCATTTTGTTTCGTAAAATGCCATAACTTTTTCCGCTTTACTTTGATGACGATAGAAAGGACGATTGATTATGTTTGGTATGGTTCCATTTGAATATCGAGACCGTAATGTATTTGATATGTTTGACAACTTTGAACGTAGCTTGTTCCGTAACAGCAACGTTGACCTCCCTGCCTTCCGCACGGACATCCGCGATGCAGGCGATAAATATGTACTTGAGGCGGAGCTTCCAGGCTTTAGCAAGGAAGATGTCAGACTTGACCTCAAGGACGGTATCCTGACGATCTCTGCTGAACACACGGAAAACAACGATCAGAAGGATGACAACGGTTCCTATATCCGCCGCGAACGCCGATACGGCTCATTCCGCCGCAGCTTTGATGTCACCGGCATTGATGAAAATGCAATTTCTGCTGCTTACAACAACGGTGTTCTGGAGCTGTCGCTTCCGAAGGCACAGCAAACGCTTCCGGAAGCCAAAAGAATCCCGATTGAATAATGTTCCCTTCATAGTAAAAGGGCACGCTGAGGAAAGTTTCCCAGCGCGCCCTTTTTGTTATGCTTTTTTCACTTTTTCTGATGCCTTACGAACAGTAACGTGGATACAACCAGAATCACAAGCAGTACATACAGGAAATACATACCGCCACGGATGCCAATTTGATCCGCCAATGTACCAATGGCGCTCTGCGTTGCTGCGGCGCCAATTCCTGGAATGACAATAAACATACCCATACACATCGGATACTGTCCGATCAGATTGTCGCTGCCGCCCAGCGTCGTGCCATACATGCCCGCCATAAACAGACCTACTCCAAAGGTTCCCACTGCCATCGGAAACAGTGTATGGCTAAACAGCATAACCGTAAAACAGACTGTAACACCGAGGGTCATCACAGGAATCATCTGCTGCGGCCGGAAGCGTATTGCAAACCATGTACTTGCTAAGCGTCCGATCAATACGGCAAACCACAGGGCAGTCGCCAAAAGCTGCGCTATGGTTTCGGTGGTTGCGCCGGAATCCACAAAAAAGGTTACCAGCCACCCCATGACTGACGCTTCAAATGCCAGATAACACATCAGCAACAGACAGCAGATCCAGAAAATCGGTTTTTGAAAGAATCCAAAATCCATTTTCCCTGAGCCTGTTTCCTGTACAAAGGCTTCCGGCCCGATGTTTACCTTGGCCCCATGCAAAAGCATGATAATACCTACTGCAATTGCAATGGCAAAGGATGTGCGCCATGAAGCGCCGCAAAGTACAACAATCAATGGCGCCATACAGGTGCCAATCGCAAAAAATGCCTGTGCAAGATTCAGCAGGCTGGCGTCGTTGTTTGACAGTGTACTGGTAATCTGATTGCCGAAATTGGCAGTACTTCCTTTACAAATACCTGTCAGCAGCATGGAAAACAGCAGCACAATCGGATTCCCATTTGCCATCATCAATGCCAGACCGACAAAGGCCAGTATTCCAAAAAACAGGTAAGTCGTCTTTGCTCCCAGCCTGCGGGCAATCATGCTAACAAAAATACCCATAACCAAATAACCAATCTGCTGGGCTGACATCATCATACCGCCAATCTGATAGCTGATCTGATATTCCTCCTTGATGGCAGGCAGCGCTGAACCGATCAGGGTCAGATAAATACCCATTGCCATATATGCAATAAAAATATCATACATCAGATAACGATGTCCTTTTGACATAGATTGTAATGCAGTCGTTCTCTCCATATGGTTCCTCCACAAGTTTTCTTGCAGCTATTATATCATGCAGTTTTTCTCAAAAGCTTTCATTATAGCGTCACATCATTGTACAAAATCGTTAAACAGAAAAAGCGGATTCCTTCTTTCAGAAATCCGCTTCCAGTTATTCTATTTTCTTAATTGTTCAGATAATTGTCAACCAGCCACTGACAGCGTTCTCCCGTGCTGTTCGCCAAGGAACCATTATAAACCAGTGCATATCCGCTTCCACCAGCCCAATCGGCGGCGGCTGCATCCGCTGCTGCATCGCGCTGTGCAATCCATGCTTTTTCCGAGGCTTTCAGCTCTTCAAATTTGCTGCTGGAAAGCTCTGCCTTGATCTCCTGATAGATCTCATTGAGCAAAGCATCCCAATGCTGATAATTCTCATAGCTCAGTTGATTCAGCTCGGACTGATTTCTCCCGTCATTGACCGCATCCATCTCCGCCCACAGGGCATTGATTTCCGCCTGATATTGTTCCCGCAGAGCAGCATACTGATCTGTTTGCTCGGCATCATTCTCTTCTGGCGATGTTACCGTTTCCTGCTGTTCCGGCTTCACTTCTGCTGCGTCCTGCTGTTCCGGCTTCTGTACATCCTGTGCAGCATCCTGCTTTTGTGTATCATCAGCTATGGTACTTGTCTGCTGTAACTGCTCCAATGCCGCCTGATTCTTCTGGCTGTTCACCTTCAAAAAGGTAGCTGCTGCCACAATAACAATGATAACGACTGCTACGGCAAAGATGAGTACCATTTTTGTACTGTTATTCTGCCGCGGCGTCGGCGCCTGCGGTATATTCTGATATTGACGGATTGTCTCCTGCTGTCCAGATACATCCTGTACCGGGATGCGCTGGGTACGCTGTTCATCGTCTGCCAACCTGCCACAGCGCGGGCAGAAATCATCCTGCGCTACCATCGGTGCACCGCAATGCGGGCAGGTTTTTCCCCTTACTCTGGTACCGCATTCCGGACAGAATACGGCATTTTGTTCCAGCTCATGACCGCAATTTGGACAATTCATGCTTCTTTCCCCTTTTTCGGATGTATCTATACTGTTTTACTGGTCAATGTTTTGTCTGCCATCAAGCGCACGCATCAACGTTACTTCGTCAATATACTCCAGTTGTCCGCCAACCGGAATACCATAAGCCAAACGGCTGACGCGAATCTGGAATGGCTTGAGCAATCGTGCCAGATACATCGCAGTGGCTTCGCCCTCCGTATCCGGATTGGTTGCCAGAATCACTTCCTGTACATCCTCTTCCGCTACGCGGTGTAGCAGCTCACGAATGCGCAAATCATCCGGACCGACATGGTTCAACGGTGAAATGGTACCATGCAGTACATGATACAGTCCACGGTATTCCCTTGTCTTTTCAAATGCCAGAACATCCTTCGGGTCTGCTACCACACAGATGGTTGTATGATCACGTGCCGCATCCGCACAAATCGGACAAAGCTCCTCATCCGTCAGATTCTGGCACTGCGGGCACAGATGAATGGTCTGCTTCGCAGCTGTAATGGCCTGTGCCAGCCGTTCCGCATCCTCCTTCGGCAGATTTAACACATGAAACGCCAGACGCTGTGCCGTCTTTCGCCCGATACCGGGCAGTTTGGCAAATTCGTCAATCAGCGTTTCCACCGATGGTGCAAAATATTTCATGGATGCTTAGAACAGTCCCGGCATACCGCCGCCAGTTGCCTGACGCATGATAGATGCACTCTCCTCATCCGCCTGCTTCAATGCCTGATTGACTGCGGTTACAATCAGATCCTCCAGCATTTCGATATCATCCGGATCGACAACTTCGGGATTCAGCTTCAGGCTCAACAGCTGATTGGAGCCTTTCACAACAGCAGTAACCGCACCGCCGCCAGAAGTAGCTGTATATTCCTTATTCCCCAGTTCTTCCTGTGCCTTTACCATTTCTTCCTGCATCTTCTGCGCCTTCTTAATCATGGCGTTCATGTTCATACCGCCCATACCGCCCATTGCAGCGCCGCCTCTGCCATATCCGTTAAACTTCCTAGCCATTATCTGTATCCTCCTGTTAATCGTTAATCTCTAATGCTATATCCAATTCGCCGGCCCTGCGGATGATATCATCTACAGGATTTGCTTTCGTGGAAAGCGTCCCGACGTTGCTTTCTTCCATTACCTTGATGCGATATTGCCTGCCCGTAACGCTCTGCGCTGCCTGTGCCAGCGCATCCTTTACTTTTGTCTCGCTGCAAAGCTCACAGGTAAACGGGTCCTCACAAACCACGTACAAATCATTGCCATGCAACACGCCCTTTGCAAAGGTCAGCTGAGCAAATGTACTCATCGGAAGCAGTTTTTTCGCCGCCAGTGTAATATCATTCCACTGCGGGCTGCATTCCAGCTTTTTCGGTGGTTCCTTCTTTTGCTTTCGCGGTACCGGCGCTTCGCCAAACGGTAACATCGACAACTCGTCATCCTCCGGAGGCGGCGCATCCGCATCTGATGGAAAACCGTCATCGTCCTGTTGCGGAGCAGTCATCGGCATCGCCGCGGGAGCCGTTACAAGTCCGCGGGCAATTTTCTCTTCCAGTGCGTCCACACGTCCGCTCAGCGTATCATAATCCTCTGCGTGCAGCTGGCACAGCCGGACAACGCACAATTCCGCTTCAATACGCCGATTTGCTGCACGCGGCATACGTACTAGCGCTTCCTGCAGGATATTGGTATACGCCAGAAGGCGAGTTGCAGGTATCTGTTCACACAGCTGCATGACGGTCTGTGCAGAATATGCCGGCGATAACAATGCGGAAACATCACTCCTGCTGGTCTTTACCAGCAGCATGTCCCGTATCAGGCCCAAAAGCTGATCAAGCACGGCGCCCAGCTCACGCCCTGTGGTATAGCTTTCCGCAAGCTGTCCAATTGCCGCTGTCAGATCGCCTGACAAGATATGCCGCATCAGATCTACTGCTGTATCGCCTGCCAGAATGCCGACGCCAGAAGCCACATGTTCCTCATCAATCGGTTCACTGCTGCCTGCCGCTGCACGGTCTAAAATAGACAGAGCATCACGCAGGGCGCCGTCTGCCAGACGTGCAATCATACGTGCGCCGCCATCAGTCAGCGGGATATTTTCTTCCTCTGCAATTTCCTTCAGCCGTTGCGCAATGTCATGCGGTGCAATCCTGCGGAAATCAAATCGCTGGCAGCGGGACAGAATCGTTGCCGGAACCTTATTGATTTCAGTTGTTGCCAGAATAAACAATACATGCTCCGGCGGCTCCTCCAGCGTTTTCAGCAATGCATTAAACGCTCCCTGCGACAGCATATGAACCTCATCAATGATGTACACACGTTTTTTCACCGAAGCCGGTCTATAACGGGTTTCATCGCGGATATCACGGATATTGTCTACACCATTGTTGGAAGCCGCATCGATTTCCACAACATCTAAAATACTTCCATCCAGAATGCCGCGGCAGGCCGGACATGTGCCACATGGATCACCGCCTACCGGGTTGGTACAATTGACCGCCCGGGCAAGGATTTTGGCACAGGTTGTCTTACCCGTGCCGCGCGTTCCGGTAAACAGGTAGGCATGTGACAAACGCCCGCTTTCAAGCTGTGCACGCAGCGTATCCGTAATATGCCGCTGTCCCACAACATCTGCAAATCGCGTTGGACGCCATTTGCGATACAATGCCTGATACATGCTTCTACCTCCAAAACAAAAAATCGCTGCTCAAACCGGAAAAACGGGCAATCGAAATTGCCCGTTTACCTGCTCAGCTGCATGAAAATCGATGTTCCGCACGACCGCGCACCGATCGTTGAACGAAACGTAATATCTGGTACCCGAATCGTCCGGCTCAGATTCGGCATTCCTGCGGCACACAATGGGTTCTGCTTAATGCTGCTCGGTTCCCCGCCTGACATGGTTCACAGTCCACTGTTGCGAAGGACCGAATCTTCATCGCCTTTCCATACAGGTCAAACAATACACGCACCGCCCGCGGACCGGGATTCACTCCTGCTATAGCGGATTGCAGGTGCAGGACACCGCTGCCGTCCCAGCTAGCGCAGCCGTGCGGAGCATCGTTTTCCAATTCAAAGTTATTATACTATATTATACGCCTCAATGCAACGAATTTATTTATTCTATCGACGAATCTTTTTCCTTCTCTGCATAAATGTGTAAAGGATGCCACCGCAAAAACGGCAGCATCCTTGTGTTTTATTTCTTTTCGGCCTGATACGTCGATCATTTCCATCCAAAGCTTCAACCTGCAACGATTATACCCACCTAAGCTGCCGTTGAATCCGTGGTATCTGGCGTTTCCGGCACTGTCGGGGTTTCCGGTACTGCCGGAACTTCTGGTATTGTCGGCGTTGCCGGCGTCTCTGGCGTTTCATCCGACGTATCGTCTGTCGTTGTATTTTGGGAAGGCGTCGAGTTCGAATACGTGCGTCTCTTTGGTACTGAATAATGTCCGCGCGAACTTCTTACACGGATTCCTTCACCAATCGGGTCATTCTTCCCTTCATAGCAATAATATTCATCAGTTACTTCTACACGGCTCGGGAACAGGCGCGTCAGATCAAGCAGCGCCACACTTCTGTAACGCCATTTATGCAGATTACATTCGTCTTCCTCGTCCGGTATATCATCCACATAGAACCAGCCAGTTGCCACACGTCCTCCACGCGGGTCACCACGGCACGCACTGGATGGTGCAAGTCCGCTGTCAAGGCAGTATTGCGCCTCTTCAAATGTGCCTTCCTCTGGCTCATCAAAGCTCTTATCCTGCTTGTCCTCGTGCAGTTCGTCCATAACATCGGACCACAGTGCAACTGCCGGGTTTGGTGACAGGCTCGGCAGTCCATATTTTTGATCATAGCCAAACCAACAGACGCCAACGTAATACGGCGTATATCCCGCAAACCAGCGGTCCTTGTTGTCCGTAGTGGTACCGGTCTTACCTGCAACATCAATGCCATTGATCGCAGCCAGCTTACCAGTGCCGTCCTCTACCGCATTGGTCAGCATATCGTTTATATAATACGGCGTCGATTCCGGATGCTCAAATACCTGTGTCGGTTCGTTGTCCTCGTTGCTCAAAATAGTTTCACCATTGGCATCGACAACCTTCGTATAGCTGACGGCCTCGGAACAATAACCATAGTTCGCCAGTGCCGTATAGCCCTGTGCCATTTCACGCACGGTAGCGCCGTTTGTCAGACCGCCCAGCGCCATCGGGCCGTAGTCAACATCCCTGTTCTCCGACAGGGTGGTAAACCCAAGCTTATCCGTCAGGAAATTATATGCAGACTGTGGAGTCAGCATCTTGAGTACCTGTACTGCAACCGTGTTCGTGGACTGTGCAACACCGTCCATAATTGTGGTCTGTCCGTCATAGGTGCGGTTTTCGTTTCTCGGCCACGGTGAATCATCAATTTCAAATACCGGCATATCAGTTACAACAGAATACGGTGTAATCAAGCCCTGATCGATTGCAGGAGCGTAGGTGCTCAGCGGCTTGATGGAGGAACCCGGTGAACGTGTGGACTGGGTTGCGCGGTTCAGCACTAAGCTTTCCGTCTTTTCACCGCGCCCGCCGACAACACCGCGGATATGGCCGTTTGTCGGATCAACAACGATCATAGCTGCCTGCGGATCAATGCCATCCTCTGAGATATTCGGGAAATTATCATCATCTTCAAATACCTCCTCCATGATATTCTGCACATGCATATCTACCGTGGAGTAGATGGACAAGCCGCCGCTGGTTACCAGCGTGCGCGCATAGGTTTCCGAATAACCCAGCTGATCCTGCAAGTCATTGACAACATCTGTAATGACCATGTCAGTAAAATAGGAGTATGCCTTGTTTTCCTTCTGATCCGAGGTGTTTTCCTCATATTCCAGTGTTTCATTTACCGCGTCATTATACTCGCTTTGGGAAATATAGCCCTGCGCGTACATAGCGGAAAGGACTACCTCCTGCCGTTCTTTTGCATCCTCTGGATACTTAAACGGATTGTATGCCGCCGGATTCTGTGTCAAACCAGCAATCAATGCGCATTCTGCCAGATCCAGCTCATTGACCGGTTTATTGAAATAGGTCTTGGCAGCAGTCTGGACGCCATATGCATTTTTACCGAAATAAATGATGTTCATATACAGCTCAAGAATTGTTTTCTTGCTGCCCACTTTTTTCTCCAGCGTCAGCGCACGCATGATTTCCATAACCTTGCGCTTTACGGAATAATCATCATCATCCGTCATGTTTTTTACTAACTGCTGCGTAATTGTGGAGCCGCCATAGCTGTCGCCGCTAGGCAGGATCCAGTTCAGGGTAGCGCCCATGGTACGCTTCCAATCCACACCCTTGTGCTCATAGAAGCGCTGGTCCTCAATCGCAACAAAAGCGTTCTGCAAATACTCCGGAATGCTGTCCATCTCTACCCATTCGCGGTTTTCCTCACTCGCAAGCTTTTGCAAAACCTGCTCCGTTCCATTCTCATCATAATAGATAACACTGTTGAATTTCATCGAGAGGCTGGTAATATCCAGATTCGCCTCCGGCATAATCACGACATTCAAGTATATAACAAATGCGCCGAGACACATTGCCATCGTTGTCAGACCGATGAGAAACAGCGTTAATACGGCAAAACCAATTTTTTTGGCCCTGCTTTTTTTTCTGTATCCTTTCGCCAAGCCCGTTACCTCCTGCAAGCCGTCCCGCGGCTGATTTCAGATATACATATCGTTATTATACCACATTCTGACTAAAAATCCATACTTAGTTGTAATCTATGGTATAATCTTCAAAATTTCGGAGAAAATGTAAGAAACAGACGATAGATTTTGGGGATTTTATACTTTCCTTTCCAAAATCCACTGCGTATTCTGGCAGTATTCCGAGGAGGTTTTCACCATGAAAAAGGCTGTCATCGCATTATCCCTGTGCTGTATTACATTGTTCTCCTTTCTGATGTATCAGCAGTTTTCCCCATCCGCTGTCCCCGCCGCCGAGCCCATTTCTGCTGACGAGCAGACAGAAGCTGAGCCGCTGTATCTCGTGCGGGAACAAAACGGTGTGCTCGCCATTTATCCCTATGGCTCCAATACCGCTGCCGAGATAACTGATATTCGGTTGTCCTCCCTGCGGGAATATGATCAAAAACTGATGCAGCACGGTTTTCCGCTGTACACGGAGCAGGAACTGACCAGTTTTCTGGAAGACTTCGGAAGCTGAGAAACAAAAAAACGGAGGAACCCGTGTTTCTCCGTTTTTTCCTGTTATTTTGCTGGCGTATCCTCTGATATAGCCTCCGTATTTTCCTGCGGACGCACGCCACAATATCGCAGCAAATAATCCTGTCGGCAAACATCAAAATATTTTTCCGCCTGCTCCAGCCCCTGAAACTCAATCGAGGCTGCAGGTTGACCGATTACCTGCTGATCATACCGTAGATAGCGTACCAGCGCTTTTCTGTGCGCCGTTGGGATTTCATCTACAGTCAGACATGCGCTCCAGAATTCATCCGCACAGGCTGCGGACAGCATCAGCTTCCGCACACCGCCCTGCTCCAGATGCAGCACAATCAGTCCAACCGGACGGCATCGAACCAGGGTCATAGCCGGGAGTGGCGCATTACATAAAAGAACCGTCTCAATTGGCAGTCCCTCCTGCGTACAGGTGCGCGGCAGAAAACCGGTATTGTTCGATGCACCGATATTGGAATCGCCAACATGATCCAAACAAAGCAATCCTGTCCCGCCGTCAAACGACAGAATTGCCGTACTTCCGATGCTGTTGGCTGTAAAAACAGTATATTCTTCCCTTCGGACCATATCCGGCTGTAAATCATGCCAAATATTCATGTACTTCCCTCACTTTGGATTGTTCCACGATACATTTAATATAATAGCTGCTTGCAGCTATTATATCATAAACCACTGAAATTGCAACGTTTCTCAGATGAACGCTGCACTTGCAGAAGCATAAAAACTCCCCTGCGGCATATATACCGCAGGGGACTATATGTATACGATCGTTTTATTTTTTCAGATAGCTCATAAGAATCATCGCGCTCTGCGCACGGGTTGCCGTTCCCTTCGGGTCAAGACAAACACCCTTGTCGGTATTCGTACCACTGATGATGCCTTTTTGGGTTGCCCACAGCATTGCATTGACTGCCCACTTGGAAACAGAGCCTGCGTCCGAGAATTTCAGGGAACCGGAAACCGCCGGAGATTTTTCATAGCGATACAGAATCGCAGCATACTGCTCACGGGTGATGTCACTGTTCGGTGCAAATGTCCCGTCTCCCATGCCCGCAATAATATTATTTTGAGAAGCCCACAAAATGGCATTATAATACCATTTATCAGACGATACATCGGTAAACGGCATCTTTCCGGAAGCCTTCGGCTTTCCGGCAATATTATACAGAATTTGTGCGACCATGGCGCGATTCAGTGAAAGCCCCGGTGAAAATTGCGTATCGCTGGTTCCAACCATCAGTTTCTTATCATAGATATACTGTACGGCATCCTTGTACCATGCATTCGCACTGATATCTGTGAATATGCCACTAACGGAGGACGAAGAAGAGTTTGTATATTGACCGAATTCCGGCCAATAGGTATTCTTTGCCTGTGTAGCACGTGCAATAGCAACCGTGTCACGGTTTGCCGGAACCTCATAATAATAGCACCAGTAATGACCTGCATTATATGCACCGGAATCAGAATTAGCATAGGTCTTCATCTGATTGTTGATCGTAAGCCCATTGTACAGGTATGCATTGCTATTGTCTGCCATTTCCTTCTTCAGATAATTGAGCTGACCGTTCAATGTCGTCCAGTCATACCCGTTTGCACTGCACCAGTTTTGCAGAGCAGCAAAACGCTCGTTATGCCACTGGCAGATGCCATAGCTGGTACCGCCATCTCCGTAGCAATTCGGATTAAAATTCGACTCTGCCTTAATATTTGCCAACACGCCGCATGCCGCTGCACTATTGTATTGCATTTGTTCCACGAGGAAATTATAAATCGTATATGTATTCGCACTCGCTGCACTCTGTTTGGAATAGGCTGAAGCGTCGCCTGACGCATCCTCCTCTGTACCGCGTTCTGCCAGCACATATGGAACAGATGTTATACTGTCCAGCCCATCTGCCAGCACATATGTAGCTTCATCCCACTGTGGAACAAATTCATAATAAAAATCATCCGTATCTGCATAATCTGCAAGGCTGACCCATGTTACCGGAATTTCTTCGACTGTACCGTCTGCCAAAGTAGCAGTTACTGTTTGCGGCATTTGTGCTGTCAGCTCAGCTTCTGCCTGACCAAGCGTAAAGGAAACCGCTCCAATCTCCTGACCGGCATTCTCAAAGCCTGTAATTGTTTGTACACAATCCGATACAGTCTCTATATCTACTGCGAAGCTGGCTGTTTGCACTACGCCCACTGCCATAGACGCTACCAGCAATGCAGCGCCCAATCGTTTCACTGCTATCATGAGAAAAACTCCTTTCCGATCGTGTCACCCATTGATATATTATATGGTAACAAACTTTTACTGTTTTGTAAACGGTTTGTAATCTATTTTTTTGAAAATTTTTTATCAATAGGCGATTTTTTCCATCCATTTTCTGCCATAATTTTTTATATTTTTTTATTTTTATGCAAAATAGAGAGAAATTGACAAATCCCCTTTATTTTCTACAGACAAAAAAATATCCCGATGGACAGGACATCGGGATACCTCCAACTTTTTTACTATTTTGTCATCCATTGTAAAATTAGCAATATCTAACCAGTATTTATGCCGCTGCAATTAGCTTCATCAGCGGAATACCCCTGGCATATAGCCGCTTATAACAGTCTGTGCACTTACGGTAGGAATCAAAGGTTTTCTGTGCCTCTGCTGCATCACCATAGCATTTCCAGTGCCCGCAGCAGGAATAATTCTGTCCGTTGTTCTCGATGAATCCAATAACATCGCGCAACGGATATCCCAGAAAAACACCAATTTCATGCGGAAAATCCTGCTGAACACATAAACGATGTGCCAGCTGGCAAAGAACAGATTCCATCCCCTTGGATATATCGTAATCTTCACTTTTTAAAAATTCACTGGCCTTTTTCTGTGTCAACACACGCTGGATCCAATCCCATCTGCAAATATAAATCAGGCAGGTATGTGTCACGCGGCAACGTTTCATCACACGAATCCGCAGACCACTGTCACGCAGCCGCTCATTCCATTCACGAATGGAACGAAACAGTCCCGGCGTTTCCGGACAACGGAACAGATTTGCAGGCTTCATACCTGCCAGCGTTGGAGCACAAAGCTCTACCAGCATCTCCTCCAGTGTTCTATCCATACGCATCTACTCCTCACAAATACATCCGTTTTGTATATAGTATGTCCCGCAGACTATTAGCTTATGCTAATCAGAATGCAAAAAGAAAAGACTTGAAACAGTCCTTGGTGATTAGCATTAGCTAACTGTTGTTAGCATACCAAATTGTTGCACAATTGTCAACCCCTGCAAACAAAATATCTACACAAAAATACACCTCCCGCCGTGGCAGAAGGTGCATTGCATTTATTTTTTCTTTTTTTTCTTTTCCCATTCCTCCCATGGAATGAGATCGTTGCCACGGACAATCCACGCAGTATCTGCAAGACGCGCCAGCGGTGTATCCGACAACGAATCGGAATAAAAGGTTTCAATCGGAACCTTTCCAAATTTTTCATAAAACCGGCGGACCTTTTCTTGTCCCCAGCAGTTGATGCCGGTATACTTTCCGGTATGTGGATCAACACGGGACGCCATCAAATATTGTATACCAAGCTGTTCGCATACAGGTTTCAACAAAAATTCGGGAGAGGCGGAAATAATCACATCATCTGCCCGTTGCGTCTTTTCGATGTACCACGGTTTGATATTTTTCAAATGACTGCGCCAAAAATCTGAAACCAGCTGCTCTGTATTTCCTACTGCACGCAGAAACTGATACATCTGCCGCTTGAACTGTGTTTTATTGAATATTTTTGCCTGATACAGTGCAAAGGAAACTGCCGTACCCGGCCAGCTGTATGCCATCCATGGTCTGCGCCGCAGGCAGTAAAAATAGAAATCCACTGTACTGTCGCCATGGTAAATGGTTTGGTCAAAATCATATACGTTCATGTCCTATTCTCCCATTTCCCCCTGATAGAAAAACACGCCGACAGCTCCCGGCCCGGTATGCGCACCGACTATCTCATTGAGCATGTGATACTCCACATGCTTTGCCTCTGTATGCTCCACCAGATATTCGGCAAGCTCCTGTGCGTCCTGTACACAGTTTGCATGGCTAATGTATACCTCATCGCCCGCAGACAGCTGTGCCGCTGTCTGCTTTGCCAACAGCTCCAATGCCTTTTTGCGTCCGCGTACCTTCTTGTTCTGTGCCAACACGCCGTTCCGCGTGATATGCAACAGCTGGCAATAGCCTGTACGCGGTCCAAATAATGAGTTTTTCTGCTCCAAATCGCCACAGCGCTGTAAGTATTTCACATCATCTACCAACAAGCTATGCACGATATGGCCGCGGAATTGCTCCGCCCATTCCACCAGCTGCTCTGCATCCATGCCTTCTGCCTTTCGCCTAGCCGCTTCCCGGACAAACAGTGTTTGTCCGCCAGAAACGGCAAGGGTATCCACACAGTAAATTTGATTGCGATATCTTCCCCTTAATTCCTCTGCTGCTACGCAGCCGATCCGATAATGTCCGCTGAGGCCGGAAGAAAGCCCCAGATATACAACATCCCGTTTGGACTTTAAAATACCTTCAAAAACACTGTTGAAATCAGCCAATTGTGCCTGTGCGGTTGTAATCAATTTTCCATCCCGTAGCTGCTGATAAAAATCTGAAAACGATACGGTTCTGCCGAAATCGTCCTCTACGGTATCCCAGCCTTCTATCGTGAAGCTAAGCGGTACCGTACAGATACCGTTCTGGAACAGGAAATCCTCTTCTATATCCAGTACGGAATCTGTGACAATGACATAACCCATAGTATGCTCCTCCGATTTTACTCTGCCGGAATAATTTCAATCCAGTAATTATCCGGATCATTGATAAAATAAATACCCATCTTCGGATTTTCAAAGCAGATACAGCCCATTTCCTTATGCTTTGCATGGGCTGCCTCAAAATTATCGGCTCTCAGAGCAAGATGAAATTCGTTCTCACCCAGATTATACGCCTGCGGGTGTTCCTTCAGCCATGTCAGCTCTAACAGATGCGGGGTCTCACCGTCACCCATAAAAACAATGGTAAACTCGCCGCTCTTTGGTTGTATGCGCCGGGTTTCCGTCAGCCCCAGCGCTTCCTGATAAAAAGCAATCGATTCTTCCATATTTTTAACATTGATGTTATTATGTGCAAATGTAAATTTCATTGTAACTGTCCTCCAATATCCGTCAGGTTTCCGTTAACAATTCTATTATACGTGGAATTTTGCACTTTATCAATGGCTGGATTTGCATTTTGCGCAACAAAATGCAAAAACTATTTGATTTTCACCACAATATGACAACTACGCCATAAAAAGCCGCCATATGGCAGCTTTTTGAATAAGCTAAGGGCATTGGGGAAATCCCAATGCCCTGAAAATTAAGAGAATCCTTGATTATTGATTGTACGTTGGCATTACATGTAATCTGCTACATTATCAGCAGTTACCGGCTCAAATGCGATCCATACAATAGAATCACTATAGGATTCACCGGATTCATCCTTTATAAACTCCGTATCCTTGTTTGCCGGATCGCCGTTAATCAGGTTCAGCGCTGCCTGAATAGCGCCTTTGCCCTGTCCCAGCGGATTCTGGTAAACAGTCATTGCCAGCTTGCCTTCAGATACAGCCTGCGCGCCATCCTTGGTGCAGTCAATACCAACAATCGGGAAGGTAGACGGATCAATATTCGCAGCCTCGCATGCTTCAATAGCACCCATTGCCATGGAGTCATTGTTGGAAATAATACAGTCAAATTCCTGTCCGGAGGTCAATACCGGAGCAATTTTGTTCATTGCTTCTGCACGGTCATATTTGCCAGCCAGATCGACAACAGAAGTTGCGTTGATACCGTTATCTTCCAGTGCCTTCAGAACGCCCGCGCAGCGCTTAATCTGGGAAATCTGTCCCAGTTCACCCTGAAGCAGAATATACTTGACATCTGTCTGTCCCTTTGCCTTAAAGTATTCTGCCAAATATTCACCCTGAAAATAACCAGAGGTATCTTCATCAGAGCCACAGAAACCAACATTTTCCGGATCAAGAACGTGCATATCTGTCGGCGCACGGTTTACAAATACCAGTGGCGTATCGCCTGCCGCATCGACAACAGACTGTGCTGCATCCGAGTCAACCGGATTGACAATCACAGCTGCATCGCCGCCATTGACTGCCGTCTCAACATACTGGATCTGCTTTGCAGCATCATTCTGCGCATCCTGCGAGGTCAGCTTATAGCCGGTTTCCTCTGCGTAGGACAGCGCCGCGGTTTCCAATGTAGATAAGAAGTCGTCACGTGTGGACATAACCAGTGTCATCGTCCCCTTGCGGTCTGTGCCACCAGTGGAAGCTGCAGAGCCTGCAGAGGAGCCTTCGGAAGAACCGCAGCCCGCCAGCATCCCAACAGACATAACGCCTGCTGCCAGTAATGCAAGAAGTCTTTTGCTTTTCATAATTTGCCTCCATTTGCCTCTCAATCGGTTGAATATTAGCGTTATTATTCATAACATTCCAAGAAAGAGAGATTCCGGTCCTGCTATGAACAATAACGCAATATTTCACTTTGTGCTTGTACAAGTGACCGCCGAACAGAATTCTCCCGCCTCCCATAGCAGTGAATTCTCCGGTCACAGGCTGGTGTGAAAGAACAAAAGTATTGGGGGTACTTTTCTTCTTTCACCGGTGGAAACTAAAAAGAAGTGAGATATTCCTCCTGCTTACGCAGGAATGAAAAGAAAATGATATATACGAAATGCCTTTGCAGACATCGTAGCCTAAGATTCCCTCTATCTACCCTGTACTACTTGCCGCGCACAGGGTAGATAGCTTCGGAGAAAAGAGAGATATTGAGATCAAAGATACATGAAAAATATCTGTTTATACAGCTTTAACGTGCATACATGCCGAAGCCCTCCGGCATCGGTTCGGTGATGCTGGGTACGCCAACCAGATTCTTCTCAATGATTTCTCTGGTACGGATGCCGTCAGAGATTGCTCTCTCCGGGAACCCCAGCGGATTGAAGGTTGCAATGGTATCCTCCTGCTCATTGAAGCCAATTTCACGCAAAGTCTTGAAGATGCGGTCAAAATCAACATCGCCTTCACCCAGATATCCAATATGCGCATGGCAGCGAACGGTACCGTCTGCATACAGCGGGGACGGGTTGATATTGTAGCGGAACAGCTTGGTATAATTATACGTATCTGCAAACAGGACATGCTTCAGATGCTTGCGGGCATATTTCAGATTGCGTTCAATATCCCCCTTACCGCCATCATAGTGGAAGGTGTGCGGAATGGAGTACAGATAACCCAGAGACGGACTGTCATAATAGCGGATGATATCATATGCATCATTGTTATGTTCATAGAAGTCATCCGGATGTGCCTGAATATCCAGACGGATTCCCTTTTCTTCCATGATCGGAACCAGAACATCAAGAGAACGCATCAGCTTGGCTTCACATAGCTCCGGATTGCTTCTTCCCGGTCCAAGCTCGGTATTGAACACACGTACATCCATCAACTCGCCGATCTCGAACATGCGCTTCCAGCAGTCAACCGCATACTCACGGACAAATTCATCCGGATCCTGCCAGTGAAAACCGGTGGTCAGGGATGCAATTTTCAGACCTGCATCCGCAATTGCTTTCTTATGCCACAGAACCTCCTCGTTGGTAGCTTTTGGACGCTTCCAGAAGCCCGGAAAGTCAGCGTTATATGGATTGATGTATTCATAGCCAGCACGTGCAACAACATCGTACTGTTCTTCATAGGTCATACCGGTTTCCCAGAATGCGCTGCCGTCAAATGCGATTTTCATCGTGTTTTCCTCCTTTGGTTTTGGAATGATTTATCATACTTGTATGCAGGGAGTTTACAGATTTTATGATAGCAAACCTGTTTCGTTTCAACTCCTCCTCTGAGCGAGGCATATTAGAAAATCATGATTTCAGGAAAGCATGGTTTCCTTCAGGAATTTTGCAGATTTCTGGATTGCGATCAGATTATTCGGCATGGACGGGTCTTCTACTTCAATGGATACCGGTCCATGGTAATCGCCCATTGTCAGTGTTGCAAAGAATTCCTTCCACCACAGGTGGTCATGTCCATAGCCAACTGCTACATAGTTCCATACGCGGTCAACCGCCGGGCCATTGTATGCGCCTAACTCAAAGCACTCCAGACCCTTGATATGCGGATTCAGACGGGTATCCTTACCATGTACATGATAAATCGCCTTTTCTTCGCATAGCTTACGCGCAATCATCATCGGATCTCCGCCCATGAAAAACAGATGGGATGGGTCAAGGTTTAATCCGATGATATCGCCAACCGCGCCCCGCAGCTTCATCAATGTGCTGACATTGAATACCATATTCATCGGATGATTTTCCAGTGCGATGGTCTTCACGCCGCATTCCTTTGCCAGATCAGCTGCCCTGCTCCAGAAATCAATGGTGACATCCCACTGATACTTGAGGACGTCCATCATTTCCGGCGGATACGTATGCAGAACCCAGTTCAGGGTTTCATCATTCGGGCTGCCCGCCGGCAGGCCGGACTGCGATACCACATGCTCTACACCCAGCAGCTCTGCCAGACGGAAGGTATTCATTACATCCGGTGCATGGCTTGCCCAGCGTTCACCTGGGCCGATTGCATTTGCCGAGCAATTGAGCGCGCAAATCTTTAGCCCGCGGCTCTCAATGGCATTCAAATACTCCTTACGTGCCGCTGCGCTGTGCAGCAGCTTATCCATATCCAAATGCGGTGCACAGGAATAGCCGCCTGTGCCAAGCTCCAGAACCTCAATACCCATTTCACAGGCTACATCCAGCATCTGCTCAAACGGCATATCCGGCAGTCCATCGGTAAACAGGCCCAATTTCATCGGATTCGGGTTGAAGGAAGCTACCGGCATATCAAAATTCTTTGGATCAATGCTCATATCATTCTCCTTATATCATCATTTGTCCTTCATATAGTCTCCCTCGGCTGAGGGGCGCGTGCTGCTGCATGCATAGGAGTGTATTCCTCTATTAGGCTCCCTCCTGAAGAGAGCCTTATAAAAGTATTTAAAAGTCAATCCATACGCCGCCCTGATCGCCGGACTGCGCGCACTTTTCAACCCACTTGACACCCAATACACCGGCATGAATGCCCGGATACCAGAAGTCAATTTCTTCGCCCTTTTCGTTCTTATCAATTGCCTTGGCAAATTTGGTATACAGATTAGACCAGGATTCAAACAGACCTTCCGGATGTCCGCCGCCGATGCGGTCATCTGCCAGCGCTTCTCCATACAGATAGCCTGCGCCGCGCTGCATCACGCTCTGCGCATTGCCCTGTACTTCGTAATGCAGCTGATTCGGATGCTCGACATCCCATGCGATGGATGCCTTTTCACCGACTATACGGAAGCGTGCGCCAAACTCGGAGCCTGCATTCACGCAGCTGGACCAGATATATCCGATCGCGCCGTTATCATATTCCTGAATCGTCATTGCATTGTCTTCCAGCTGTCTGCCTTCCACAAAGGACTGCTTCGAGCACATCAGACGCTTGATTTTCAGCTCCGGTGCAATGGCTTCGGACAAATACAGCATATGGGTTCCGACATCGCCCAGTACATAAGCCGGTCCAGCCTTTTTCGGATCTACACGCCATGCAGTTGCGCCGTTTTTCTTTTCAACTGCTACGTTGTGTGCACCGTGTGCAAACTGCATATTGATGATACGGATTTTGCCGAGATCTCCGCGCGCTACCATCTGCCGTGCCTGCTCGATCATCTGATGACCACAGTATCCATAGGAGATAAACATCACCTTGCCGGACTTCTGAACCAGCGCTTCCAGCTCCTCTGCCTGTTCTGTTGTGAAGCACAACGGCTTTTCACAATATACATGCAGTCCGGCTTCCAGTGCTGCCTTTGCAATTTCATAATGGGTAAAATTTGGCGTTGCGATAGAAACTGCCTGCACGCCATCCGCACGCTTTGCTTCCTTTTCAATCAGTGTCTTATAATCGGGATAACAGCGTTCCGGGTCCACATGGCAGTTTACACCAAAATCCTTGCCGCGTTCCGGGTCTACATCAAATGCCCCAGCTACCAGCTGAAAATTTGCATCACGCAATGCTGCGGAACGATGGATGTAACCGATCTGGCTGCCTCTGCCTCCACCAATCATTGCCCAGCGAATCGGCTGGTCCACAATCTTTTCGCCGTTGATCATAGTTGCTTTCTCCTTCTAATATATCCTATATTCTGAATCTGTTTTTACACACAATCAGGCGGTATTGGGTCTTTGTTCTTTCTTGATGCTCATTATACCGGCAGTTTACATTTTTCGCCTGCAAATTCCAGACTTTGTTTTGCACAAAAACCGGCGATTTTAAGTCATTTTTTATAACAGACTGCAAATTCTTGCAGTGTCGTAAAAAGCCGGCTCCCTATGGAACCGGCTTTCGTTTGTCGATAAACTTATTTGTATGTACAAAAATAAAATGATTGCTGAAAAGCCTCCCTGTTAGCGGGAGGGGAACCGCCGCATGGCGGTGGTGGACCTTGGTACAGGTTATGATTAAACTCCCTCAGTCCGCGCTGTTGGCGTCGACAACTCCCTCAAAGAGAGAGCCTTATAGAGGAATACACTCCTATGCATGCAGCAGCACGCGCCCCTCCGTCACGGCAGAGCCGTGACTGTTCCCTCATCTGAGTGGTTCTTATGGTTGACTTTATGTTATTTGTTCCTCCAATAATCCCGATACTGCTGCGGTGTCATGCCGACAATATTCCGAAAGGTATGATGAAAATTGCTGACGCTGTTGTATCCTACCTTCATGGCAATGTCCGTGACTGGCAAATCTGTCATAAGCAGCCATGACTGTGCTTCCCCCATCCTGCGGCGAACCAGATACTGCTTTGGTGGATATCCCACTGTCTTTCGGAATACACGGGTCAGATAATAAGGACTCATATTCATTTCCGCCGCAACATCCTCCAGTTGGATATCCTCCAAATAATGCTCATCCAGATATTGCTGCACAAGATGTCCCAGCTGAATCGTTTTATTTTCCTCCGGCAGCGGTTCCTTCATTGCCTCCTGCCGTACCAGTAAAAGCATCGCACAGGTAAGATGATATTGAATTTCTTCATCGGTAACCGTCATTAACGTAACCAATAATGCTTCTATTTCCTGAAAATACGGTGTATTGGAAATCAACGGGGAGCAGCCTTTGGGCAAAAGCGTATTATCCTCCTGTCCGGGAATGGAAATATTGGAAACCGCACAGCTGATAATCTGCATACCTTCAAACTGATCTGCACATTCGTCGTGCGCCACTCCTGCATTATAAATCAAAATGTTTCCCGCATGGGTGGAATATGCTTTGCCGTCAATGGTATGCACACCGTTTCCACTTCGGATCAATATAATTTCCACACGATCATCATGCACGTGCAGCGCACGAAGCATTTTTGTATGTACAGGATCTTCCATATTGACAGAAATCAGTCTGGGCTTTCTCCAAAACAGGCTCTTTATATCTCCGTAATTCGGCTGAATCAGCATGCTATTCCACCTTTTCAAAAAATTTTCTATATCAACGTATGCATATAGTCCTTTTTACACCTTGATGCGCAATCTCTTTTCTGTTTCCTCTTACTTCCATCACAACTCTTTGTCACGCAATACACGACATATTTCAGAGCCAGTTCTTGTGAAATAATAAACATACCGGCTACACTGTGATTTTGAAGTATATCCAGTATATCATGTTCTGACTGCGTCGTCCATTTTTGCGCCTCCCTCAAAGGATGAAATTCGTGAGAGCCAGCTTTTGTCTTTAGCGGTTTGCCTGATACCTAATGTTTTTTCAGGTGGTATACCTGAGTCATTTGCTTTTCCATTTTTACTTTATTGATATTGCTGTTTTACAAACTGCTTTGGTGTCCTTCCAAACTCGCGTTTGAACAGATAATCGAAATAACCGACGCTTCCAAAGCCGGAGGTCAATGCAATGTCCAGAATGCTGAGATTTGTTGTTAGCAGCAGCCGCTTTGCATGATCAAGCCGATACAACTGCAAATAATGATTGGGAGAATCATGTATGCACACACGAAAGCAGCGCTGTGCCATACTGACACTGATATTCGCCGCCCGTGCAATATCCTCCAGTTTGATTGGCTGGGCAAAATTTTCCCAAATATACTGGAGCATAACGCGCAGCCTTGCCTGTAGCATTAGATTTTTGTTCACTGTTTTCGATTGCTCCAGTTCCGTTAAATGTTCTGATAGCTCTTTCCAGATACTACATAAAGCAATATGAATCGATAATTCCTGCGTAGCACATTTTTCACAGCAAATCGAACAGATTTCTTCTACTATTCTATTGATTCGTATCTTCCACATATCATCCTGACGAAAATCAAAATAATATACACCGGACTGAAGTACAGGAAGAATATTTTTTTCGTAAATAATCGAACGAGGAGATGCAATCATATCTGTAGAAAACAGGAGACTGATCCATCTGCCTTTTTCCGAAGAAGACTTTTCCGGCGCTTCATACCGATGCACCACACTGCTGTTAATAAGGATACGATCCCCTTTTTTCAGCTGCAATGTTTGTTCGCCAATTCGGCATACCATGGCTTCACTTTCCAAAATGAGAAATTCCAATTCCTTATGCCAATGCCATTCTACATAATCACGCTGTTTCCAGTCAAAGGTAATATCATAATATTGAAACGGAAATACCTTTGTGCCATGTGATTTGGTTTCCTGCAGCATACTGTCAATTTTCAGCTGAATAACATCCTCGGTTGTTTCTTTCACAGGTTCATTTCCCATATCTCAACCTCTCTTTCCCTCCCCAAATTCTCAAAGCATGATACATAGCAGTACATAGAACTGCTATCACAATGAAACTGAAAAATACGCGATCCGGTTATATTCTTCCCTTATCAAAGCAAGCTAAGAGCACCGGGCAAAATACCCGATGCTCTTATAAAATCAATTTACTCTAAACCAATATCTACTGAAAGATTGTATTACATGTAATCAGCAACATTGTCAGTCGTAACAGGCTCAAACGGAATCCACATAATCGAATCACTGTAATCCTCGCCGTCGTCATCCAGATCATACTGCTCCAGCCCCTGATTGATCGGGTTTCCATTAATCAGGTTATAAGCTGCAGTCAAAGCGCCAATGCCCTGTCCCTGTGGATTCTGGAATACAGTCATTGCCAACGTCCCATCGACAATCGCCTGCGCCCCATCCTTTGTACAGTCAATGCCGACTATTGGGAAGTCAATTTCTACGCCTGCATCCTTGCATGCTTCAATAGCGCCTAACGCCATTGCGTCATTGTTAGAAATAATGCAATCATAGTCGATAGAGGCTACCAATGGCTGAACCATTTCCTGTGCAGTCGGACGATCCCAGTCAGCTACCAGCGGCGCCTGCGCTTCCGTTGGCTTGATGCCGTTGTCTTCCAGTGCACGAATAACACCTGCGGAACGCTTGGTGGTGGAAACATTACCAAGCGTACCCTGAATCATGATATACTTGACTTCCTTCTTGCCCTCTGCCTTGAAATACTCCGCCAAATATTCGCCCTGATAGTAACCAGAAGTATCCTCATCAGAACCAACATAGCATACATTATCAGCAGCCAGCTCATGTAAGTTCGTAGGCGGACGGTTTACAAATACGAGATTGGCTTCACCCGCCGCATCAATCAGGGATTGTGTACCGTCAGCGTCAACAGGCAGGCAGATAACTGCTCTTGCACCGCCGTTTACTGCAGTCTCAATGTATTGAATCTGCTTAGCAGCATCATTCTGTGCATCCTGTGTAATGATTGAAAATCCCAAATCTTCCGAACTTGCCTGCATGTTGGACTCAATCGTAGACATGAATTCATCACGAGCCGCAATAACGAAGGTCAGCTGTTCCAGATCACTGTTGTTGGAAGCAGCGGAACCTGCTTTAGAAGAAGAATTGCCGCAGCCTGCCAGCATACCAGCGCCCATTACACCTGCCATAAGAAGAGCCATTGTTCTTTTCATTTTCATCTTTGGTTTACCTCTTTTCCGCTCATTCATACCAAACAGAAGCTGCTGCCGCCTCCCACAGCGGCCTCAGCCCCCGGTATGACTTTTGTGATAATAAGAGACCAATCCTATTATCCCTAGTCATAATTCATCAAAATTGCGAAGAGGAGAGAAACAAATCATTGAAACTCAAAAAATGATTGTTTCTGTTTTCGCAGCTTGATTATGCATATAGTATATAGAGATTCGATCTATATTTCTTGCAAAATCCGGTACAAAAAATGCGCAATCTGGTCATCTTTTGTTTCACATCTATAAAATCATAACTATCTTATTTTGAAACCCATCCATTTGAATGCATTGATTTGCACCAAGTTACAGATAAAGCCGGAAAGGATGTCCCCGTTTGCCGGATTCGTCTGCGCTATATAGCGGCGGGCGGTATCCATGTCTTTCCACCCCTTGCTGGTTACAAACAAAAAACGCAAGCCGTACTGTATGCACAACTTGCGTTTATAATCTGAAAAACTTCAGTTCCTCTTGTTATTCCTAAGTAAACCGTCATTTCCTTGAAGATAATATCGTAAAAACGTCAATCAGCATTCCTTCGTAACAAAAGTTAGATTTTTCTATTATCTTCAACGGCAAATATCGCTCATAAATTTTAATTATCCTTCCAAGACACACTGCCGACAATACTGTTCCGATTCCAATCCCATATAATTGTGTATGATTTCCCAAGCAAAGCAGCAAACTGACGACAACCAAAGAGATATCAAACATATTCTTCACTGCAGAAAATGGAAGACAAAATACTTCCGAAATCGTCTTTACAATGCCATCTGTAGGGGTCAGAACGACATTCGTTTTCACACATAGGTAGACACCCATTGCAGTAACAAACATAGTCATGATAAACAGCGTCATTCTCAACAATGCCTGCGATTCTATGTCGGGTATAAATAGATCATATATGTCTGTTAAAAAGCCAAATGCAAACGAAAGAGGAACTTCTAAAAGATATGTCAATGTAACTTTCTTTGATAAAATACACTGCATCAGGACAAACAATAAATAACAGATAATAGATGCTGTTCCTAAAGAAATATGATATATTTCCGAAATAGAATACATTACAGAACTAAAAGCTGCAACTCCCAGATTATATCGAATATTCAATACTACGGCTACTGCAATCAAATTTAAACCTAAAATATAATATATAAAACGTTTCATCAAATATCTTCCTACGCTAAGCATTCACAGTATTTTCACTATATACTCCGACGCATGTGCCCCCATACCCGGATTGACGGACAGCAAAAACAGTCGTAAACTAGAAAGGAAAGGGGCAAGAACAATGG
>JAUNGQ010000013.1 GCA_030524285.1 Eubacteriales bacterium
GATTCCGAAAAAGCCGCTCCTATGCTTGGGAGCGGCTTTTGTACTGTTAAAAAGGCTCCCTCCCCGAGGGAGCTGTCAGCGCTATAGGCGCGGACTAAGGGAGTTTTATATCAACATTTTCAATGGAGATTGATTGTATCAAGCTGATTGACAGCCTAACTCCCTTCGTCTTCGCCTGTGGTAAATGCATCCAGAATACTGGTGAAGTCATCCTGCCGGATACCGTAGGCGAACGCGCCGCCATCCACACTGACGAGGTATTCCCGTGAGCCGCCTTTGGTGAAGGAAAGAGAACGGGTTGAGCCATCGGTCATCGTGAGTGTGAGCACAGCTTCAGCATCTGCCTGTTCCGGTTCGTCTACCAGACGAACATAGTTGACGGTGGACACAGCCAGATACAACTGCTGTAAGGCATCATCGGTCATGTCACTGCCATCCAGTGTGGCGGTTTCCGTATCGGTATCCGCTTCCTCATTTTCATCCGCAGCTACATGCGTAATGGTTACTGTCTGCGTCACATCATCCTGTGTCAGCGCGATGGAATCCAGCTCATGCAATGCGCACGGCATAAGGTTGGTGGAACGCCAGTCATTCCAGTCTTCATCGAGGAACTGAAAATCAGAAGCAGAAGACAGGAAGACCGTCGAGCCGCCCTCCATCATCAGGTAAATGCCGTCCTCGTCTTCATCGGTGTTGCCTACCAGAACAGTGGCATCCAGATTGTTGGTGGTAATATGCAGCTTGGTCCGCGGCGTATCCAAACCATATTTGCTCAGGTCAGTGGGATTATCTTCTACAATTTCCTGTGCGGTCATGGCGTCCTGTAAATCCGACAGGATACCGGTGCTCAGGGTGTTGTCATCCGCAGCATAAGAAGCTGGTGCGGTGAAGACATAGGTGGAATAGGCATCTACCGTGTCTGCATCCAGATCGGACGTATCCCGCGCTGCAATGGTCACAGTGGTTCCGTCCGACATGGTATCAATGGTCAGGGATTTTAATTCGGAGGACAGGCTGTAGTAGCTGCCAAGTACAGTCATATTGCGGTAATAGGTCTGCGGCTGTGATAACGCATGGGCGGTATCACTGTCCAGAAGATAGACCGTATTGCTGTCATCCAGCTTGCAGTACGTGCCGCTCAGGATATCGCTGGATAAGCCAAAGATGAGTACAAGGGTTTTCTCATCGCTGTCGGTCAGTTCAATGGAGCAGGTGCTGTCGGATTCCGACAGACCATATTCTGAAAGGTCATCACAATCCTCCTCCACCAGACGGGCGGAAACCGAGCAGGCAGTGTTCATCAGCTCCTGCAACAGGCTTTCGCTGTAATCTGCATCGGCCTCGCCGCCGATCATGGTGTACGCTGTGCCGCTGTCATCATGCGCGAACTGCACCGTGTAATCTGTACCACTGCTCGGTGTTACATGCACGCTGGCAAGGTCATCGGAGTCCATGGAAATCAGGCTGACGGACTGTGCGTCATCAAGGTCTTCCTGTTCCGGCATGAAGGTCAATCCGGCATAAATCGCACCGAGCACGATGACTGCAACGCCGCCGATGATCAGGCGCTTTGTATTTTTCCTCATCACAGCTTCCTCCTGCGGAAGAAGACCAGAATACCGGTGAGGAACATGCCAATCGGAATCAGGGCCAGAATCGCAAACACAATAAACCGTGCGGTAGCGCCGACAATCAGCGGCTCTGCATCCAGACTCTTGGACGGGATGGAAACGATATCAATAGCAGGCTGGAGCTGGGAAAGCACATTGCTGAGGAAGCTTTTGTTCATCAGACTGGAAGCACCCATCAGGTCATCTGACATCATGATACCTGCTGTGCAGACAAATACCTGTCCGCCCTTGTCATTTCCGGTGTATGCTGCCAGTGCGGCCAGTGTGAACGGTCCGTCTGTGTCGCCGTCCTCCTTATCATAGCTGTCATATTCCGTCTCATCGGTTAGCGCCTTCGCATAGGAGCTGTCACGGCTTTCCATGAGAGCTTCCACGGTGCGATCAGAAACCGAGCTGTCCAGACCGATCAGGGAGATGGATTTGGCATTTGGCGTTACCAGTGTCAAATCGGAATCCGCAAGGGCAGCATTGGTATCAGAATCCGTCAGCTTCGCCAGAATGTCCGATGCTTCATCGATGTTGTAATCGGCATCGAGTACCATGTCTGCCTGTACCTCCATACCCCATTCGCTGAGATAGGAATATAAAACCGGCAATTCTGTCGGGGATGCCGTACCGTCAAATACCATCAGATCACCGCCGGACTTCACAAAGGCGTCGATCCGATCCATTTCGTCTTCGGTGTAGTCCGCCTGCGGCAGACTGATGACCAGTACAGCGGCATCCTCCGGAATTTCGTCGGATTCTGTCAGGTTCAGTGTGTTGGCAGTAAAGCCCGCATTGGTAAACATAGCGGAAAGACTGGTGGAAATGCTCTCGTTGTGTCCTTGTAAAATATAAGCTGCCGGCGTTTCATCGTTGGTTACGGATGTGATAGCAGAGGTCAACGCCTGCTCACCCTGAAAACCGGTCACGTCATAATAGCCGGTATACGATGCGCTCTGTTCAACGGCATAAAAATCGGTTTGGTTGAGCACACGGGTGTTATCATTGCACGAAACGATCACACTGCCCGATTGGATCGAGGACGCAAGATCGCTGTAGCGGTTGACGACATTCGGATTGGTGTATGGGTCAATATAGCTGACCTCCAGTTTATCCCCTGCGAGGTTTTTATATTTTTGCAGCAGGGTATGCACCTTGCTGTAGTAGGTGTCATTTTCAAAATCATCTTCTGCCGCCAGAATGGTGATGTCGACAGTATCCTCCATGCCGCGCAGCATTTCCCTGGTTTCATCCGTAATGGCATACAGCTGGTTGGATGTCAAATCCAGTGTCAGGTCATAGCGGTCTGTCAGGCTGGTGGCAATCAGATTGATGAGGATGACTGCAACCAGAACGACAATAACACCGGCTGCGGATACGGATACCCGGCGCAGCTTCCGATTATTTTGCTTTTTGCTTTTGTTATGCATATTCCGCACCTCCTCACATTCGTCTGCGCTCGATCACGCGGGCAGTCAGATACAGGAACAAACCGGTGAGGGAGACGAAATAAATCAGATTGCCGAATGAGAATTGCCCGGACATAAAGGTGTCATAGCGGGTAAAAATGGACAGCCAGTTCAGGACACTGCCCACAACGCCGTCGGTACCCAGTGAATAGCTCAGCATATCAGCGATATATAAGCCGAGAAACAGCGCAAATGATAACACAGCTGCAATCAGCTGGCTTTCAGTCAGGCTGGACAGGAACATACCCATTGCGGCAAAGACAGCGGAGGCGCAGATGACGGCGATATAACAGCCGATGATGGTGGGCCATGCCGGTGTTCCGAATATCAGGATAATCACCAGCCATGGGATTGTGCACAGCAGCGCCCGCACCAGCACGCTCATTGCAGCCAGAAACTTGCCGCCGATGATTTCCCAGACACTGACTGGCGCTGTCAGCAGCAGACGATCCGTACCCTGCTTGTATTCCTCACTGAATAACCGCATGGTCAGAATCGGCATGAGAAACAGGAAGACAATCAGCATATTGGAAAACACACTGCCTACATCGCTGGAGGAGGACAGCACACAGGTGGCAAAGAAATACAGGTTCATAATGGCAAGATAGGCACCGAGATAGACATAGCCCAGCGGGGAACGGAAAAAGCCCTGTGTATCTCGTTTTCTGATCGCGTTCATTTGTTGTCACCACGCTTTCTGCCGAACAGACGGCGTTTTGGTTTTGGGGCGTCCTGCGCATCGGATACGGTCTCCGGTTCGGTCGGATCAGCCTCTGTCAGCTCAAGGAAGATATCCTCCAGACTCAGCTCAACCTGCTGCATCGAAAGGATTGGCATACGGTTCTGGCTGAGTGCATCAAAGACGTCATGCCGGATGTCGCCATCCTTTTCCGCCGTGATACGGTAGACGGATTTTTTTCCGTCTGCATGCATGACAACGGCATCAGAAACGCCCGGAACAGCACGCAGGGTAGACAATACGGCTTCTGCATCGCCTTCAATGGTCATATCCAGCTGCTCAGCGCCTTCCAAACGGTTTGCAAGCTCGGCAGAGGTGCCGTCCGCGACGATTTTTCCGTGATGGATGACGATGATGCGGTCACATACGGCCTGCACCTCCGGTAGGATATGGCTGGACAGGATAACGGTATGCTTCTGCCCGAGACTGCGTATCGTCTCCCGGATTTCAATGATCTGCTTCGGATCCAGACCAACCGTCGGTTCATCCAGAATCAATACCTTTGGGTCACCGATGAGCGCCTGTGCCAGACCGACGCGCTGACGGTAGCCCTTGGAAAGGTTGCGGATAATGCGCCCGCGCACGTCAGACAGGCCGGACATCGTGCAGACCTGTTCCAAATGCTCCTCCTGTGGGAGCTTGCATTTTTTCAGCTGATAGACAAAGCCAAGATATTCGTCAACCGTCATATCCGGATACAATGGTGGGTTTTCCGGCAGATAGCCGATCATTTTCCGTGCCTGATCGGCATCGGTATCAATATCATACCCGCCAAGCCGGACGATACCTGCTGTCGGACGCAGGCATCCGGTAAGCATATTCATGGTTGTTGATTTTCCGGCGCCATTTGGGCCGAGAAAACCTACAATTTCCCCTTCCTTTACAGAAAAGGAGAGGTCAGATACTGCAAGCGCCGAACCATACCGGCGGGTCAGTCCTGTTACCTGTATCATGGTAAGCCTCCTGTTGGATAATAATGTGGAAAGGCCCGTATCCCCAAAAAACGGGCGGTGTGCCATAGTCCTCATTCTAGCACTGCTGTGTGTTTGTTGTGTGAACAAAACGGGAGGATTGTACAGCAAACAGAAGCATCCTTGATCAGACGCCCTCATCCGGTGGAGGCAGAATGCTATAGGAATTTTTGCAAAAAAATAGTATAATAAAAAAGCGATACACAGGAAAACGACAGAGTAAAGAGGTTATCTATGTTAGAATTTATAGCACAGGGCAGTGGACGCAGCAGCTTTGAGGATAATATTCTGCCGGGACTGGTTTATATCTGCCCGCTCCTGCTGGATCGGGACGGACAGGAACTGCATTCCCATACCGGACATGCAGAACTGTTGCTGGTGCAGGAGGGGGAAGGCATCGCACAGATTGACGGCGGCCAGGAGGAGCTGCGGCCAGGAGATTTTGTCCTGTGCAGTGCCGGCAGTCCGCACCGTTACCGGGCAAAGGGGGACAACCCGATGACAGGCTTGTCCTGCGGCATTCATCATCTGAAATGCCGGGGGCTGGAGGAGAACTGTTTTGCCGGACATGAGGAACGTTCGGTGGTCCACGCCGGACAGGATAGCCGTACCTTGCAGGACATCCTGACCATACTGGAACATGCGGCGGCAGATCCTGATGCACACAAGAAAGAGCTGCTCAGCTATCTCACTGCATCAGCAGTGACCGTTGCGCTGCAAATCCACAGAGCCGCGACAGAGCGTGTCGAGCAGACGCGTTATCAACTGGGTGTACGCACCCGGATGTATCTCGACAGGCATTATCTGGAGCCGCTGACACTGGACGGCATTGCACAGGCAATGGGCGTGAGCAAATACCATCTGGACCGTGTATTTTTGGAGTCGGCGGGCTGCACACCGGTGCAGTATATCACGCGCCGCCGTCTGGCACATGCACAAACGTTGCTTGCCTCAACAACGTATACTGTGCAGCATATTGCAGAGCTGTGCTGCTACAGCAATTATAATTATTTTACTGCACTGTTTCGGAAAAATATTGGCTTGACACCCGGTAAATACCGCAGGATGGTGCAGGGAAATGCGGGAAGGCGGAACACCTAACCGGAAGGTGAGCAAATTTGTGTAAAATGATGATGAAATTCACGAATTGAAACGAATTTATATTGCAAATTGTTAAAGAAATCCGTATAATCATAATTAATCATAAGAAGTAGTTGTCGGCAGAGGGAAGAGAGACCGGCACAGGACATACAACAAATGAACCATGGAGGCGAAGAAATGGATTTGTTAAGGATCGGCGTTGTAGGTTGCGGCGCGATTGGACGTGAACATATTGCCCGTATTACGAATAAGATTTCGGGCGGCAGAGTTGTTGCCGTATCGGATCTTTATATTGAAGGAGCACATAAGGTAGGCGATCCGCTTGGTGCAACTGTATACAGCAACAGTACAGATCTGGTCAATGACCCGGATGTAGATGCCATCATCTGTACCACACCGGGCTTTGCACATCAGGAAACCGTGATGCAGGCGCTGGAGGCCAAAAAGCCGATTTTCTGTGAAAAGCCGCTGACTACCTCTGCGGAAGAATCACTTGAGGTTGTGGAAGCGGAAATGGCAGGCGGCAAGCGTCTGATTCAGGTAGGCTTTATGCGTCGGTATGATAGGTCGTATATGCAGCTGAAGGAAATGATTGACTCCGGCGATTTTGGCAAGCCGCTGTATCTGCGCTGTACCCACTGGAATCCGGAGGTAGACAACGGCTATACCACCGAGATGGCTGTACATGATACTGCAATCCACGAGATCGATATCATTCACTGGCTGGTTGGCGACGAATATGAATCCGCGCAGATTATGATGCCGCGTCAAACCAGCAATAAGAACCCGGAACTGATGGATCCGCAGCTGATGTATATTAAATGTAAGTCCGGCATTGTAGCAACGATCGAAGTCTTTGTCAACTGCCGCTTTGGCTATGATATCAATTGTCAGGTTGTCTGTGAGGAGGGCGTCATTGATTTGCCGAAGCCATCCATGCCGATTTACCGCAAGGCCGGCGGACAGACCACGCCGATTGAACAGAATTGGAAGAACCGTTTTGTACATGCCTATGACAGAGAAATTCAGCAGTGGGTTAACTCGACGCGCAAGGGTGTCGTGGATGGCCCGAATGCATGGGATGGCTTGATTGCCAACGTCACAGCGGATGCACTGGTTCGTGCACAGACCAATGGCGGAGCGGTGGAGCCGGTTCAGGTTGGCCCGCGCCCGGATTTCTATAAGTAATTTTGATATCAAATAGAAAAATACCGCAGGATGTTATGTCCTGCGGTATTTTTGTGGAACGGATGATAAGGCGCCCTCTTGGGGGGAGGCAATCCGCGCCAACAGCGCGGTTTATATTGGATATTTCCGAAACAGCGTCGGTGAAATGCCGACATTTTTCTGGAAGCTGTGGATGAAGTTTTCCTCGCTGTTGTAGCCGGTATGGTAGGCGATTTCCTTTACTGTCATACGGGTAGAGGTGAGCATATGCTTTGCTTTGTCAATCCGGCGCAGCACGATATATTCATAGGGAGAATATCCGGTATGCGCCTTAAATTCGCGCGAGAAATGTGATTGGCTCCAATTGACTGCTTCTGCGATATCTTTGACGGTAACCGATTCATAGAGATGTGCGTTCATATACCGGATGGACTGTGTAATGCGGTCATTTTCCGATGTTTGCGGCTGAGTCTCGGTCAGCAACAACATGCACAGCAGCCGGTGCAGCAGCTGGGAACAGGCAGCCTCGCTCATGCGTTCGCCGGAAGCGCAGCTGCTCAGCAGGGAATCAAGCAGCCGGAGTACCTGAGGGTAGGAGGTAGTCGAAAAAACATGCTTTCCGCCGCGGGAACGCAGAATGCGCTGATAGAATGGTCTGGAATTTAAACCATTGAACAGCAGCCAGATGAATTCCATCCCGTCCGATGCACGGTACTGATACGGCTGCTGGCAGTCAAACAGGACAAGCTGTCCACGGGTTGCCAGCATGTTGATATGATTGATATTCAGCTCCAGTGCGCCGTCCAGCACAAGAAACAGCATGATATGATTGTTATGATCGCTTTGTAGTGCGATTTCCGATTGATGGCTGAAGGAATACGTGTGATCACAGAAATAATGTCCACAACGCGTGGGATAATAAAACAGCTCCCGCGCGAGCGAAGATGGCGTAAAAAAGTAGCGTTCGGAAATCTGATGGACACCGGCCTCAGGAATCAGCATAGGGCTTCACATCCTTCCATTGGATTTGCGATACGAAGAAAGGGCTTCACAGTGGATGCCGTGCGATAGCGTCCACAGAAAATCCTTTGTCCTTATGGTAGCAGGCGGAAAAAAGAAATGCAAGAGAAAATAGCAGGATTTATCAGTGAATGCGCAAATTGTATCATTGGCAGATCGTGCATTGTACTGTATAATAATTGTAACAACAGGGAACCGTCGGGAGAGACGGAAACCAGATTTGAATCAAGGAGGAACATATTATGAAAATTGCATTTGACGTTGACGTTCTTGCGAAGCAGATGAGCATCAATGATATGGTGCACAAGGTAGCTGACTGGGGCTACAAGTACATTGAGCAGTCCCCGCATCCGCGCATCAACCCGTTCTACAAGCATCCGCTGTTCTCCAAGGAAGCAGAGGCTGAGTACCGTCAGGCACTGAAGGAAACCGGCGTTGAAATTTCTTCTTTCATCGTTGTATACCGTTGGTCCGGCCCGACTGAGGAGCAGCGTCAGCACGCAGTTGCGAACTGGAAGAAGATCATCGAGATCGCTGTAAACATGGGCGTACCGGTAATCAATACCGAGTTCTCCGGCGATCCGAACCAGCAGGAAATCTGCAATGGCATGTGGTTCCGTTCCATGGAAGAGCTGCTGCCGATCATCGAGCGCGAAGGCCTGCGTGTTGAGGTTCAGTCCCATCCGTATGACTTCTGTGAGCTCAACGATGAGGCTTGCGATCTGGTTAAGTCCTTCCGTTCCAAGAATCTGGGTTATGTATACTCTGCATCTCATGGCTTCTTCTACGATCAGGGCAAGGGTGACGTTCGTCATATGCTGAAGTATGCTGGCGATGAGCTGACCCACGTTCTGTTTGCAGATACCTACAACCAGACCAAGGACTGCCGTTACATCCTGAATCCGCCTTGGCTGAACCAGCGCGGCGCTGCTGACGTTACCATTCATCAGCACACTGCTATGGGCGAAGGCGAAGTTGATTTCCCGGGCATCTTCGAGACCCTGCGTGAAATGGACTTTGCAAACAAGCAGCTGAAGCCGGACGCTCCGAAGGTAGGCGGCGACAACATTGCATGTGTATCTTACTTCGGCTTCCCGGAGAAGATGGACAAGCAGGCTCCGGAAGCTCGCGAGATCATTGAGCGCGAACTGCTGGGCAAGTAATTGTACTAATTTTAGAATAATCGGAATGATTATCCCTGCGGCATCCCGTGCCGCAGGGATTTTTTTGTCGTCAAGATGTTGGGAAACGATACAAATTAGATGTATGTGTGGAATATTTTGAAATGCTGTTGCATTTGTACAAAAGGAATGGTATAATTTGTGACGCAAGAAGTCCAGATGACGTTTATAACATCAAGAGGTCTAGACGAAATGATGTTATACAGCAGGAAACAGGAGCCTGCTGATGTCATTTTCCTTCCTTGTGAAAGTCAAACTTTCCCTTTTGTTGTTGTATGATGGAAAAACTGCCGTGTTTTCAGGAGAATACGGCAGTTTTTCTACGTTTTGGATAAGTTTTAAAAAAAGGATGATGTCGTTCAGAGGGAGTGGTATATATAGATATACTGTTGATGAAATGTTGTTGAATTTTAGAATATTTAGGTGAAAAAATAAAAAAATACCCGTTAATTTACAAAATAGTGCGGTATTTGTGTGTATTTTTTGCTTATATCGTGGGTTTCGATGAAAAAACAAAAGGCGATTTTTTGTGTAACATGCATAAAAAATGTTACAGAATTTTTAACGGAAACATGGTGTACCAATCTTGAGAAAGATACAGACGTCTGCTATAATTATACATGGAGTTTAGCTGTCTCATTGGGAGGCAGCTGTATTTCGCGCCTTTCGGTGATCCGGGACACTTGAAAAGGTGTGGAGAGAGTTTAGAAAAGGAGATCAAAATCTATGTTAACTGTAATTGAATTTGTAGTTTTTACAGTGTTTGTAGCGATTCTTTCCGCGTATAAGACACGTGGCGAGCAGCTGGACACTGAGGAAGGCTACTTCGTTGCAGGCCACAGCTTGCCGGGCATCGTTATTGCAGGTTCCCTGATGATGACGAACCTGTCGGCAGAGCAGCTGGTCGGCACCAACGGTCAGGCATTTTCCGGTTCGATGGCTACCATGGCTTGGGAAGCCACGTCTGCATTTGCACTGGTCATTCTCGCGTTTGTATTACTGCCGAAGTTCCTGAAGGGTAATATTTCTACCATTCCGCAGTTCTATGAAATGCGCTATGATACCTTTACCATGCGCATGTTCTCTATTATGTTTCTGTTTGCATATGTCATCACCATGCTGCCAACCATCCTGTATTCCGGTTCTGTAGCTCTGGAAAAGATCTTTGACATTCAGCAGATTTTTGGCATTAGCTACTTTATGGCAATTCTGGTCGTTTGCTTTGCAACCGGTCTGATTGGTATGGCATATTCCGTATTCGGCGGCCTGAAGGCAGTTGCATATTCTGATACCATCAACGGCGTTGGCCTGCTGATCGGCGGCTTTATGGTTCCGGTTCTCGGCTTTATTGCACTGGGACAGCTGGACGGCGGCGGATTCCTGGCAGGCATCAAGCATTTTGCTGTTGCTACACCGGAAAAGATGAATGCATGGTCCGCACCGAACGCAATGGCACCGTATATCCCGTGGCCGCTGCTGTTTACCGGTATGTTTGTAAATAACATGTTTTACTGGGCTACCAACCAGTCCATCATTCAGCGTTCTCTGGGCGCCAAGAATCTGGCAGAAGCGCAGAAGGGCGCTATCTGGGCTGGCTTCTTCAAGTGCCTCGATGTATTTGTAATCGTTATCCCGGGCATCATCGCTTACCAGTTGATGGAAGCTGGTGCGCTGCAGTCCTCCGGCTCTGGCGCAGCATTCGACGGCGATGCTGCTTATCCGCTGCTGGTTCTGCACGTTATGCCGAAGCCGCTGATGGGCTTCTTCGCAGCTGTTATGTTTGGTGCAATCCTGTCTTCCTTCAACTCTGTATTAAATTCTTCTTCCACGATCTTCTCCCTGAATATCTGGAAGCCGATGTTTGGCAAGGATGCAGATGCAAAGAAGGTTGTAAAGGTTGGTCAGATCTTCGGTCTAATCGTTGGTATTCTGGCTATCATCATTTCTCCGTTTATTATGTATTTCGGTTCTGGCATCATGAACTTCATCAACGAGTGCTGGGGTCTGTTCTCCATGCCGATTCTGTGCGCTGTACTGTTCGGTATGCTGAATAAGAATGTTTCCTCCATCGCTCCGAAGATTGGTGTTCCGGTACATATCGTTCTGTATGCAATCGGCTACTTCTGTGTATTTGATAAGATGCATTATCTGTACTGGGTATTCATTTGCTTCCTTGTTCAGTGTGTTATCTACTTTGCTTGTGCAAAGTTTGCACCGCGCAAGACTCCATTCGAGATTCCAAACATACCGCAGATCGATCTGGTTCCGTGGAAGACCGGCAAGGTTTGGGCTACTGTTGGTATCCTGGTAGTTGTTGTCATGTACGTTGTTTTCTCCCCGCTGGTATTGGGATAAAAGAAAATCCGTACAAATTGTTAATGTCCGGTCCCGGAAAATTAAGAGGCTTCTCATACGAGAGGCCTCTTTTTTTATTCAGCTAAAATTGGAGCCGGATTCCACAACGGTATCGTCCGGTGTAAAGCCAGTATATACCTTGCCCGGTTCCAGCGTTATGCCCTTGATTTTTGCAAGCTCAGAGACAGTAACAAATGCATAGCCCTGTGCTTGCAGCTCATCAATCGCCGCCAAAACACCTTCGAGTGTTGCTTCATATAAATCATGCTCCAGTACAATTGCGCCATCGCGTGCACGGTCTAAGATGCGCTGCTGAATGACCGCTGCATCATCGTGATATTTCCAATCCAGGGTATCGATATTCCATAGGATGATTGGCATGCCCAGCTTCTTCATGGAAGCGATGACGTCATCGTTATAGGCGCCACCGACAGGACGCATGAGGGTTGGAGCCTGTCCGGTATAGGATGCAATCAGGTCATTGTTGGAAGAGACCTGCGCATAGCCGCCGTCATTTGTCTGGGTATCCAGCCGAATGTGATCCATTGTGTGGTTTCCAACCTCATGCCCTTCGGCTAAATATCGATTCATCATGGAATTGAAATCCCGTACACGATAGCCGCACAGGAAGAAGGTTGCATGGACACCCCGTTCCTTTAGCCCATCCAACAAGCGTTCTGTACGCCCATCTGTATTTCCGGTTGGCCCGTCATCAAACGTAAATGCGATATATTTATCACCCTGTGGGATTTCGATTGTTTCCGGTTTTTCTACTGTTTCCGCTTCTTCCGGTGTTCCCGATCCTTCGGATGTTTTCTGAGTTTTCGGTTTTTCGGCAGAACCGCCGGTGATTTTTCCACTGCCTTCTGTCTTTGTGTTCTGCTTTGCGTCGCAGCCGGCGATACCCAGCAGCAGTACGGAACACAGGCATAGGGACAGGATTCGCTTGAATTGCATAAAAACATTCCTTTCTTTTAAAATCCCTTTTATTATATCATAAAATGCGTGAAAAAGAAGGAATGTTGTCATATCGTAACGCAATTGTAAGAAATCTGAAAGAATCTATCATGATAACCATTGGATAGAATCTGAAAAAATCCGTATCAACCAAAGCCTGCCTCTTCGAGGGAGCCTTAAAAAAACAGGAGCCTGCAAAAAGCAGGCCCCTGTGAGCGATTTGGTTTTGCGTTGTAGGCGCTCGTAATTAATAATGACGAGCCTCGTACAGGTGATCCTGCAACTTCTTGTAAGCTGCCTGAACCTCCGGCTTTTCGGATACAGAAGCAACGCCTACACGCCACCAAGCTTCCCACTCCTTGGACATGGACTTCGGCAGAACCTTCATGTCGATCAGGGTGGAAACCGTCTGCTTCTTGGAATCTTCCAGAGCAGCTGCCAGTTCTTCCATAGTCTTTACGCGGTAAACCTTGCAGCCGTAAGCTTCAGCAACACCAGCGTAGTCGATGTTCATTGCCGGACCGAGATCGCAGCCATCGTACGGAGTACCTGGGATATGCATGTTCTTCTCAGTGGTACGGGACTTGTTGCCCTGACCAACCTGCAGGTTGTTGATGCAGCCATAAGCAGCGTTGTCGAACAGGCAAACGTTGATCTTGTAGCCATACTGGATGGAGGCGATCAGCTCGGAGTGCAGCATATCGAAGGAACCGTCACCGCACATTGCATAAACTTCCTGATCCGGGCAAGCGATCTTGCAGCCGTAAGCGCCAGCAACTTCGTAACCCATGCAGGAGTAGCCGTACTCGCAGTGATAGGTGTTCGGGGTGCGAGCTCTCCACAGTGCCTGCAGGTCACCTGGCAGGGAACCGGCAGCGCCAACGCAGATTGCGTCCGGAGCGATGTTCAGGTTGATGTAACCCAGAGCAGCGGTCTGTGTCAGCTTGGAGCCGATGGACTCGATGTAATGCTCAACAGCGCGGCGGTTGCCGTCCTGAATTTCCGGAACATAGGACTCAGCGTCAATGTACTCGGTGTGATCCATACGGTCAACGTCAGCCCACCATGCATCCTGCAGTCTCTTGATTTCTGCGGCATACTCGTCGGAGGTATGATAGCCGCCCAGAGCGTCGATCTCAGCCTCGATAGCAGTCAGAGCCTCGTTTGCGTCAGCAACTACCGGATAAGCGTCCATCTTCAGGCACTGGAACTCGGACGGGTTGATGTTGACAAACTTAGCATTTACGTCATACAGCCACTTGGAAGCAGTAGTGAAGTCAGTGTAACGGGTACCAACGCCGATCACAACGTCGCAGTCATGTGCAAATGTGTTTGCACACTCGGTACCGGTGATGCCCAGACCACCGAGGCTCAGCGGATGGGTCCATTCGATTGCGGACTTGCCGGCCTGAGTTTCGCCAAATGCGATGCCATACTTTTCTGCAAATGAACGGAATACCTTGTGTGCTTCTGCATAGCGAACACCGCCGCCGCAGATCAGAAGCGGCTTCTTTGCGTTCTTGATGATTTCAGCCGCTTTCTTCGCTGCCTTCTTGGTAGCCGGACGGCGCTCGATGGTCCATACGCGCTTCTTGAAGAAGTCTACCGGGTAATCATAAGCTTCACCCTGTACATCCTGCGGGATGGATACAGCAACTGCGCCACAGTTGCCCGGATCGGTCATTACGCGGAATGCAGAGATCATATCGGTCATGATCTGCTCCGGACGGTTAACACGGCCCCAGTACTTTACAACAGCCTGGAAGGAGTCGTGTGCGGAAATGGTCAGATTCTGCGGCTGCTCCATCTGCTGGAGTACCGGATCCGGCTGACGGGATGCATAAACATCGCCCGGCATCAGCAGAACCGGAATGTTGTTAGCGGTAGCGGTTGCAGCAGCGGTGATCATGTTGCAGGCGCCAGGACCTACGGAAGAGGTGCATACAAATGCCTGCTTACGGCGCAGCTGGCGGGAAAATGCAACTGCTGCCAGAGCCATGCCCTGCTCGTTTTTACCCTGATAAACTTCCAGATCCTTGATTTCCTGCTCAATACCATTGCAGTAGCCAACGCAGTTGCCGTGGCCCGGGATCATGAAGATACCGCGGATAAACTTCTGTTCTACTTCGTTGCCGTCCATATCAATATAGTTAACATACTGATTCTCCAGGAAGCGGATGCAAGCCTGGCTGGTAGTCAGACGGACTGTCTCCATGTGTTTCATTGGAATTTTTCCTCCTCATGCAATTCTTACACAATTCTCACATTGTATCGGATTGTATTCTTATTGTTTAAAATAAGCTTTGGAATTAATAACCGGTCGGGCACTTCCAGATGTGGTCGTTCGCATCGTCTGCCAGCAACCACAGATGCTCCTCGTCGTCAATACGGGTCTTGTCCCACGGATCGCCCGGCAGATGACGGATGCCCCATGCATAGCAGCAGGAATAGCCCGGTGCAGTAACCTGGGAATGCATCTTATCGGTAATCAGGGCAGCGCCGTTGTGATGGGTTTCATACAGCTCGCCGTTGCCCCAGCCTGCGCCGAAGCCCATCGGCTTGTCGAAGCGGTAGAAATAAACCTCCGGCTGCGGGTGATGATGCGGCGGATAAGAGGTCCACTTGCCCGGCAGGTTAACAACCTCGCCCAGAACCATGTTGGAATACGGAGCGATATCCAGATCGAAGCAGGTGCGGACGTCACGCTTGCAGCAGCCCTGCAGTTCTCCGTTGGCGCTGCGTGCCCATGTGTCGGTATCTTCCGGACGGAACAGCTTGTTCGGGAACTCCGGAGCCACCTTGTCATTGAGGGTCTTCTGAATGTAAACATTCGAGGTACCCTTTGCGGTGATGACAATTTTGGTTCCCTTGTGAACCAGCAGGCACCACGGGTTGTAGTCGAACGGATTCGGGCGAACCATATCAACACTCTCATCGTCCCATGCCATGTTTACGTCGCCGTCAAACAGCAGGCATGCAACTTCTTTGTCAGCCTCTTCGATGGTGTAGGTGTCGCCAGCTTCCATAACCAGCAGTGCAACATCCATCATACCGGCCTTGCCTTCTCCTTCATCAAGACGCAGATATTCATTATAACCGCGCTTGACATCCTTGTCCATGTACATTGTAAAACACACCTTTCTCTATGCCCGGAAAATAGGGCAGATCCTTTGAAGTACAATGACTGCAAAAAGGGCGTACAACCCCCTTTTTGCATAATTTATAGTTATTATATCATGACATGTTGGTCTTTTCAAGAAGTCATACAATAAAATACGAACATAAATTTGTGCAGGTCGACGGAAAAAACCGCCGATTTGCCCCCGAAATGCTGTCAATATGATAGATGGTGTAAAATGCAACCATACACGGAAATAATTTACAACAAAACCGGTCTGGAAAATCTTGTGAATCATCTGCTCCGGTGATATAATAATAACATAATCTGACGAAGAAACAAGACCGCACTTTTGGGTAAGCAACTATGTAAATGGATACGATCCGATTGGTAAGCGGGGGCGGCGGAAGGAGGAAGCCTGATGAAGCGAGAATACCAGGAAATACCCTATGATTGTCCGATCGAGGCAACACTGGGGCTGATCGGCGGCAAGTGGAAGGCTCTGATTCTGGATCATCTGACAGGCGGCGCGCTGCGCTTTGGTGAATTGCAAAAGTGTATGCCGAAGATTACACCTAAAATGCTCACGCAGCAGCTGCGGGAGCTGGAGGAGGATGGGCTGATCACGCGGCGCGTTTTTCCGGTTGTGCCACCAAAGGTGGAATATGAGCTGACGGACTTTGGCAAGACGGTCCTGCCGATTTTAACAGCAATGTGCGATTGGGGGAGGCTTTATCTGGACAGGCTTGAGAAAATGTAGGACAGGCAAAAAATATGAAAAAAGCCCTTCGGATCATCCGATGGGCTTTTTATATGGAACAATCATACACATTATAATTATTACTGCAATACGGCTGCAATGGAAAATCATTTCATTCCCACATAATACGTACATTGTGCGCACGACAAAACTCAATAAATTTCGGGGCGGGCTTCTGGTCTGTGATCAGGGTAGAAATATCCTGCAGACGGCAGAAGGTTACCGTTGCGTCGTGCCCCAGCTTGGAGCTGTCTGCAATGAGAATAACATGGGAGGAATGAGCAACGACACCACGCTTGATTTCTGCTTCCAGAAACGTGGTATTGCTCATGCCGGATTCCACGGTGACGCCGGTAGCGCTGAGGAATGCCTTGGAAATGCGCAGGTCTGAAAGAGCCTGCTGTGCGGCAATGCCTACGAAAGAGCTGGTAGACGGGTTAAACGCACCGCCGAGGGAAATGAGATTCACACAGTCATATTTTGCTGCCTCTACCATAGCCGGCAGGGAATGGGTGACAACAGTCAGTTTCATACGCGGCGGCAGATGGCGCAGGACATTGACAGCGGTAGAACCCGAATCAACGAAAATGGTATCACCTTCATGAATTTCACGCACAGCAAGCCGGCCGATATGGTCTTTGGCAGACGGATTCAGGCTGGAGCGGACTGGCAGAGGCATGACATCCTCTGGAAGTACCGCAGTTACACCGCCGTATACCTTTGTAATATGACCACGGGCTTCCAGTTCATTCAGATCGCGTCGGATCGTATTTTTGGAAACGCCAAAGACCTCACATAGCTCGTCGATGGAAACAGTTTTCTTGGACAATACATATTCTTCTATTGCATTGAGTCTGCTGATTTTCATAATGGAAACCTGCTTTCTTGGAACAATAACTACAAAACACAAAGTTATTATACCAGAAAATAGAACAAAAGGAAACAAAAAAATCAGAATAATTGAGTAAATTTTGAGTGAATTTTTTCATGAGTTCCTGCAATCATTACGTGAAGTAAAGGTGACTTCTGCGAAGACTTCTGGAGAGATGTTGGGAAGCTTTTTTTATGATATGAAAAAAACTATAAAAATAGGCGGCTGAGCATTGCATTTTGTTGGTGGAAATGATAAAATCAAAGAAAGTGTGGCATGGTGCGCAGTTGGACAAAAAAGTTCTGCCTGCAGCTGTGCTGACAATTCTTTGAATTAAGGAATAGGTAGGTGTATTCAATGCAGAAAGCAGAAAAGATGCAGGCTCTCCGTGAATTCGCAGCTGAAATCCGAGTTGAGACCCTGAAGACCATCGGTTCGCTTGGCTTTGGACACGTCGGCGGCTCAATGTCTATTGTTGAGGCGATGGCTGTCCTGTATGGCGATGTAATGAAGGTTGATCCGAAGAACCCGCGTTGGGAAGGTCGTGACTGGTGTGTACTGTCCAAGGGACATGCAGGCCCGTGCGCATACGCAACCCTCGCTCTGAAGGGCTTCTATGATCTGGAGCAGACCCGCACGCTGAACAAGCCGAGCACAAATTTCCCGTCCCATACGGACCGTACCAAGACTCCGGGCGTTGACCTGACAACCGGTTCTCTGGGCCAGGGCATGTCCACCGCTACCGGCGCTGCTCTGGGTCACAAGCTCGACGGCAAGGATAACCGTGTTTTCGTATTCGTAGGCGATGGCGAGTGCGATGAAGGACAGGTTTGGGAAGCTGCTCAGTTCGCAGCACATTACAAGCTGGACAACCTGACCTGCTTTGTAGATGACAACAAGAATCAGCTCGACGGTGCAGTTGCAGACGTTATGTCCCATGGCAAGGGCCTCGGCGCGAAGTTCGATGCTTTTGGCTGGAATGTAATCAACGTTGAAAACGGCAACGATGTTGAGCAGGTTTATGATGCTGTTCAGGAAGCTCTGACTGTTAAGGGTGTTCCGACTGCAATCATCCTGAACACCACAAAGGGCAAGGGCGCTACATTCGCAGAGCCGTCTGCCGCTCACAGCTCTCAGCCGTCTCCGGAGCAGTGGGAAGAAGCAATTGCTGCAGCAGAGGCTGAGCTGGCTGCTGTTAAGGCTGCAAAGTAAGGAGGGCATACGAAATGAGTTTTACTTTAATTGGAAAGCATGAAAAGGATAGCCGTGCTTGCCGTGATGCTTATGTACAGGCTATGACCGAGCTGATGGAAGCAGATCCGTCTGTTGTACATGTTGACTGTGACCTGAAGGGCTGCATCAACACAAAGAAGCTGGATAAGTTTGGCCGCAGCATCAATGCAGGTATTGCAGAAGCAAATGCTATGGGTATCGCAGCTGGTCTGACCGCTACCGGCAAGAAGGCATGGATCCATTCCTTCGGCTGCTTCTCTTCCCGCCGTGCATTTGACCAGGCTTTCATGTCTGCTGCATATGCAAAGCTCGGCGTTAAGGTTCTGGGTTCTGACCCTGGCGTATGCGCTGCATACAACGGTGGTACCCATATGCCGTTTGAGGACTGCGCTCTGTATATGTCCGTTCCGGATGCAATCGTGATTGATCCGGTTGACTATGCTCAGGTTTACTGCCTGACCAAGAAGCTGACTGCTGTAGAAGGCCGTCTGTCTTACATGCGTATGATCCGTAAGGGCTTCACCACCGTTTACGCTGACGGTTCCGATTTCGAGATCGGCAAGGGCGTTACCCTGAAGGAATCTGACAATGACGCAGCTACCATCATCGCTTCCGGCATCATGGTTGATGAGTCCCTGAAGGCTTATGAGATGCTGGCAGAAGAAGGCATTGCTGTTCGCGTCATCGACATGTTCACCTGGAAGCCGATCGATGAAGAGTTGATCGTGAAGGCTGCTAAGGAGACTGGCGCTATCGTAACTGCTGAGAACCATAACTGCACCTGTGGTCTGGGTTCTGCTGTTGCACGCGTTCTGTCTGCTCAGTGCCCGACTCCGGTTGAGATGGTTGGCGTACATGACCAGTTTGGTCAGGTAGGCGCACAGAACTTCCTGCAGGAAGCTTACAAGCTGACCGCAGAAGAGGTTGTTGCAAACGTCAAGAAGGTTATTGCAAGAAAGTAATTTCCTAATGGTACATCAGAAGCCGTCCCCTGTCTTGGGAGCGGCTTCTTTTTGCTGTTCTTTCACAGCGATATGGAACACACAACCAGCTGCATGACTGCACCAAAAAGGCATATTTTCTGCTTTCCAAACCTGCGCAAAATCGATCAATTATTTTATCAAAAGATAAAACACATGTACTGAAATGAAAAAATAATTGACCAACTTGCACAAAACATTTGACAAATACGTTCCTATCCTTTATGATAAAAGATGTAGGAGAAACTGCCTATAATCTGCTCTGCGATATGAAAATTTAGGAGAGCTTTTCATATCATTTTCCTGAGCGGGGCAGGTGCAATTAAAACATGGAGGTGTTGTGATTATGTTCACAAACAAGGATATCAAGCTGGGTATCTGTCCGATCGGCTGGACCAATGACGATATGTGGGATCTGGGCGATGAAAATACGTTTCAGCAGTGCATTTCTGAAATGCGTCTGGCGGGCTTTACCGGCTGTGAGGTTGGCCACAAATACCCGTCCGATGTGAAAGAGCTGAAGGAAGCATTGGATCTGCGCGGTATGACGATCGCTTCCAAGTGGTTCTCTTCTTTCCTGGGCACGAAGCCGTATGAAGAGACCTTTGAAGAATTTAAGAAGGAAATCGAATACCTTTCTTATGCCGGCGCAACTGCAATCAATATTTCCGAGCAGTCCTACTCAATTCAGGGTAATCAGGATCTGTCCATCTTTAAGAACAAGGCACTGTTTAACGATGCGGAATTTATGCAGATGTGCGAGGGCCTGAACAAGCTGGCTGAGTATGCAAAGAGCAATGGCATCCGTGCATGCTTCCATCATCATATGGGTACCTGTGTACAGACACTGGAGGAGACAGTTCGTATGCTGGAAAATACCTCTGATGATTTGCTGCTGTGCTATGATACCGGTCACTGGACCTTCTCTGAGGTAGACCCGCTGGCTATTCTGGAGAAGTTCCCGAACAGAATCGGTCATGTACATCTGAAGAACATGCGTAAGCCGGTTCGCGATCAGGCGATCGAGGAGAGCTGGTCCTTCCTGAAGTCCGTTCGTAACGGCTGCTTCACCGTACCAGGCGATCCGGAAGGCTGCGTAGATTTCCCGGCAGTTCTGAAGAAGCTCGACGAGATCGGCTACGAAGGCTGGATCATGGTTGAGGCTGAGCAGGACCCGGCTAAGGCTAACCCGTTCAAGTATGCGAAGATGGCTTACGAGTACATCACTGCAGAGATGGCAAAGTAATCGCAGGAAAGTACATAACAGTTTGTGAATGAAAATTGGATACCTTGCGGAAGAAGAGCTGCGGGTATCCAACTTTCTAACCAATATAATAAGTATAGACAAGGAGAGAACAGGTCATGGCAAATTTAAAGTTTGGCGTAGTAGGTTGCGGTCGTATCGGTAAGCTGCACATCAACAATCTGCTGAACAACATCGACGGCGCTGAGGTTGTAGCAGCCGCTGATCCGATGCTGGACAAGTCCGGCGCACGTGAGTGGCTGGCAGCAAGAGGCATCAACAATGCTTCTACTGATTATATGGATGTTATCAATAATCCTGATGTTGATGTCGTAATGGTTTGCTCTTCCACCGATACCCATTGTGAGGTTTCTATGGAAGCAGTCAAGGCAGGTAAGCACGTATTCTGCGAGAAGCCGATTGATTATGATATCGACAAGATCAAGGCGCTGCTGGCTCTGGTGGAAGAGAAAGGTGTCAAGTTCCAGGTTGGCTTCAACCGTCGCTTTGACCACAACCACAAGGCAGTTGCCGATGCAGTCAAGGCTGGCAAGATTGGCGATCCGCATTACATCAATGTATCCTCCCGTGATCCGGAGCCGCCACCGGCATCCTACGTTGCAGTTTCCGGCGGTATCTTCTATGATATGATGATTCATGACTTTGACATGGTTCGTTATCTGTCCGGTTCTGAGGCTGTTGAGGTTTCCGCTGTTGGTTCCTGCCTGGTTAATCCGAACCTGCAGGAAGAGTCTGGTATTCCGGATGTTGATACCGCAGTTGTTACCATGAAGATGGCAAACGGCGCAATCGCTACCATCAACAACTCCCGTCAGGCAGTATACGGCTATGATCAGAGAGTAGAAGTATTCGGTTCCAAGGGCATGGCAGCAGATAACAATGATCTGAACTCCACCGCAGTCATCACCACGGTTGACGGCGCTGTTTCCGAAAAGCCGAAGTGGTTCTTCCTGGAGCGTTACAACGACGCATTCATCGAGCAGATCAAGTACTTCATCGATTCCATCGTAAACGACAAGCCGACTGTTGTTGGCGCATATGATGGTCTGCGTCCGGTACTGATGGCTGCTGCAGCAACTGAATCCTGCCGTAACGGCGGCGTTTGGGTAAAGGTTGCTGAATAAGGCCCAATTTACCTTGCAAAAAGCATGAAAATATGAAAGCATCATAGAGAAGGCGTCCTGCGAGAGCAGGGCGCCTTTTTATCTGCTATGGTATTGGGTAGGGTGGAGTTTAATGGATATCCTTCAACAACTCCAGCGATTCTTTTGCCCAGTTCAGGTCAATGGTCTGGAAACCGCGGTTTGGCGTATACAGATATTCGCGTACATCATGTGCAAGCTTTTGATAGGTTTCCGGTGGCAGACGCAGATATTGCTCCGCACCGTCTGGGTGCACCAATACAAAAACAAAGCGGCCTGCGGTATCGATGCTGTGGAATACCACGTCAACGACATCGACATTATCCCGTGTCAGCTGCATAATCAGAATGAGCTTGGTCATTTCCAGTGCGCGGTCATCCAAATGGCGTTCCAGTACATTGATTTTTTCCCGGAATTCATTTGGCGTATGTGTGGTACGCAGTGTATAATGATCCAACTGGGAAAAATCCGTGGTATTGTCCTGAATTTCGCCATCCGGTGCAAACCAGACCATAAATTCATTTGCGACATCATGGTATAGACATGGATGCAATACCAGTGAGGTTTTATTGCAATTCGGACAAGTCCATTCAAATACAGATAAATCCTCAACACGGCGGCGTGCGTCCGGGTCCTGTGCTACATTGATGCTGGTCCACATGGTCAGTGCGCCGTCTTCTCCGCACTGTGGGCAGGTAAATATGTTGTTCTGCGCTTCAGCCATAAAAAAAGCTTCCTTTCATTTGAACGATTGATAGAAGAAATCAATCCGTGATATCTGGTAAATAATGTAGCCTAAGCAGGGCTTTGCCGGTTTTTGTCGCTGCGATATGGTTATAAAAATGTTCAATCTGCTGGCGGGTATATGGCTCCTCAAAGGCATTGACGAGGAAGTCTGCTTCCAGCAGGATTAGATGATCTATGTTATCGATTGGCTTGTATACGTGATGATGTGCAATCAGCCAGCAGATACGGTTGATATCTGTTTGCGGCAGATCAAATGGCTTTAGGATTTCACGGGCAACGGATGGGCCTTCGAGCTGCTGGTATTCCCCAGAGCTGGAGCCATGGAAACGTTCCGCATTGTGAATGCCAATATCATGTAGTGCGGCAGCAGCTTCCAGAACAAAACAGGTATGTGTATCCAGCTGTTCTCCGGCGGCAATCATGCGGCTGTAATTATGTACTTTAAGAAGGTGGTGGTTTCTCGCCGGATCATCGCCGTTATAGGCACAGGCTGCAAAAAGTATTTTGGATATCATGTTGTAGCCGTCCATATCATCCACACTCCTTATGAGACAATACAATCATTATATGGTAAGAGAGGAGAAAAGTCAATGAACGTGCAGTATGGACAGCAAACAGCTTTCTATAACAGGGATATTTGGATATGTCCTATAAAATACTAGAATTCCCTGTATGGGTATGTTATAATTGATAAGGAAATGGAAAAGCCCTGCGAGCAAGGGCTGAAATTTGAAAAGAAGGAGACGAGAAACGTGAAAAAAAGTATTCTGACCCGTATTACGAGTCTGGTATTGGCATTGGTACTGTGCTGTGCTGTTCTGCCGGTAACGCAGGCAATGGCAGTAGATAATGTGGATATTGACACAAAATATGCTGCTGTTGAAAAGGAAGTCGGTGCGGCTACCATTGACAGCCTGCTCAATGCCCAGACCCTGCATCCGCAGAAGACCGGCTATGCAGCACTGGATAAGATGTTGGAGGATATCATTGGACCGGTGAAGGACAAGAGTGTAGCAGAACAGATCAAGCACTGCTATGACTGGACCATCCGGAATATTGATTATTCTTGGGCTGGCTATACCGGAACTGGTTCCGGCTATAATGGTTTTAACCTCAAGAAAAATGCATATCCGTACAATGACTACGAAGCTGGCCTGCAAAAGGCATTCCCGGAAGAGGTTATTGCACGCACGTATTACACCATGAAGAACCATAAGGGTGTATGCTATGATTATGCCGCAGTTATGGCAGTTATGACCCGCTATGTTGGTCTGGATGCATATGTACATACCGGTCAGTACACCTTTGAGACAGCACTGGGCTTCAGCGGCAACTCCCGCGGACATCATGGCTGGACGGAGATTGTCCTGAGCGGTAAGAACTATATCTTTGACCCGCAGCGTGAATACCGTTTCACAAACAATGGTAAGACCGCAATTGACCATTCCCGTGCACGCTTCTTTGGCGTTGCTTCCGGCGATAAGTATTACAGCCATTATACACAGGAAACAAAAGCAAATACTGCACGCGATGCAGGCTTCCTGTCTGTCACTGCACATAGAGAGAAGCTGGTTGCAGTGAATGCAGTTGCATCCCGTTCCGGTTCTGTTTCCGGTGCAGGCCAGTATGATATCGGCACCAATGTAACCCTGACGGCAACACCGGCTGAAAACAAGAGCTTTGAAGGCTGGTATGATTACGATGGTAACCTGCTCAGCAGCAGCACAACCTATACGTTTGAAGTTGCCAAGGCTACTACCGTATATGCGATGTTCTCCGGTGACCTGTTCTATGATCTGAAAAACGGTTCGTGGTATACAGACTATGCAACCCGTGCCGGTCAGGAAGGTATCATTCATGGTATGGCACCGCATCTGTTCAGTGGCAGCACGACAATGAGCCGTGCAATGGTTGTCGAGATTCTGGCAAACATGGAAAAAGTAGATCTGAGCCAGTACACAGCTGCTACCAAGTTTACTGACGTTGCAACTGGCAAATGGTACTCCGCTGCAATCGCATGGGCTTATGAGAATCAGATTGTTGCAGGTATGTCGAACACTACCTTTGCACCGAACGCAGAGGTAACCCGTCAGCAATTCATTACCATGATCAACAATTATCTGGAGTGGAAGAATGTTAAGCTGAGTGCAGCAGAGCTTACCTATACGGATGCTGCTTCGATCAGCAATTGGGCGCTGGAGGCTGTCAAGAATATCCAGGGCGCAGGCCTGCTTTCCGGCTATAAAGATGGTACAATCAGACCGAAGAACACCCTGACCCGTGCAGAAGGTGCTACCATTCTGGTACAGGTAGTGGACTTCCTGAAGACGGCGGAATTGAACCCGACAGAACCGGAACCATCAGTTGAACCAGAAACACCAGCTGAGACGCAGCCGACAGAAACTCCATCTGAGGGAACACCATCCACGGAAACTCCGGCTCCGGAAGCTCCGGCAGAAGATGCTGCATAAGGCAGACAAAAGCAATAACCATGTATTGAATGAAACGCAGGCAGATGCGATATCTGCCTGTGTTCTTTCTTTCTGTTATGAAAAAGCCCGATTGTCGTCAACAATCGGGCTGTATGTTTGCTTGTTGGATATGGTATCTGAGAAAAATTATCCTTCGTAATCGTCCTCATTTTCCCAGTTGTGCCATACATGCTGCACGTCATCGTTGTCTTCAAGGTTGTCCAGCAGCTTGCGCAGACGAGCCATATCTTCCTCGTTTTCCAGAGTGATGGTGTTGGACGGAACCATCTGGATTTCTGCCTGAGCAAATGTAAAGCCTGCTTCTTCGAGGGCATCGCGGACAGAGGAAAAATCTTCCGGGGAGGTGTAAATCTGGAAGCAGTCCTCATCAGCCTGAAAATCATCTGCACCGGCATCGAGTACAACCATCATGGTTTCGTCCTCATCCAGATCACCGCGTTCAATGACAATGACACCCTTCTGTTCAAACTGCCAGGATACGCAGCCGGCATTGCCCAGTCCTGCGCCGTACTTATCGAAATAATGGCGCACATCAGCAACGGTGCGGTTGCGGTTGTCAGTCAGGGTTTCGCAGATAACTGCAATACCGGACGGGCCATATCCCTCGTACGTATTCGCTTCGTAGCTGACATTGCTCTGATTGCCCTTGTCAAGCATACGCTTGATGTTGTCATTCGGGACGTTATTTGCCTTTGCTTCTGCAATACAGTCACGCAGCTTGGCGTTGGTATCCGGATTATTCGAGCCGCCTTCCTTGATTGCTACAGCCATTTTACGGCCAATTTTTGTAAAGATAGCAGCTTTTTTTGCGTCATTTGCGCCCTTTCGCTTGGCGATATTATTCCATTTAGAATGTCCAGACATTTGGTAGTACCTCCATATAATAGCAAAATCATCTTGATTTTATAAAATATACATTGTATTCAACATCTAATTATATCAAATGAAGATGCACTTGACAACCTCTGATTTTCAGATGCATAACAGAAAGCGCCTGATTGCACGGAAAAACGCCGTATATTTCCAATTGATTTGTTCATACTAAGAGCGAAAGGAAACGAGGTGATTGATGATGTCTCAGAATCAGAACAAGAAGAATTCTCAGAATCGCAACAACCAGAATTGTCAGAATCAAAACCAGCAGGATGCGCAGAACAGCTGGAACTTTGATAATTCCCAGAACAGCAATTATTCCCGCAGCAGCAAGTATTCTCAAACCAACCAGAATAACCAGAGCTGTCAGAATCAGCAGGATGCACAGAACAGCTGGAATTTTGATAACTCCCAGAGCAACCAGTATTATCCGGATGGTCAGAATCAGAATAATCAGAGCACTCAGAACTGCCATAAGCAGAACAAGAATCAGAAGAACAGCCGTAACAAGAACAATTCTTCTGCATTCTAAACAGGTCAGGAAAAATGAGGAAGGCCACCCATACGGATGGCTTTCCTCATCCTTTTTCATGTTGCTCAGCCCATTCCTGCGCAGCGGGCAGAAGGACGGTAAACAATGCATTTAACCGGTCATATTCGCCTTTCATATATAACCAGCCAAACAAAGATTCCACGGCGGTTGCCAGTGCATATTCACCCGGTGTAGACGATTTTGGGATAGATTTCGGCTTGGCATTTCGGCCATGGCGGAAAACGGTTTGTTCTTCCTCGGTCAGCAGTGGAAGGATCGCCTGCGCGCCGGCAGCCTGTGCACCGGCACATACCAGATGGATGGTTTTTCGATGCAGATTGCGGCTGGTGACCAAGCCGGAACGGATTAAATGCCCGCGGGTCATCAACTCATACACACTGTCACCCATATGTGCAAGCGCAAGCGAGCTGCATTGCTTTAATGCGTGCGTATCCATAATTGGATGGAAAAAGTCAGTCATAATTAAAAAGAACCTTTCATTCCGGCAAATATGCTATAGCATTCGATGAATCTGCCGGAAAAATTTTTCAATATTCACAAAAAGATATTCCCTTTTCCTGAAAAACAGGGTATAATAGAAAAACAATAGGTTTACCCCTTGCAAACAATTTTCTGTAACACAGCAAGGAAAATTCCACGATATATTTTTGCAGATGAATACATTTGCATCTATTATAACGCATCTGCACCGGATTGCAAGCACTATGGTGCAGGATGCCTGTAGGAAGGACGAAACGTACAATGGCAATTCTACATATTACAGAGGAAACCTTTGAAGAGGAAGTATTGCAGGCAAATGTCCCGGTATTGATTGATTATTGGGCAGACTGGTGCGGCCCATGCCGGATGCTGGCACCAGTGATTGAAGAGCTGGAACAGGAGTTCCGTGGGAAAATCCATGTCTGCAAAATCGATATCGATCAACAGCCAACACTTGCGCTGGTGCATAAGGTTATGTCTATTCCAACGGTCAGCATTTATGTGCATGGTCAGGAAGTAAAGCGCCTGATTGGCCTGCGGGATAAGTATGAGCTGGAGGAAGCGGTTCAGGAAGCGCTCAAGGCCTGACTGGCATGTGCTGTCATGGTATCATAAAAGTACAAAAGCAGTAACAGTATAACGACTGTCCTGCTGCGATATTGGTGATAATGGAAGCAACCGCAGCTCTGTAGCAGAAGAGGCGGTTGCTTTCCGTTTTTACCTGAGCTTTGCTATGGCAGGCGAAATCTTGTCTATTCTGTAAAAATTTACAGCTTGTATACAGAGTATTTCTTGTCAATTTATCTTTTGTATGCTTTAATAAAGATAGATAGAGAAGAATAAAAATAAAATGGACAATAGGGAGAGGAAGGATTGATTTGGGCAGATCAGGAGGCGGCGGAGGCGGCAGCTTCGGCGGAGGCGGAGGTTTTAGCGGCGGCGGACATGGCGGCGGCTTTAGCGGTGGCGGACGCAGTGGCGGCGGCTTCGGCGGAAGTGGTTTCGGAAGCGGCGGACGTAGCGGAGGTGGCTTTGGCGGGCCACCGCCACCAAGACATCATCATGGCGGCAACGATTTTGGGCGTATGGTCTATGGCGGCATGATGTATGACATGGGCAGACGCAGCGAGCGGGACCGCAGATCAGGCGGCGGAGGCGGAAGACCACCCAAAAAGAACGATCAGGGCGGAGGATGCCTCGCTGGTGTGCTGCTTGCAGTTGGTGTCATGGTTGTGGTAATCGCGATCTTTCTTATGGTAGCAGTACAAAGCGACGACGTCACCAAATCAACGGTACAGCGTGAGCCGCTGCCGGCAGGGGCTGTTGTTGAGACAGAATATTATACCGATGAACCGGGATGGATCACCAATTCCAGTGAATTGACACGTGGCATGAAGGAATTTTACCGTGATACCGGCGTACAGCCATATCTATATATTATAACGGATTTGGATGGCGACACCTCGCCCAGCCCCAGTGAGCTGGGCGAATATGCCGAGCAATTGTACAGCCAGCTGTTCACGGATCAGGCACATTTCCTGTTGGTTTTCTGTGACGATGGACAGGGAAGCTATAACTGCGGTTATTGGATTGGCGCACAGGCATCGGCGATCATGGACGATGAAGCAGTGGCGATTCTGGCAGATTATCTCAACACCTATTATTATGGTGATATGGATGATGAAGAATTTTTCTCCACTACCTTCAGCAAAACTGCAGACCGGATTATGACAGTGACCAAATCACCGTGGCCAACCGTTATCAAGATCATTGTTATCGTAGCAGGTATTGTAATTGTGCTGCTGCTGGGATATACATGGTGGAGAAAGGCTAAGGAACAGAAGAACAAAGAGGCAGAACAGATGGAGGATATCCTCAATACACCGTTGGAGAAATTCGGTGAAGAGGATGAGGCTGAAAATCTGGCGAAAAAATATCAATCCAAAGATAAATGAGAAATGGGAGGAACGACATGGGTATTCTTTCAAGATTCAGTGACATCATTCAGGCAAACGTCAATGCAGTCCTCGATAAGATGGAGGACCCGTCCAAGATGATTGACCAGTATCTGCGGGAGCTGAATGAAAATCTTGCACAGGTAAAGAAGGAAACTGCCGGTGTTATGGCAGAAGAAGCACGTACCAAGCGTATGCTGGATGAAAATCAGGCGGAAATTGCCAGGTATGAAGGTCTTGCAAAGCAGGCGCTGATGGCTGGCAATGAAGGCGATGCAAAGGTATTCCTTGCAAAGAAGCAGAAGCTGGAAAGTTCCGGTGCAGGCTTGCAGACTGCATATGCTGCAGCACACGAAAACGCAGTCAAGATGCGTCAGATGCATGATAAGCTGGTCAGTGATATTGAGACACTGAAGTCCCGCCGTGCGATGATCAAAGCAAAGGTTTCTGTAGCTAAGACACAGGAGCGTTTGAATAAAATCAGCTCTGCTTCCGATAAGGCAAACAGTGCAATAGGCGCATTTGACCGCATGGAGGATAAGGCAAACCGGATGCTGGACGAAGCAAATGCAATGGCTGAGCTGAATACCGAGCCGGTAGATGAAGCGAAGGCGCTGGAAGAAAAGTATCGTTCCGGCGCATCCGATGCATCGGTTGATGCAGAGCTTGAGGCGTTAAAAAAGTCCATGGGATTGTGATACGGCTCTGATAGAAAAAACAGGCAGCGGAGGCAAAAAGCCCCCGCTGTTTTTTTGTCGTTTCAAATTTTTATCAATTACACCACGATCTGCATAGTATGGCGCAGGATGCCAGCATAGCATGCTATTTGATGGAGAAAATAAAAAAACGGGCTTTCCCAAAAGAGAAAGCCCGAAATAAAGTTCCAAATAAGGAAGGATTACTCAGCGTCAACCTTAGCCATGTGCTGCAGCAGCATCAGCAGCTTGTTGGAGTAGCCCCATTCGTTGTCGTACCAGGAAATTACCTTTACGAAGTTGTCGGTCAGGTAAACGCCAGCGGTAGCGTCGAAGATAGAGGTGCGCTCATCGCCCAGGAAGTCAGAAGAAACAACTGCATCCTCGGTGTAGCCCAGAACGCCCTTCAGGCCGCCTTCTTCGATCGGAGTCTCAGAAGCCTTCTTCATAGCTGCACAGATGTCATCCTTGGTAGCCGGGTTGATCAGGTTAGCGGTCAGGTCAACTACAGATACGTCCAGAGTCGGAACACGCATGGAGATACCGGTCAGCTTGCCATTCAGCTTCGGATAAACCTTGCCTACTGCCTTTGCAGCGCCAGTGGAAGACGGGATGATGTTGCCGGAAGCAGCACGGCCGCCGCGCCAGTCCTTCTTGGACGGACCGTCAACAGTCTTCTGCGTGCCGGTGGTGGAATGAACAGTGGTCATCAGGCCTTCCTTGATGCCAAATGCCTCGTCCAGAACCTTAGCGATCGGAGCCAGACAGTTGGTGGTGCAGGAAGCGTTGGAAACGAACTGCATGTCCTTGGTGTATACGTCCTGGTTTACGCCGTAAACGAACATCGGGGTAGCATCCTTGGACGGAGCAGACATGATAACCTTCTTAGCGCCAGCGTCGATGTGACCCTTAGCAGATTCCTGAGTCAGGAAGAAGCCGGTGGATTCAACAACGTAATCTACGCCGATTTCGCCCCACGGAATCTCTTCCGGCTTGAACTTTGCGTACACCTTGATTTCCTTGCCGTTTACGATGATAGCATCATCAGTATAAGAAACGTCACCGGTGTACTGGCCATGCATGGTGTCGTAACGCAGCATGTAAGCCATATAATCCGGAGTCATACCCGGGTCGTTGATGCCCAGGAATTCGATGTTTTCATTGGACAGACCAGCACGGAAAACCATACGGCCGATACGGCCAAAGCCGTTGATACCTACTTTGATACCCATTGTAGTAATATCCTCCTTATTGAATTATAATTCTGTTTTACTGGAACGATTACATTATACATGGAAAGTGACATTTCTGCAATGACATATTTGTATAAAATGCAGCTAAAATCAAAAAAAATTTCATATCTCCTGTTCAGAATAATGCCATTTCTGGTATAATGTAGGTAACTTTTTGTCGAATCCTGCCGATTCACACGAGCGAAAGGGGTGAAGGAAATGAAATTGGAAGAAAGGAATTCCGACAACTTTGAAAGAGCATGGGGCCAACGGAATGGAACGAAGGCGTTTTTTGACGGGCTTTCGCGGGAGCTGCTGTACGCAGCCTGTAAAGGGCTCGAGGCCCCGCTGCACCCCATGGCATATGTGTCAGATCAGTTAATGGTTTTGCGCCAGACGGACACCTGCTGTAATCTGCTGGCAGATGCCGGGTTTTATTCCATAGAAGGGATACTGCCGGATGCCGTATGCGAGACCATCCGCCAGTGTATCGGGACGGATACGGAACAAATGATCCCGGTTGTATTACTGGAAAAACAGTGGGAGATGCGGATTATTCCGGCGGAACAAGGCGCCCTGCTGGTATTTGCGGCGGCTGCTCAGCAGCAGATCGGCGTTACGCTTGCAGCATCACACCTGCGGGACAGTGCACAGAGTTTGCTGTTGCAGGCAGATTTGCTGTCGATGCAGAACATGCCGGATGCTGCTGCCCAGCTGCGGCTGCAGGCGATGCGGATTCTACGGCAGGTGAATCACATGCAGCTGCTTGCCGGTGCGCCGGAGATGCTGCACTGGGAGCAGTGCAGTGCACGCAAGCTTTTAAACAATGTGGCGGAGCAGCTCGCAGCGCATGACATTCATGTAATCCTATCTGCGCCGCAGCCCGACATCACGTTCCTGGCAGATAAAAACCTGCTGGCAGCAGCGCTGCTGACGCTGGTTTCCAATAGTCTGCGGCATGGCGGGCCGGAGGTGCATGTGGTGCTGTCTGCAGAAAAGTACGGCAGCAGTGTTTCTTTCGGCGTAGCAGATGACGGCGTGGGTATCAGCGCACAGGCGCTGGAGCGCATGAATGATACGTGGCGCAGGCCGGATGCCCTGCCCGGCAGATGGGGGCTTGGTATCCCGTATGCAAGGAAAATTGCGGCAATGCACAGCGGACTTCTGCTGTTCCTACAGGGAAAAGAGGGTGGAACGTCGGCGCATCTGCGGATACCGCTGGAGGCCGCGTCAGCTGATGTGCTGGAAAGCGGTTCTGATTATCAGACGATGCTGGCATCCGGCGTGTGTGCAGCGGATATTGAGCTGTCTGATGTGCTGGAGGCTGCGGCATACCGCAGGGGATAATCTCCTCTGCGGATATTTTGCCATACAGCGGTGGGATAAGCGCATACTTACAGTTTAGCCCAAAACTGCCTCATTATTCCCCGAATTTTCAGGGAAAAAGGGGTTGGAAACAGGAAAAAAACTGCGAAAGCACCAGAATAGGACAGTCCTGACAAGAAATGTGGGAAAATTTTTGTTGATTTCTGTTATTTTTTTTGCAAAATTCCTTGCGTTTCTGGTTGGATTGCCGGTATAATCTAAAGTATAGAATTCCGCCTTTTGAGAGGTAGGATCTACGCGAGATGGCCGTGCCTGATTTGCGGGGGGACGGCTGTTCCGCAGGTAAATTTGTCCGCGGTGCGGCGGCGGGCCGCACAAAATGAACAGAGAGGTGAATCCATAATGGCGTACACGTTTCGTGGCGGTATCCATCCTGGAACAAAAGATGATCCGGGATTTAAATCCGCAACAAACAAAAAGCCGATCGAAGTCCTGAAGGCACCTGATAAGGTCATCCTTCCTGTTTCGATGCACATTGGCGCACCGGCAAAGCCGCTGGTGAAGAAAGGTGACATCGTTGACATGGGCCAGATGATCGCGGAGGCCGGCGGTTTCGTCAGCGCTCCGGTTCACGCATCGGTATCCGGCAAGGTAGTTGACATTGTTCCGATGCTGCATCAGAATGGTTCCAAGGTTTTGTCCATTGTGATTGAAAATGACCATGAGGACAGACTGCATGAGTCCGTGAAGCCAAAGAACTTTGAGGCAATGACCAACGATGAGCGCATCCAGGCGATCTGGGATGCAGGTATCGTAGGTCACGGCGGCGCAACCTTCCCGACGCATGTTAAGATCAAGTCCGGTATTGGTAAGTGCGATACCATCCTGATCAACGGCGCGGAGTGCGAGCCGTACATTACATCAGACCACCGTCTGCTTCTGGAACGTCCGGAGGAGATCGTGGAGGGCGTCCGTTATCTGGTAAAGATTATGGGCGTCAAGCAGGCTTATATCGGCATCGAGCTGAATAAGCAGAATACATTCGCAAAAATTGAAGAGCTGCTGAACAATGACCCGGTCATCAAGCTGGCACCGCTGGAGTGCCGTTACCCGCAGGGTGCAGAAAAGCAGCTGATTAACGCTGTTACCGGCCGCGAGGTTCCGTCCGGCAAGCTGCCGGCTGACGCAGGCTGCGCAGTATTCAATGTAGACACCGCCGGTGCCGTATACCGCTGCTTTGCACAGGGTATGCCGGTCATCCGCCGCGTTGTTACCGTTTCCGGTTCTGCTGTTGTTGAGCCGAAGAACCTCGAGACACGTACCGGTACTCCGGTTACCGAACTGATTGACGCCTGCGGCGGTTTCAAGGAAGCCCCGAACAAGCTTCTGGCTGGCGGCCCGATGATGGGCGTGCCGCAGTTTACCACTGACGTACCGGTTCTCAAGGGAACCAACGCGTTCCTTGCTTTCTGCGGAGACGAGGACAAGCGCGTCAAGGATCCAACCTGTATCCGCTGTGGACGTTGTGTAGGCGTTTGCCCGATGCATCTGACCCCGGTTTACATGAACATGTACGCATCCAGAAACAACCTGGAAGGCTGTGAGGAATACGATGTACTGGATTGCATTGAATGCGGCTCGTGTGCATATGTATGTCCGGCACGCATTCCGCTGGTACAGCAGTTCCGCGTTGCCAAGATGCGCGTTCAGGACAAACGCAGAGCAGAAGCTGCTGCGGCGCAGAAGTAAGGAGGGTTCGGTATGTATGATTTTAGCAAAGTAGTAATTACATCCTCCCCTCATATTAAGAGCAAAGAGGATACCCAGTCGATTATGCTGGACGTGCTGATCGCACTGATCCCGTCTCTGGCCGTATCGACTTACGTATTTGGATTCCGCGCGATTCTGATGACTGCGGTTTCCGTCATTGCATGCATGGTATTTGAGGCTGTTTACGACAAGATCGTGGGCAAGGAAAATACCATCATGGATCTGTCAGCCGCTGTTACCGGCGTGCTGCTGGCATTTGTCTGCCCGGTAACGCTTCCGTACTGGATGCTGATTATCGGTGACGGCATTGCAATTATTTTCGCTAAGTGCCTGTTTGGCGGCCTTGGCAAGAACTTTATGAACCCGGCGCTGGCCGGACGTGCATTCCTGCTGGCTTCCTGGCCGGTAGCGATGACCACATGGGCAGCAGCACGCAGCCCGATCGGCATCATCTCCAACTCACAGGAGACGCTCGACGCGATCTCTCAGGCTACCCCGATGGCAATCATCAAGGGCAGCGCAGAAGGCGAGCTGCCGAGCATCGCAAGCATGTTCCTCGGCATGTGCGGCGGTTCTATGGGTGAAGTTTCCGCAATCGCTCTGCTGATCGGCGGCGCTTACCTGCTGTTCCGTAAGGTTATCACCATCCATATCCCAGCAGCTTACATTCTTACCGTTGCTGTGATTGCCCTGCTGTTCCCGATGGGCGGCATGAGCAGCCGTATCGATTCGCTGGCATACAGCGTACTGGGCGGCGGCCTGATGCTGGGCGCCATTTTTATGGCTACCGACTACAGCACCACCCCGGTTTCCAAGAAGGGTCAGATTGTCTTCGGCATTGGCTGCGGTCTGTTGACCACGATGATCCGTTATTTCGGCGGCTATCCGGAAGGCGTCTGCTATTCCATCCTGCTGATGAATACCACGGTATGGCTGATTGACAAGTACACCCGCCCGACCAAGTTCGGTGCACCGGCAAAGCAGAAGAAGGAGGGCTAATCCATGGCTGGCAAGCAGAAAAATGAATTTGTACAGCTCGGCGGCATCCTTTGTGCAATCACCCTGGTTGTTGCACTGGCTCTCGGCGCTGTAAATGCAGTCACTGTTGATAAGATTGCTGCAATCAACCAGCAGAAGATCACAGATTCTCTGGCACAGGTTATGCCGGGCGCAGATTCCGAGCAGATTGAGGTAGCAGAAGGCACCACAATTACTACCGAAACCAAGAATGCTACATCGGTAGAAATCCTGTCCGCTTACAAGATGACCAAGGACGGCGCTGACGCAGGCTACTGCGTAGAGGTTGGCCCAACCGGCTTCGGCGGCGTAGTTGATACCATGGTTGGTATCGATGCAGATGGCAATGTTACTGGTATTTCCGTTATCTCCGCTTCGCAGGAGACACCGGGTCTGGGCGCCAACTCCACAAGCCCTGAGTTCCAGGGCCAGTTTGCAGATCTGGCAGGCATGGACGTTGCCGTTGAAAAGGACGGCGGCTCCATCGTTGCTCTGACCGGCGCTACCATCACTTCCCGTTGCGTATCGGAAGGCGTCGTTGCGGCTGCAATGTTCGCTGCAGAACAGGGTTAAAGGAGGTCCCGTATAATGAGTTTTGGAAAAAGTCTGAAAGAGGGTCTGTTTACCGATAACCCGACGCTGGTTCAGCTGATCGGTCTTTGCCCGACCCTTGCAACCACGACTTCGATTACAAATGGTATCGGCATGGGCCTTTCGGCTACCGCCGTACTGATTTGTTCTAACGTTGTAATTTCCCTGCTGCGTAAGATTATCCCGAATAAGGTTCGTATCGCAGCGTACATCACCGTAATTGCGGGCTTCGTAACCATGGTTGACCTGCTGCTGCAGGCGTTTATCCCGTCGCTGTCAGCATCCCTGGGTACCTTTATCCCGCTGATCGTAGTAAACTGCATCATCCTCGGCCGTGCCGAGGCGTTTGCGTCCAAGAATTCTGTCGGCAAGTCTGCGGTTGACGGCATCTGCATGGGCCTTGGCTTTACCTTTGCTCTGGTTCTGATGTCGATTGTCCGTGAGCTGCTGGGCGCTGGTACCATCGGCGGCGGTGCAATCACGGTATTCTCCCAGCCGGCTACCATTATGATCCTGCCGGCAGGCGCATTCCTGACCCTTGGCTGCATCATCGCTGTTATGCAGAAGCTGCTGAAGAAAGGAGAGTAATCAACAATGCTGACATCTATTTTATCGATTTCTCTCGGCGCAATCCTGATCAATAACTTCATCATGTCCCAGTTCCTGGGCTGCTGCCCGTTCTTCGGCGTATCCAAGAAGATCGACACTGCAGTCGGCATGGGCATGGCGGTAACCTTCGTTATGGGTCTTGCGTCCGCTGTTACATGGCTGATTAACACCTTCGTTCTGATGCCGCTGGGTCTGGGCTTCATGCAGACGGTAGCGTTCATCCTTGTCATCGCAACACTGGTACAGTTCGTTGAAATGTTCATGATGAAGTCCCTGCCGTCCCTGTATCAGGCACTCGGTGTATTCCTTCCGCTGATTACCACCAACTGTGCAGTTCTGGGCGTATCCCTGCAGAACATCCAGAATGGCTACAATTTCATTGAGTCCATTGTATATGGCATCACCGGTGGTCTGGGCTTCACGCTGGCTATCGTGCTGTTTGCTTCCATCCGTGAGCGTCTGGATGCATCCGCAGAGTGCCCGAAGTGCTTTGAGGGCGTTCCGCTTGCACTGATTTCCGCTTCCCTGATGGCAATGGCATTCCTGGGCTTCAGCGGTATGAAGATCTGGTAATCCCGACTGTCAAAGAATAGGAGTGAATAACATAATGATGACTATTGTTTATGCAGTGCTGGTTCTGGGCGTTATGGGCTTGCTGTTCGGCCTGATCCTTGCATTCGCATCGAAGATCTTTGCGGTCGAGGTTGATGAGCGTATTCCGGCAGTACAGGAGTGCCTGCCGGGCGCAAACTGCGGCGGCTGCGGCTACCCGGGCTGTAATGGTCTGGCTACTGCAATTGTCGAGGGCAAGGCGCCGGTTAACGGCTGCCCGGTCGGCGGCGCTGCTGCTGCTGCCAAGATCGCAGAAGTTCTCGGTGTAGAAGTTACCGAGAGCGAAAAGATGATTGCACATGTCCATTGCTCCGGCGACTGTGACACGGCAAAGAACCGCGCAACGTACGAAGGCATTGAGGACTGCCTCGGCGCTGTACGTGTTGCGAACGGCTATAAAGAATGTGCGTTTGCCTGCCTCGGACTGGGTACCTGTGAAAAGGCATGCCCGTTTGGCGCAATCCATGTAGTGAATGGCGTGGCAACGGTTGATGCGGAAAAGTGTACCGCATGCTCCAAGTGTGTATCGGCATGCCCGAAGCATATCATCAGCCTTGTACCGGCTGCCAACCCGATCCGTATCGACTGCTCCTCCAAGGCGAAGGGCAAGGAGGTTATGGATGCATGTACTGCCGGCTGTATCGGCTGCAGTCTGTGTGAGAAGACCTGTAAGTTTGATGCCATCCATATGGAAGGCAACCTGCCGGTTATCGACTATAGCAAGTGTAAGAAGTGCCAGATGTGTGCAAAGGCATGCCCGCGCCACATCATTGAGCCGTGGAACACCCCGGAAAAGGTAAAGGAGTTACAGGAAATCAAGGCAAAGCAGGCTGCTGCAAAGAAAGCTGCCGCTGAAAAGGCCGCTGCTGCGAAGGCTGCTGCCGCTGCCGCAGAAAAGTAATTCCCAACTTTCCAAAAAATCGAAACATAATGAGGAGACGCCCATGAATAACAATCGCAAACACAATCATTCCCGCATCCATCGCACGGTGGCCGCAGTCTTGATTGTGGCGGCTGTGGTTGTTATCGTGGGCGCCTTTCTGGTTTTCCAGTGCCTGTCCTTTGACGAGAATGGCGCACATGTGATAGACCGTTATGGCGTACTTGCTATGGAAGCGGCGGGCAGTGGAGAGCCGGAAAAAGACGAGCATATGGAAACCACAACAGAGCCTGAAATACCGGACGAAGAGCAGGAAGACAATGCTCCGGCAGTCCGTGCTGCGATGCTTTCTGCCAATGCACTTTCCGATGCGGAAAGCGTGGAGAAACTGGAGCAGCTGGCAAAGGATGGCGTGCTGGATACCGTGATCGTCAATATCAAGGATGAAGACGGTTATCTGAATATTGGCGTGCGAACCAACCAGCTGGATGATGTGGATACTATTACAGAGGATACCGCGGATGAACTGGAGGATTCCATTCAGACGCTGCATGATGCCGGTGTGCATGTCGTCGGACGGATTTACTGTATGCATGACCAGCGTGCCACTTCGCAGAATACGGACCTTGCCATGCAATATCAAGCAGGCGGGACATGGCTCGATTATGACAACACGCGTTGGCTGGATATCACCAATCGGGATGCAGTTGATTATATTGGGGATATTGCCAGGAGCGCAGTCAAGGCAGGCTGTGATGAAATCCTGCTGGATGCGTTTACCTTCCCGCTCCGGGGACATATGGATCGTATTGACTTTGCGAAGGAGCCGGAAGAACAGGCAGATATCCTGCTTGGAGCATTCGAGGATATCAAGGATGCAGTAGGCGAGGGTATTTCGGTCAGCTTGACCGCAGGGTCTGTGAATGCGCTGACGGAGCTGTCGGCAATGGCAACAGATGACGGCATTCCGACAGGTAATGTTGAAGATTTGCTTACAGCGGCGGATCGCGTATTGGTTCCCGCAGATAGTGTGGAGGAAGCTGCTGAAGCTGTGGAGTCGGTACAGAAGCTTGCAAAGGATGCTGTGGTTATCCCCATACTGGATAATATCAGTGCGTGGATGGAGTATACCGGCGACGCAGTTTTGGAAGCTGTATATAATACGGAAGACGTACTGGCTGTGCTGAACGGCGAGAAAAGCGCGGATGCCATAGACGATGATGACACATATGATGATGATAGTGATGAGGATTCTGACGACGAATGGTAATGATACGTTAACCTCCCTCAAAGAGGGAGGCTTTTCAACAACCGTTGTACATACAGATAGGTTTATCGACAGGCTGAAGCTCCCTCGGAGAGGGAGCCTTATTTTTATGTGAAAACAGCCTGGAACATACTGCCCTGTAAAATTTATGTATAAAATGCTCTACGTTTACAGAAAAGTAATGAATTATGCAGCGAAATGCCGTATAATAAAAATAATTGGAATGACAAGAGGGTGCAAAACTCCCGAAAAACAGGAGGGACTTTAATATTATGAGTAAGAAAATTCTGATTGTGGAGGATGACGGCAATATCCGCGAGCTTTTGCGTTTGTATCTGGAGCGAGAGGGCTATGAGATTACGGAAGCTGCAAACGGTGAGGAAGGCGTTGCACAGTGGCGCAAGGTCAATCCGGATATGATCCTGCTGGATGTCATGATGCCGATTATGGACGGTTGGCAGGTCTGCAAGATTATCCGTGAGGAAAGCAAGGTGCCGATTATTATCCTGACTGCAAAGGGTGAAACCTTTGATAAGGTGAACGGCTTGGAAATGGGTGCCGATGATTATATTGTAAAACCGCTCGAAATGCGTGAGGTTGTGGCACGTGTACGCGCTGTGTTCCGCCGCTTTGCGCCGGAGGACAGCGGAAAGATCTCATTCGATAAGCTGACGGTAGATAAGCAGGCATATGACTTGATTGTCGATGGCAAACGTGTGGATGCGCCGCCGAAGGAAATTGAATTGCTGTATTTCCTTGCCTCCAGCCCAAACCGTGTCTTTACCCGCGCGCAGCTGCTGGACGATGTCTGGGGCTTTGATTATTTTGGCGATACCCGTACCGTTGATGTTCATGTCAAGCGCCTGCGTGAAAAGCTGGAGGGCGTGAGCGATAAGTGGGAACTCAAAACAGTGTGGGGCGTTGGCTATAAGTTTGAAACCAGAGACTGATGAGAAATTTATTTGTCAAAAATTACATGGCATTTGCCATGCTGATTCTAGTCAGCTTTACATTTGCAGGCGGTGTGTTCATGGCGCAGGTCAGCCGGTATTCCGTACAGGAAAAGAAAGAGCAGCTTGGCACAACGGTAAGCTATATTGATACCATCGTGGATAATAATCTGACTTTAGTACAAAGCCCGGATTACAGTGCATTTATGCAGACGTATCTTGACCAGCAGGCAGCTGTCAGCGGATGTATTATCCTGCTCACGGATGCGGACGGAAACATCAATATTCTGTCAATGCCGCAGGAGAATGAGAATCTGGAAAGTGAGATGCAGGGAGCTGTCAGCAGCAGCCTGGTAAAAACCATTACCGAGACAGGTTCCTATTTTGGTACAGGTAATATTAACGGCCTGTTTTCAGAAAATTATTTCATTGCCGGAAGCCGCTGTACCAATGCGGATGGCAGCACATCTGCGCTGGTCATTGCGGCAACACCATCGGAATCCACAACGGGACTGATGAATGATATCATGCGCAGTTATTTGTTTATCGTCTGTATTACGCTGACGCTGACACTGATTATCAGCTGGTTCCTGTCCGATATGCTGACACGCCCATTGAAGGGGCTTGTTTCTGCTGCAAAGAAATTCGGACGCGGCGAATTTGATGTGCGTGTATCCGAAAACAATAACTGTGATGAAATCGATGAACTGGCAGTCAGCTTTAATAATATGGCAACCTCCCTGCGGCAGCAGGAGGAACTGAGCCGTGGCTTTGTTGCGAATGTCTCCCATGAGCTGAAGACACCGATGACCTCCATTCGTGGCTTTGTAGACGGTATGCTGGATGGCACGATTCCGCCGGAAAAGCACAATCAATATCTGAAAATCATTTCTGAGGAAGTCGGACGTCTGTCTCGGCTGGTCATTCGTATGCTGGATGCCGCTAAAATTCAGGCGGGTGAGCTGATTATTACACCGGCGCCGTTTGATTTGACAGAGATGGCGGCGCGTGTCCTGATCAGCTTTGAGAATCAGATCAATGACAAGCATCTGGAAATGGATGTCGAGCTGGAGGACAATCTGATTGTCAATGGTGACAGCGACCACATTTACCGCGTGATTTACAACCTCGTGGATAATGCGGTAAAATTTGTCAACGATGGCGGAACGCTGACCATCCGCGCGGAGACAGAGGGCACGATGAGCCTGTTCCTGATTCGGAATACCGGCTCCGTGATTCCGCCGGAGGATCTGCCGCATGTCTTTGACCGCTTTTACAAGGTAGACCGCAGCCGCAGCCGTGACCGTACCGGCGCAGGACTTGGTCTGTATATTGTGAAATCCATTGTCAATCTGCATGGCGGTGATATTTCTGTCCGCTCCTCTGCAGAAGGAACGGAATTTGCATTTACCATGCCGCTTGTGCCAAAGCAGGATGGTCATGACAGGACTAAGAAAACAGAATAGTGACCCTGATACCGGCGCAGGATGAAAAACTGTGCTGGTATTTTTGTTCGTGTGTCACATAAAAGACACAAAAAATGCGTGGAACCGGAGTGGAAAGGCTGCTCGTTTGCGGGAAAGCACAGGTTCACAAAAACTTAACATTGATGACAACGAATAATCATATTATGAGTGTAAAATAGGCAGCATAACAAAGGAGGATACTCTTATGGACGAGTTCAATCGAAACACAGAGAACAACGACTCCCAGCATACAACACCGTTCCAAACGCCGGTACGCGGCGCAGATGAACAGCCGGGAAGCGGTTATACCAATACAAGAGGATATAGCAGCGATACACAGAGCGGTACCTATGGAAGCACAGGCAGTTATGGCGGAGGCAGTACGCCACCCCCAAACGGCGGAAATGGCTCCTGTTATGAGCAATGGAGCGGCGGTGGAAAAAAGCCGAAGAAGCCGAAGAAATCGAAAATGCCGTCCCGATTCCCATGGAAGCCGGTCATTGCAGTGGTGATTGTCGGAGCGATTGCCTTTGGCGGCGGTATGCTGGCAGGAGGCAACGGCAAGCTGCCGACGCTGAACAGCTCCAGCTCGAATAACTATTCATATAAGCAGGATTCCGGCAGCGGGACAGCGGACAATTCCAATGCGGCAAAGGTTCCGATCCAGGATACCGCAGAGGATCTGGGCAGTTATTCCGAGGTCTATGAAAAGGTTTCTCCGTCCGTCGTAGCGATTGTTGTAGATGAAATTCAGGCGGGCAATGAATCCTCCGGCTCCGGTGTCATCATGAGTGAGGACGGATATGTCATCACCAACAATCATGTGGTAGAAGGCGGCGACAAGTTTACCGTTATTCTGGCAGATTCCACCTCATACGGCGCGCAGCTGATCGGCAGGGATGAGCAGACTGACCTTGCGGTACTCAAAATTGATGCAAACAATCTGACGGCTGCAGAGTTTGGCAGCTCAGATGATGTGAAGGTTGGCGACCGGGCATTTGCGATCGGTTCCCCCGGTGGGATTGAATATCAAAACAGCTTTACCGGCGGCTTTATTTCCGCAATCAACCGCGACGTCACCATCAATGACCGTGTCATGTCATTGATCCAGACTGATACCGCAATCAATCCGGGCAACTCGGGCGGCGCACTGATTAACTCCGCAGGTCAGGTGATCGGTATTACATCCTCGAAGCTCAGCGCGTCCTCCATGAGCGGCGCTTCCATTGAAGGCATGGGCTTTGCCATCCCAATGAATACGGCCAAGGAAATCGTAGATGAGCTCATTGCCTATGGTCATGTAACGGGACGCCCGGCAATCGGTATCAGCGGTTATGATCTGGATGAAGCCCGTGCAAGCTATTTCAACCTGCCGCAGGGCGTCTATGTATCCAGCGTGGACACTGCTTCGGATGCATATGCGAAGGGTGTCCAGAGCGGCGATATCATCACCGGTGTCAACGGCAAGGAGATCACCAGCATGTCGGATATCAATGATGTCAAGAATGAATTGTCCGCAGGCGATACGATCACTTTGACCATTTACCGTGATGGCAAGACGCAGGATATTACCATTGCACTGATTGATGAGGCAGACTTGTCCGGCACGACGGTATCGTCGGATTCCAATTCCTCTTCAGGCAATGAAAACAGCAATCCATATAACG
>JAUNGQ010000014.1 GCA_030524285.1 Eubacteriales bacterium
CTGGCCGGGGAAACTTTATATTTTTTCACTGTCCTCTTGACGGGGAGCGGTTCAGCTCCCATGCCGCTTCTTTTTTTGAAATTATTACATTGTTTACTTATGCACATTATTTATGCTGCGGGCCGCAGGAAGCACAGCTTCCGGAGCAGCCTCCTTTGCTGCTGCATCCTGGACAGCCCCCGCCGCAATGTCCGCCGCAGGAGTGAATGCCTTTTTTATTGTCAGTATACAATTTACGGACAATTGCGCCCACAATTACTATCAGCACAATCAATACAACAATCGTTCCAATATTGGCTGCAAGCCATGAAAGCATTTCATTTTCCTCCTTTGACGAGCTTTTTTTATTATCTTTTTATCGTGCGCCTACTGCGGCAGCGCCCTTCAGCGCCTTCTTTTCCTTAGACGGACGAAGCAGCATATAGAAGAACAGGATAATAACAGCCAGTGCTACGATAGTGCCGATACCAATGCCGCCACCGGTGAATGCATTTGCAATCTGATAAATAACCAGACCTACCAGATAAGCAAAGCCGCACTGATAGCCAATTGCGAACCAGAACCACTTGCCGTTGTTCATCTCGCGACGGATAGCGCCCATTGCTGCAAAGCACGGTGCGCACAGCAGGTTAAATGCTAGGAATGCATAGCCGCTTGCCAGTGTGAAGGTTGCAGCCATAGTCTGATATACAGTACCCTCGCCAGCGCCATACAGAATGCCCATGGTGCCAACAATGTTTTCCTTTGCAATCAGGCCGGTGATGGATGCAACGGTTGCCTGCCAGTTGCCGAAGCCAAGCGGTGCGAAGATCCAGCAGATTGCGCTGCCGATGCGTGCCAGAATGGAGCAGTCCATCTGGTCCTCAGCCAGCATACCAAAGCTGCCGTCAACCCAGCCGAAGAAGGACAGGAACCAAACAAGGATCGTGGACAGAAGGATGATCGTGCCAGCCTTCTTGATAAAGGACCAGCCACGCTCCCACATGCTGCGCAGTACAGTGCCTACTGTCGGCATATGGTAAGCTGGAAGCTCCATAACGAACGGAGCCGGATCGCCTTCAAACATCTTGGTTTTCTTCAGAATGATACCGGAGCAGATAATTGCTGCGATACCAAGGAAATAAGCAGAAGTTGCTACCCATGCAGCGCCACCAAAGATAGCGCCGGCAACCATTGCGATAAACGGTGTCTTCGCACCACACGGAATAAAGGTAGTGGTCATAACAGTCATACGGCGGTCACGTTCATTCTCAATGGTACGGGATGCCATGATGCCCGGGATGCCGCAGCCAGTACCGATCAGGATCGGAATAAAGGACTTGCCGGACAAGCCGAAACGGCGGAAAATACGGTCCATGATGAAAGCAACACGTGCCATGTAGCCGCATGCTTCCAGAAATGCCAGGAAGATAAACAGAACAAGCATCTGCGGAACGAAGCCCAGAACTGCGCCGACACCGCCTACGATACCATCAAGGATCAGGCCGGACAGCCACTCTGCACAATTCAGGCTGTTCAGAGCGCTTTCAACAAATACCGGAATACCCGGAATCCAGATACCATATTCAGCCGGATCCGGCTCTTCATAGCCGTAGCCAGACAGGACTGTCAGTGCATCCTGCAGCTCAGCGCCTGTGGAAACAGTCTCCTCCGTTGCCAGAGTCTCTTCATCCTCCACCAGATAAGTAGCCTCATCGGTATCGGAGAACTGTTCTGCAAACTCGATCATAGCAGCCTCTGCTGCTGCCGGGTCATATTCTTCCGACTCAGCGTCCATTGCTTCTTCTACAGCGGAGGTATCCACACCGTTTTCAGAAGCGAAGGTAACGAAACCGTTTGCAACAGTCATTGCATCGCCGTATTCTTCGGAAACTTCACCATAATCGGAAGAACCAATACCGAACAGATGCCAGCCGTCGCCGAATACGCCATCGTTCGCCCAGTCAGTAGCGATGGTACCAACTGTGGTTACAGAAACATAATATACAATAAACATAACAACCGCAAAGATCGGCAGCGCCAGAATACGGTTGGTCACGATCCGGTCAATCTTATCTGATGTAGACAGCTTGCCCGCAGACTTCTTTTTGTAGCATCCCTTAATAATAGATGCAATGTAAATATAACGCTCATTGGTGATGATGGATTCAGCGTCATCATCCTCTTCTGCTTCAGCAGCTGCAATATCTGTCTCGATATGCGCCATAACGTCAGCTGCAATGTTCAGCTGCTCCAGAACCTTGCTGTCGCGCTCAAAAATCTTGATTGCATACCAGCGCTGCTGCTCTTCCGGCAGATCATGCAACGCAGCCTCTTCAATGTGTGCAATGGCGTGTTCAACCGGGCCGCTAAAGGTATGCTGCGGAATCGTCTTTGTATTCTTCGCAGCATCAATTGCAGCCTCTGCTGCTTCCATAATGCCTCTGCCCTTGAGCGCCGAGATCTCAACAACCTTGCAGCCCAGCTCGCGGGACAGTTCAGCAATATTGATCTGATCGCCGTTTTTCTCGACGATATCCATCATGTTAACCGCAACAACAACCGGAATGCCAAGCTCTGTCAGCTGGGTTGTCAGGTACAGGTTACGCTCCAGGTTGGTGCCGTCGATGATGTTCAGTATAGCATCCGGGCGCTCACCCAGCAAGTAATTTCTTGCTACAACTTCTTCCAATGTGTACGGAGACAGCGAGTAAATACCCGGAAGATCCGTAATGGTAATGCCAGTGTGCTTCTTCAGCTTGCCTTCTTTTTTCTCTACAGTAACGCCCGGCCAGTTGCCGACGAACTGATTGGAACCGGTCAGGCCATTAAACAGTGTGGTTTTACCACTGTTTGGGTTGCCGGCTAAGGCGATTCTCAACTCCATAGTTCATTTCCTTTCTGCAGGCTAATTCAGGTTATGCTAACAGTTATTTTTATTAGTTATAGCTAATTGCCTGCCAAAAAATAAAGACCGCTGCGAAAACGATCTGTTATTTTACAAACCGATTACTTTACCTCGATCATTTCAGCGTCTTCTTTGCGCAGAGACAGCTCATAGCCGCGCACAGTAACCTCAACCGGATCACCCAGCGGAGCCACCTTGCGGACATAAATTTCGACGCCCTTGGTAATGCCCATGTCCATAATACGGCGCTTGACTGCACCAACGCCGGTCAGCTTTACAACCGTAACGGTGCTGCCTACACCTGCTTCCTTTAGAGTCATTGTAACGTTCTCCTTTCCCTGTGAAAATAAGGTCAAACCATGATTTTCTGTGCCATTTCCTGGCTAATGCCAACGCGAGTCTCCTTCACATTTACAATCAGGTTTCCGCCCATTGTGGAAATAACCTTCACATTGCCGCCGACTACAAAGCCCAAATTCTCAAGGTGCTTCTTCACCTCTGGTTTGCCGCCGATTCTCATGATGGTATTTTCCTCTCCCACTGTGGCAAGTGTCAATGGCATCATGATTCTTCCTCCTTTATGCGCATTGCTTTAGCATTTTCTAACATCATTGTGAAATGCCAAATTAGATTAGCTCTTGCTAACCAATTCATATAATACCCTTTTCTCGGTCTTTTGTCAACTCATTTTAAAATATCTTCTGTATTCTTTTGGCATTTTCAGCATTTTCGCCCACTTGTTAGGATGAGCTAATCTTTTTATTTGTACAACATTCACAACATTCTTTCGTTTTGTGCCGCTAACTGTATCTATCGCATCAAAAATGCCCCGTACTTTTTCAGGTACGGAGCATTATATTACCTCGTTTCCTCCGGTATGCCAATCCGGAAGCAGACAGGCGCATCCCCTGCCTGTACCACGCTGCACAACAGGTCACAATATAGCTGCACCAACCCCGGCAGCAGGTTCATCAGATATACCGACTGCGGCATGTGGGAAACCAGATCCGTCTGCTTTGCCTGTTTGAGACAGTTTTCGATCAGCTTCTTCATTGTCTCATCATTACGGGCATAAAGCTGCGCAAATTCTGTCGAACGCTTGAGGGAATACAGGATATACTGAGCCTCCATGCCTTCCGGCGTTCCCTCCGGCAGAATACGGCGGAATACATGTGCACGCACCAGCGAAACCAATTCCTGTCGGATCTGCTCCGACAAAGGACAATCCGGTATCAGATCTTCCAACAGATACAACGCCGCGCTGAGATATTCCACAGCAAACGGTCCGGTGGTATCCCTATCAAGCCCCAGATCCTGCCGCAGCTCGGCATTATGAAACAGGTTATCATATTCCGCCAATATAATATGTTCAAATAACTGGCAGTATTCTGCCATCGTCAGCTCTTTTTTCTCGCTCATCCCTGCCACCTCACGTTGCTTTTAGAATAAATGCCGGAATCGGCGGGTCACCGGTACGATTCGCAAACTGCGTGACCAGTACAGTATATTGCTTCGGGTCAACGGTCCTGAAATATTCCAACAAGGTATCCCGTTCCGCATAGCCGCTTTCACCGCCATAATAGATGCTGATACACATCAGACCGCCTGCCCGCAGCAGTGTCAGCCCCGCCTCGATAGCAGCAATGGTGCTTTCCGCATGGGTAAAAATCGTATGATCACCGCCCGGCAGCCAGCCAAGATTGAACACAATGCAGTCCACTGTCCCCGGCTGCGCATACCTTGCCATATTGGCATGGCTGTCCAGCACAACCTCGCCGGTCTGTTCCCAGCCGGTATCTGCAAGACGTTTTTTTGTATTCTTTACAGCCTGCTCTTGGATATCCAAGGCAAGAACTCTGCCTTCTCCTCCAACCAGTCCACACAGGAATACCGTATCGCGTCCATTGCCCGCTGTCGCGTCAATGACAAAGTTTCCCGGCTGAATAAACTGCTCCAGATAGTGGTGCACAAGACTCAATGTATTCACACTTTTCCTCCAACTGAAATACTATCTTGGCCATTATACCATACTTTTATATTTTTCACAAAATCCTTTTCAGATTCTCCTGACTTTTCCACCAATCTGTGGTACAATAGCTGTATTCTGACGAAATATACGACACTAGGAGAGAGAGATCTATGGCAAAGCCACATATGACAAATTATACCTGTCCGGACTGCGGCGAAGTTTTTGAAATCGAGCAGTGGAATGTAATCAATGCGAAGGAAAACCCGGAAGCAAAGGACAAACTGCTGCATGGGAACCTGTTCCGCCAGACCTGTCCGCGCTGCGGCAAACAGATGCATGTTGCATACACCTGTCTGTACACCAACCATGATAAAAAATTTGTGATTTCCTTGCAGCCAAACCGGGAGGAGCCGGCTGCTACGCCACTGATGCCGCATTACCAGATGCGTCTGGAATATACCCTGTCGAATTTCTTTGAACGCGCACGCATTCTGGAGGCCGGTTTGGATGACATGGCGCTGGAAATGATGCGCATGGTTCTTCTGGCACAAATCCAGCAAAAATTTCCGGACAAGAATATTACATCCCTGCGGTTTGACTCCGTACAGGATGATGAAATCTATTTCCAGATCGACCCCAAGAACCCGCATGAGCAGATCAAGATTCCCCTGCCGTATTTTTGGAGAATGGAGGACAAGCTGAAGGAATCCGGTATGCGTCCAAATCTTGCCGGTTATGCTGTTATGAATACCAAATGGGTACAACAATCCGGTATCCTTGCGTGCCTGCTGCCCCAACAGAAACCGGAAGAATAATATTGTAATAGTTGAAATCCCCTCTGCCAGCCGCAGAGGGGATTTTTCAATCTCATTGATTTTAAAATGTACGAACTACGCCGAGGAACAGGCAGATCGCGAACAGCAGAAGCGCCTTGAGAAGCACCGGGAACGGTGCATTTCCGTCCTGAATGCTATTGCCATACTGAATGTTCCGCTTCGGGCAGATATCACTGCATTTGCCACAGGAAATGCATTCGCCCATGCGAAGGCTGCCCTCATCGGTTTCCACACAAACCGGGCAGTTTTTTGCGCATGCCGAGCATCGCGGCAGGCAATTGGAACGGTTCCGGCGGTAGCTTCCAACCACCGGCAGCAATGCAAACACCGCACCCATCGGGCAGAGGAATTGACAGAAAAACCGCTCCTTTACCGCCATGCCGATGACAATCAACGCCAGCAGCACTGCACCGATTGCGTATGCAGCAGTAATTCCTTTCAGAGCTGTCAGCATAGAGAATACATCCCACGGGCTCCAGCCGGGAAGACTTCCATATATGCCCGCTGCACATAGAATCACAATTGCAATCAAAATCAGATATTTGATCTTCTGCATGACGCGGACAGCCTTTTCGGGAATCTGCGGCAATTTTTTTCTGATCTTACGCTGAATCAACTGAGACAACGCATAAATTGCATCCCCCAGTCCACCAAAGGCGCACGCATATCCGCAGAAAAATCTGCCAAATACGATGGTATACAGACAGATTACCGCCAGTGTCGTAAAGAATGTATCATATGCAAACGGTTCCCCTGCGCCGATTGCCGTTGCAATCGCCTTAATACCGGAAAAGCAGGAGGTATATACCGCCGGTGCAAGCAGGAAGAAAACCAACTGGATAACCGCACGAATACGGCGGCGCACCTTCACGCGCTGCATGGGATTGGCAGGCTTCTTCTTTGCCGCCTGCCCAGGCATACGCTGTGCGTTTTTTGTCTGTATCATGCTTCTGCTGCTCCTTCCAGTGCCTGCTGAACAGCAGTCTTGATGCCAGTCGAACTGAAGGTGGCGCCACTGATGGTGTCTACCTCCGGTGTCTGTGCTGTGATGATATTGTCAATAATCTGCTGTGCCTTATCGAGATATGCCGCATCCTCACCGGATGCCTCTGTAATTTCAATATATGCAATCTTGCCATCTGTCACAGTGACCTGCGCCGTAACTGTACCGCCGAAGCCCTCGCCTTCGCCGATATACACGCCATCCTGATAGCTGACTGCTCCAGATTCCGCAGCGCTATTCTGTGCATTGATGTCCGCAATTTCCTGCTGATTCGCTTCCATTGCCTGCTGCCACTGGAGGGCATGTGCCTGATAAAACCCGACTGCGGCAACTGCTACGGCAAGGCTTATCACTCTTGCCCAAAAATCCTGATGTCTCACACCTCAGCCCTCCATTACTTCGTGAAAGTTCCCAGATTCAAGTCAATCTGAGAGCCTGCTGCGACAATCGCATTGGACGAGCAGGTTGCACCGGATACGGCATCAATACCGCCAAAGCCCTGCTTGCCCACTGCCTGCGCAGCAACACCGGTAGACTTAGACGTTCCGTTTATTGCCTTCTTGATATAAGTCCAGTTGCTTCCTGATGTCGGGTTGACAACCTCAACTCCCGTCAGCTTACGCGTAACCGTTGTGGTGGTATTGCCCTCCGCATCCGTGCTCACGGTTGTCACCTGCTCTACCGTGCACTTGATCTGCAGATCATATGCATCAAACTCCTCGTCCTCATTCGGCGAGCAGATTGCTGATGCGGTATAGGTCAATGTCTCTGTGGTGGTTTGTTCATCCGGCTTCTCCGGATTTTCTTCATTATTGTCATCCGGCTTGGTGTCCGGTTCGGCGTCATCCGGATCAGTATCCGGCTTTTCCGGTTCCACATAAGTACCTGCCGCCTTGTCCAGCGCTTCATTCACAGCATCCAGAATACCATTGGAGGAATACGTTGCACCGGAAACAACATCGACATTGGTTGTTGTCTGCTTTTTCAGTATGGTTGCAATCAGCGTTCTTGCACGTGCAAAGAAGCTCGGTGTTTCATCCTCTGCGGAAACAATGTCGATCGCATCGATTCTGCTATTGAGGATCGTTACTTTCACCGAAATATCGCCGCCATAGCCTTCGCCTGTACCGGTGTAAGTCCCGTCGGTGTAGGTGCGGTCCGGCTCTGCCGTTGATGTATCGTCATCATCATTGTTGTCGTCCGTATCTGTCGTTGTGCCGCCATTTGCAGCAGCAGCCTTATTCAATGCTTTCTTAATTGCATTGAGGATACCGTTGGAGGAATATGTTGCACCGGACACCGCATCTACATTCGGGCTTTGTGCGGAAATAACCTTATTGATAACCGCCTTTGCCTTTGCCAGATACGAAGCTGTCTCGCCGGAGGCAGATACAATGGATATCGATGCAATTTTACCGCCGGAAATTTTTACGCTAACCGTAATGGTACCGCCATAACCGGATGCAGACCCGGTGTAGGTACCGTCCGCATAGGTGCCGTCTGTAAATGCATCAGAGGAAGTGCTTCCTCCCCCACCGCCGGTTGAGCCTCCGCCCAGACCGGAACTTCCGGTTGTCTCTTTTACCGTTCCGCCGGATGCCTTTACCAATGCGTTTTTAACAGCATTGATAATGCCGTTCGACGAATACGTGGCGCCGGACACGACGTCTACATCCGCACTCTGTGTTTCCAGCATTTTAGAAATAATTGTCTTTGCCCGTGCCAGGAAAGACGGTGTTTCGCCAGCAGCGGAAACAATTTCAATTGCAGTCATTTTTCCATCTGCAATGGTTACGCTGACAGTAATATCACCGCCAAAGCCAGGGGCTGTGCCGGTATATGTGCCATCCTGATAGGTTACATTTCCCGCAGCGGCACCGGAACCGGCACCTGCTTCCGCAGTATTTCCTGCAACCTCTGCCGCCTGTGCAGTTGTGAGTTCGGGAATCTCCTCCAGCACTGCGCCGCCGGATACAATGCCCCATGCTGCCAGCGCCACCACGGCAATGCCCGGTACAAGACGGCGGACAAACTCATCCACCGATTTATGATAAAAAATACGCATGTGAATCCTCCTTTTTTGTGAAACCAGCGTTTAATCCTTTGTAATCACTGTGACATCTGCATCACAGGTAAAGGAATCTGCAATCCCCTCTGTCACGTGAACAGTTCCATCTTCCGTAGCGAGCACTGCGTCAAATTCCTCTGCATGCTGTTTCCAGTATGCAGCAGCTTCATCGACACCCATAATAAACAGCGAAGTGGATAACCCATCTGCCAACGTACCGTCCTTGCTGACAATTGTCGCTGAAGTCACGCCGCTGTCTGCTGGTTTACCGGTTTTGGGGTCAACAATATGATGATAGGTCACGCCATCCTGTTCAAAATACCGTTCATAGCCGCCGGAGGTAATGACTGCACAGTCCTCTACTTCCAGAATGCCAAGTATATCCTCCGTATTATCCGGATCCTGAATACCAACACGCCATTTACTGCCATCTGTCTTTGATCCAAGCAGATGAACATTGCCGCCAAGGGAAACCATACCGCTGGTCACGCCGTCCTTTTGAAAGATTTCCATAATTCTGCCAGAGGTAAAGCCCTTTGCAATGCCGCCGAGGTCAATTTTCTGACTGTTCCCCAGCGTGATTGTCCGGCTGTCTGCATCCCAGTCCAGCTGATCTGCGCCGACGTGTGTGAGGATTTCTGCGAGGATGTCGTCCGATGGAACCTGATATTCCTCTGTTGTAAAGCCCCATGCCTCCATCAGCGGCAGGACGGTGATATCAAATGCGCCTCCGGTGCTGTCATACAGCTCCAGTGCCTTATCGATCATGACGCTGGTATCCTCCGAAAGTGTTGCCGCCCCGGTTGCATTCAGCTTGGAAATTTCGCTGTCCGCCTCTCCGATGGATAGCAATGCATCCAAACGTTCGATTTCTGCCACGGCATCATCAACGGCTTCCTGTGCATGCTCACCATAGGCTGTCACAGTCATATAGGTATCCATCGCAAATACTTCCTGGCTCACTGGCTCATCTACTGCCATTACCGCATTTTCCGTGGCGCTGCCATTTGCTGTGACAGAACTTCCGGTATCCCGTGGTGTCGAAGCTGTATCAGTACCACAGCCCGCCAAAAGCAAGCTGCAAGCCAGTGCAGCTGTAAGCCATATTTTACTTTTGAATTTCATGTGTGCTCCCTTCATTATACAATCCCCTACAGCTATTCTGAAACATGCTGCGTTTTCACTCCTTACAGGTATTCTAAAACCATGCCGAACTTGCTTTATGGAAGCAAGTTTTCGTCATGATAATCGTTTCAGAATAACCTGCACCAAGGTCCACCACCGCTGCGCGGCGGTTCCCCTCTCTCAGACCAGGGATCTGTCAGCACAGCTGACTGAGGGAGGTTTACCGCATTTGTCTTCTGCACAATGGTTGCAATTGATACAGTAGCTTTACTTTTTCATTCCCTCATTTTATCCAGCCCAGGCAGGCGGCTGAGCATCCAACTGCCAAGTACGCCAATCACGGCGCCTGCTGCTACGCCGGAAACCCACAATGCAAGCAGATACCATGCAACGGCGCTTGTCTGCATGACCAGCATTGCAACAAAAATTTGTCCGACATTATGCATGACGCCGCCCGCCACACTGACGGTCAGCGGCTGGAATTTTCCTGTTTTCTTCAGTAAGATCATGACAATACCGGAAAGCAAACCGCCAGCAAGCGAATACCACAGACTGATAACCGTTCCGAACAAAATCGATGTCAAGGCAATCCGAACCAGATTGATCACCATAGCAGGCTTTGCACCCATACGATACAAAGCCACCAATACAACAAGGTTGGTTAAACCAAGCTTCATACCCGGTACGGCAAAAAATGCCGGAATCATTGCTTCGATATAGCTGAGTACCAGCGCCAGTGCCGCAAGCATACCATATAATGCCAAATGCTTTGTTTTATTCATATTACATCCTCTTATGTCGCAATGATATCCACGCCGTTATCCTCTGTTTCCCCTTCGATAGTCACAGTGACCTGATTTGGCAGACAGATAATGCTTTCTCCGGCATACTGGATTGTACCCTGATGGACACAGAGCTGATCCGGACAGCTGGCATCTTTCAGCCGGGCTGTGCCGTTTTCAATCACCAGCTCATTGGTGCCTCCAATGCCCTCGATCGTATAGGTGGTATCTTTCCTTAGCGGAAATTCTGCAATCTGCTCACCGCCAGCACGGACAACAACTATTGCGCCATTCGAACGGGTCAGCAGAAGCCCGACACCCAGCACGACAGCGACAGCCAGAAACACTGCAAGCAGCAAAACATCCTGTTTTTTCAGTTTCATGCGCCGCCTCCCTTTGATCTCTCTCATTTTGTTAGTATTTACTAACTTTTGCAAAGTTAGTTCCTCCTAATCAATGATTAGAATATCATATTCAGGCAAATACTGTCAATGCTTCCATCGCCAAAATTTAAGCTTCTGCTAACTCTTTTTTCAACAAAATGCTCAACTGCGCAAAGCTGGACGAAAGAGCCCGACTGGAAAACCAGCCGGGCTCGTAAAAGGAGCGATATTCAGGATATCCTGAAAGGAAATGGATCTGTTTTACTTAGACAGCTCAGCCTTGACAGCTTCCTTTACTGCTGCACTGGTGATAGTTGCACTGGATACAGTATCAACAGAATCAATCGTTGATGCATCCTTGCCTACCAGAGCACTGACCATACCAATACTTGGATTTGCCTTGCTGCCATTCATCGCCTTATTAAAATAACTGGAAGCGTTCGGCTTGCTCTCAGCCGGAACAGTAGAATCATCATAGCTTACTTCAGTGATGACACCTTCCAGTGTAGTCAGGGTAAGCTTGAAATCATAATTTTCCCACTCATCATCTTCTGAAGTATTGACAACGCTGACGGTAATATCCTTGGTTTCAGGCTTCGGGCTTGTGTCGAAATTAACGGTCAGATCATAATAACCGGTAGCTGTAATAACGATCTCATACTGATTATCTGCCGCTACGCTTGCCTCCGGAATTGTGATCGTACCGTCTTCATTTACAACTGTTGTAGGACGGCGACCAGATGCTGCATAGCTTGTGCCATTGACGCTGACAGAGGAAATTGCCTTGATATAATCTGCAAGCGAAATGGTTGCGCCTTCAGTTGAAGTAATTGCCAGCGAACCGTCAGCGGCAGCCTGTGCCGGGGCATTGGTTTTCACTTCAAAGGTTGTAGTCAGCGGAGCATACTTGCCGCTTGTATCAGAAACCGTAACTGTGTATACCTTGTTTGTCATGTTAAGGCTGCTGATAAGCAAACCGCCTGCGTACATGGTAACGTTCTGTCCATCAATAGCATACTCTGGCGTAAATCCGTCTGGCAATTCCGATACTGTAATATCGACCGAACCATACTTTAAGTCGTTTAAGTCCTGATCTTCTACAGAAACAGAACCCTCGAACTTAATCGGGACATAAACATCGCCGGTATTTACCTTATACACGCCTTCACTGGTGTAGAAGGTTACAGAAGTAATCTTATGACCCATCATAGCTGCATAATGTTCAGAAGAGGTGGGGCAGCCATGTACAGCATCAGTGAATCCGGTGCACCATGCAAGCTCACCATTCTTCCAAATATTTTCCAGAGCACGCAGGCCATAGCTATTGCCATCCTCGGTGGTGATATATGCACCATAGGTTGTAGCGTCCTTGGTCAGAATGCCTTCCTCTTTTACACTTCCATCTCTTTCAGTTGCAGTATAGAAACCGCTAACATGCATCTCATAGTCGCCATAGTTAGAAGAAGTCATCAGTTCAACCGTAACTTTATCGCTGCTTACTTCCTGTACTTCACCCTTTACTTCGCTGACGGTGTAGGTTGTACCTGCATCATCTGTCGAAGCGGTTACAGACTTATAGTTTGCCGGAGCGGAATCCAGCTTGCAGTAGGCATAATCACCTGCGGTTGCCAAAGCTGCTGCATCCTCAACCTCAGCACCCTTCAAGGTAGATACCTGTGCAGAAACCGGATAAGTTACACCATACACTACGCTGCCATCTTCTGCATGGTAAGTGTTGCCTGCCAGAGAGCCAGTAGACTTGTCCTTGGTTGCAGAAGTGAATACATCTACCTCAACATCATTTGTAATGTCAGCTGCATAGAACTTGTTATACGGAATGTTCATCAACACATACGATTCCTCTTCCGGAACTGTAACCGTTACATCGGTATAACCAGTAGCGGAAATCACAACCTCGTACTTGCCATCCTGTGCTTCTGCCTTTGCCGGAATGGTGATGGAGCCGTCTTCATTTACAACGATTGTTGCACCACGGCCAGACGCTGCATACTTCGTACCATTGATGGTTACGGAAGAAACCGCCTTAATGTAAGCTGCAAAAGCATCATCTGTTACAGTATCGCCACTCTTGACAACAGACATGTTGTCATCAGCAGCCTTTGCCGGTGCATCAACTTTCAGCTCAAAGGTAGCGGTCAGATCCGCATACTTGCCGCTCTTGTCGGAAACAGTCAGGGTATAGCTGCCGTTCTTTGCATCTGTACTATAAGTCAGCTTGCCGTTTTCTACCTTCGCGCCGTCCAGACCCTTCACGCTGTATTCAGCTTCATAATCCTTCGGCAGTTCCGGCAGGGTAACGGTAGTCTCACCATCCGCTACCATTGCAGACTCTACAGCTACAGAGCCTTCAAACTTCACCGGAACATATACTTCCATCGGAATCTCGTAGATGCCCTTGCTGGTGTAGTAGGTAACCTTCTGAATGGTCTGACCCATCATAGACTTGTAATGCTCAGAATCTGTCGGGCAGTTGTGGACAGCGTCCGTGAAACCGGTGCACCATGCAAGATCCGTAACTCTCCAAATATTTTCGAGATGGCGCAGGCCGTAGTCGTTCTCATCTGTGCTGATAATAACACCGTAAACCTTGTCGGTGGATGTATCAATCTCATCAAAGCCTTCAATGACCAGCTCATAGTCGCCATAGTTTGAGGATGTCATCAGATCTGCGGTTGCCCCGTCAACCTTCTGCGCAGTACCCTGAATCTTACCGAAGGAAATGCTGCCGTCTTCGTTCACGGTTGCTTCCTTGTAGTATTCCGGTGTTTCGCTCAGTGCATAATATGCATATGTCTCATTTTCAAACAGTGCATCTACACCCGTATAGGTTGTTGTATTGGTCTGGCCACGATTGGTAACGGTAATTTCAACAGAATCATCATCTGTAACCTGCTTCTTGTCAGCCAACGCAGACTTGTTGATCTTTACCGGGAAAGAAATACCATCAATCTGGGAGCCATCGCTGTTTACATGGTAGGAGCCGCCAGCCAGTGTGCCGGTTCTCGTCTTGCTCTTGGTTGCAGAGGAGAATACATCTACCTTTGTATCATTTCTTACGTCAGATGCATAGAACTCGTCATACGGAATGTTCATCATAACGTATACAGACTGATCCTGCTCCGGAACGCACTCTTTCAGGAGCGTAACAGCTTCTGCACGGGTGATTGGATTCTTGGTACGCAGGGTCATGTCATCCGCATAGCCAACCATGTAGCCCTTTTCAACCGTTGCTGCTACATACGGCACTGCCCAGCTGCTGATGTTGTCAACGTCAGTGTAGCCTTTTGCCTTGAGCTGTGCACGCAGTTCGTCGTTTTTATCGGTGCTTTCAACCGCAATATTATTCAGCTCGCATACCATAACGCAAACCTGTTCACGGGTTACATCACCGTTCGGATCCCACTGCGTATCGTTCAGGCCAACCATAACCTTGGACTTTACGATGGTTTCAATCTGCTTGTAGTACCAGCTGTCCTTATTCAGATCGGTATAATTGGAAATATCAGCCTTCTCCGTATAGCCCATCATCTGGTTTACAACAGTTGCGATTTCGGCACGGGTGATGGTGTTGCTCGGCTTAAAGCTTCCATCCGGATAGCCTACCAGATAGCCGTTATCAATGAATTCCTGAATCTGCTTTTCAGCCCAGTGTCCATTGTAATCCGCCGCCATGGCAGTGCTTCCCAGCATCATACCAGTTGCCGCAGCCATGCACATAGCGCAGGCTGTGATTTTTTTCATTTTCACTTCGCGTACATCCTTTCATGTGTGAAGTATTGATTTTCGATATGTTAGGATATGCTAACATATCGGCAAAAAAATTGTGTGGAAACTGCTTTCCACGCAATAAATTTTTTGGTTCAAATTGATTATACCGCGCGAGATATTAGTTGTCAACAACTTTTAAGGAAAATATTAGTTGAATGTAACTTCACGCAACTGCATACTATCGATACATTTCTGAGGCAATTCCGGCAGCAACATGCACGCTGCGTCCATTGCCTGCGGCATTGTCAGCTCAAGTCCTGTCTGCACCAGACATTCCGCCAATTTATGTACATACACCAGATACTGTTCTGCAGTCCGCCACCCGCTCTCTGTCAAACGGACTTTTCCATACGGCTGTTGATCCACCAACTCTTTGTCACGAAAAACACCTATTATACGTGCTACAGACGCCTTTTTTACGCCAAGTTTGTTCGCAATTTCTGTCAGCCGCATCTCTTCATGATGAACAGAAGACATCTGATACATACATAATAAATATTTTAAGTGTGTACCTGTGAATTCCATGTATTCCCTCCTGCCTCCGGTGGTATTGCTTCCATTTGTTAGTTCGTGCTAATATTAACAAATCATACCATAGCAAAAGAATCCTGTCAAGGTAAACAATGTCTAAGTTTTAGTCATTCACTAACTTTTGTTTCTATCATTTTTATACAAATACCACAGAATTCTTTAAAAATCGGCATTTTTCCCATAAGCCATTAGCGGACTGCTTCAGGCTGCTTTCCCTGTCTTCATATCCCCCGTTTCAGACGACTCCTTTTTTGCGCATCACATTTTTGGCGGCCAAAACCGCATAGAGCACAGCTATACCTTCCGAAATCCACATCGAGTACCATACGCTTTCAATACCAAAACAGGACGCAAATAGATATGCCAACGGTACAAAAACAATCAGCTGACGCAGCGCCGTGCCTGACATATTGACAAATCCATTTCCAAGGCCAGATATGGCATATCCAAGAATCATCGTGACAGAGGCAAACACAAAGGTTACAGAAATAATCCGTAGCGCCGGCACGCCGATGCTTAGCATGTCTTCACTCGGCGAAAACAGTCCAAGCAGTCCGGACGGGAATACCATAAAAACTACTGTTGCGAGCAGGGATATGCCGATAGCAATGGGTAGAACCGTCCGTATGGCTTGCCGAATACGAGAATAATTTCGGGAACCATAGCAAAATCCTACAATAGGAATGGCTGCCTGACCCAATCCGTTCATTGGCATGAACAGGAAATTTTGCAACTTATAGTACACGCCGAAGAAGGCAACAGCCGTAGACGAAAACGGGATCAAAATCGCATTGATTGCCGCCACCATCATGCTGCCGATGGCCTGTGTGATGATTGTTGGAAACCCCACCATATAAATCTGTGCTAAAACAGCCTTATCTACTTTATAATTCTTACATGTTATTTTTACCACCGGATTTTTGACTTTATTAAGCCAAATGGCGGTGACAGCGCTGACACACTGCCCAATGACAGTCGCAATTGCCGCACCGCGAACACCCATAGGCGGGATACCCAGCCATCCAAAAATCAAAACCGGGTCTAACACGATGTTGGTGATGGCTCCAGCAATCAACGATACCATACTATAAAATGTATCTCCGACAGCTTGTAAAAACCGCTGGAACATGGTACTAACCAGACTTCCAACGCAAAAAATCATGCAAACGGAGAGATACTGTATGCTGTACTCCGCAATGATCGCATCCTCTGTAAAGGCATGGACAAAAATCCGTGTACATGTAAAGCCTAAAATCATGAAAACCGCTGTACTGATAAGAGAAAGCAGCAGACCTGTTGTGGCAACATGTTCAATCATTTCGGTATTTTTTGCACCAATATTTTTGGAAAGCACTGCGTTTACGCCGACACCGGTGCCGACACCAACAGCAATCATCAAAAGCTGTACAGGAAATACCAGTGATGTCGCGGCCAGTGCATCCTCACTCAATCTGGCTACAAAAACGCTGTCCACAATATTATACAGTGATTGCACCAGCAGCGAAATCATCAGCGGTAAAGACATATTTATCACCAGCTTTGGCATAGGCATGGTTTCAAGCTTATTTGTATGTTCCATCGTATTCTCCTCTCATCGTATCAACAAAAAATGCGCAAAGACCCAAAAAGTTTGCACATTTTATAAAATTGTCGCGTCTTCAATCATTTCTCTGTTTTATTGTCTATAAGAGCAGTCTGCCGACGATATCTCAGGTTGTAAAGCCTGCATATTGCGTTATATAAAGCTCATAGTATTTGCCTTTTTGGGCCAGCAGCGTATCATGATTTCCGCTTTCCACGATCTTACCATGATCCATTACTACGATCAGATCGGAATCCCGGATTGTTGACAGCCGGTGTGCAATGACAATGCTGGTGCGTCCCTGCATGGCAAGCTGCATGGCGCTTTGGATCGCTTTTTCCGTCCGGGTATCCACATTGGAGGTGGCTTCATCTAAAATCAGGATTCTGGGATCAGCGACAAATGCCCGCGCAATTGCCAAAAGCTGCCGCTGTCCCTGACTGATGTTGGCACCGGAGGCAGTCAGTTCCGTGTCATAGCCCTGTGGCAGTCTCTTTAGCAGTTCCTCACATCGGCTCATATGTACCGCTCTTTCAATCTGCTCCTGTGTAGCCGCTTCATTTGTATATACCAGATTATTTCGGACTGTATCGGAAAACAGTACCGTATCCTGCAACACAATAGCTATATTTTTTCGCAGGCTCTTCCGGCTGAGTTCAGCGATATCCTGATTGTCAATCAGGATTTTACCGCTGGTAATATCATAAAAGCGCATAAGCAGATTCACGATCGTTGTTTTTCCACTGCCGGTGGAGCCTACCAATGCCACTTTCTTTCCGGAAGGAATCGTGAGAGTAAAATTCCGAATGACCGGTTGTCCCGGTACATAAGCAAAATTCACATTTTGGAAGGAAACCATCGCGTCCCCGCCCTCTGTCAAAGCATTTCCATCCATAAATTCATTGTCTTCATCCAAAACAGTGAAAACACGCTCCGCACCGGCAATCGCAGTCTGAAGCTGTCCGTAAATCTGTGCAAGCTCATTGATGGGGCGGCTGAACTGCTTAGCATAGACGATAAATGCGGAAATAATACCCACAGAAATCAAACCACGAATGGCGAAGTAGCCGCCGAATGCAGCGATAATAACAAAACCGATGTTGCCGATGCAGTTCATGACCGGCCCCATTACACCGCTAAAGGCATCGGTACGAATACCTGCTTTGGTTAGAGAATCAGACGTCGTGCAAAACTCCTCAATCGTTGCATCCTGATGATTATACGCAACTACCGTGCGATAGCCAGAAATCATTTCCTCAACGGTACCATTGAGCTGTCCCAAAAGCTGCTGTCGCTTTCTGGAAAACTGGCGTACTTTCTTCGACAGAATTTTTGTTGCCAGCAAAGTGAGCAGCACTGTCACACAGCTCAAAAGAGCCAACTGCCAGCAATAATACAGCATAATTGCCACCGTTCCGATAATGGTTAACACACCGGAAAACAACGAAGGCAGGGATTGGGAAACGGTAGTAGATATATTTTCAATGTCATTGGTCATGCGGCTCATGACATCGCCATGGGAATGGGTATCCAGATACCGAATCGGTAAATGTACGATCTTTCCGAACAATTCTTCCCGCATTCTCCTGACAATCCGCTGGCTGAGTCGCGCGCTGATCACCCCCTGAAACAACTGAGACCCACTGTAAAAAAGATAGGTGACCAGCATCAACAGCAACGTGTTAGCAAGAATTCCTTCCTTTGTTCCGGCAATGATATCAATAGCCCTACTTTGCAGGCTGGGCGCATAGACGCCAAACACAGTTCCAACAACAACGACGGTCAGCATCAGGGCTACCATTCGTTTCTCATGGGCAAAGTAAGTTAAAATCCGTTTCAGCGTAGAGCCTACATTTTCCGCATGCTCTGCTTCCGCAAAGCGGGCGCCTCGATTCATCATCCCCGGAATATTCCGTTCTTCCAATTTGTTATCCGCCATCGGTTCCACCGTCCTCTCCCATCTGAGAATCATAAATATCCCGGTAGGTCTTGCAGCTTTCCATCAGCTCTGCATGGGTACCGCAGGCCGATATACCGCCATTCTCCAAAACAACAATCCGATTCGCACGACGGACGGAAGCAATTCGCTGTGCAATGATAATTTTAGTGCTATCCGGATTCGTCTGCTGCAACGCCGCATACAAATCCGCCTCGGTTTTCAAATCCAGTGCGCTGGTAGAATCATCAAAAATCAGAATTTCTGCTTTTTTTACAATCGCTCTGGCAATCGAAATACGCTGCTTCTGACCGCCGGACAGACTCATCCCCTGTTCTGCTACCATCGTATCGTAGCCATCCGGTGCAGAACGGATAAAGCTGTCGGCTTGAGCAGCCTGCGCCGCTTTTTCAATCGCTTCCTGTCCCCCATCAGCATCTCCCCATGCGATATTCGATCCGATGGAAACGCTAAACAGCTCACTTTTCTGCAAAGCAATGGCAACCTTCTCTCGCAGACGTTTCTGCTCATAATCGCGCACATCCACATCATCCACCAGAACTGTCCCTGCCGTCACATCATAAAACCTGGGAATCAGGTTCACCAAAGATGATTTCCCACAGCCGGTGGCACCCATAATCGCTACAGTTTCTCCTTGATGGATGGTTAGATTGATATGTTTCAGAATCATCTGTGTGCTGCCAGGGTATGCAAAGGATACATCCCGAAATTCAATTTTTCCGTACAGTTCCGAATTTCCATCAAATTTACCGTCCCTGATTTGGGGCTGACTATTCAGGATTTCTTTTAGACGTTTCCACGATGCGATACCACGGGAGATGTTTTGGAACAGCATCACCAGCCCCAAAATACCATTGAGCAGCTGCGTGGTATAAGTAATAGCTGCCATAATGTCCCCCGGTGTTGCGCTGCCTGCGCTGACCTCATAAGAACCTGCCAGCAGGATAATACCTACTACCAAATACATCAGTGCATTGATAACAGGATTCATGAATGCGAAGATCGTCAGTATCTGGAGCTGGGTCTTGATCAGAGCGTCATTCGCCTCACCGAAGCGAGCTTTTTCATAGATTTCCCGAACGCAGGCTTTTACCATACGAATTCCAGATACATCCTCCTGCATGATAACATTGATTTTATCCAGCTGTGCCTGCAGCTTTCCAAATAATGGGTTCGCTCTATTCAGGCAGAACGCCATACAGCCCACAATAAAAGGAAAGGCGCACAGTACAATCAAGCCAAACTGACGATTCAGCCGGAACATAAAGTAAATGCTGCCGAACATCAACATGGATGTGCGAATCATTCCCCGGACAAACTGAGATATATAATTTTGTACTTGTGTGACATCATTCGTCACACGCGTTACAAGAGAACCCGTGCCGAATTGATCTGCCTGCGGGAAGGAAAAAGCCATAATATTCCGAAAGGCATCTTTTCGTATTTCGTTACCGATATTCTGGCCCGTCATATGAACAAATACATTATTCAGGGAACCACATAATCCGCCAAAGATAACAAGGCCGATCATTTTCAAGCCCAGCGCCCAGATCAAATCCATATCTCCCACACCGCCGGTACTGACGCCCAATACTCCATCGTCCACAATTTGGCTCATAATTTCCGGCTGGAGAAGATCCATCAAAACCTCGCCTACCATAAACGCCGCGGCAATGACGGCAAAATGCAGGTATTGCTTTATATATTTCCACATCTTCTTCTGTCATTTGCGGCAATTCTATCCGCGTTCCTTTCTATCATATATGCATGTATGCCGCTTGTGTTATTTTTTTCGGTACTGCTGATTCCATGACATATTGATTTTTTCCAAAAGCTCCAAAAGCGTTTGCTTCTCTTCCTCCGATAAACAGGCAAACATTTTTTGGTGGCGTTGTTCCCGTTTCTCATATGCTTCACTGGCAGCGGTTTGTCCGGCCTGGGTCAGGCATATATCCATGGTTCTACGATCTGTCTGGCTTGGAGTTCTCAGGATCAACCCTGCTGCCTCCAGCTTTCCGATGACTTCGCTGGCGGAGCCGGGCTGAATTCCCAAATATTCGGTCAATTCACGCTGGGTAATATCCCCATTTTCCTTCAAGAGCATCAAAATCCGCTTTTGGCTACCCTTTCCCTCTGAGATACGCTGCATCGTATGACTGATATCCCAAAAATTACGGATCAATTTGTTATTTATATCAAATGATTCATATTGCTTTAGCATCATAACGCCCCTTTCATTTAGGTACCTTGATTATTTTATCTGCCTTTTTCAAAATTGTCAAGGGGCCTTGACTTTTCTGTCGATCTCCATTATAATAAATAAAACGTGTAGCTTAACTGCGTAAACCCAGTTCCGGCTACACGTTTTTATTTTTATAACGGGAGGCAACAGTATGGAAAAATGGAAATGTAGCGTGTGCGGATATATTTACGAAGGCGCAATCCCCGAGGAATTCGTCTGCCCTATCTGTAAGCAAAGCGCGTCCGCTTTTGTACGGATAGAGGAATCTGTACCGCAGAAGGCAGGCAAATACGCAGGTACCAAAACGGAAAAAAATTTGGAAGAAGCTTTTTCGGGTGAGAGTCAGGCAAGGAACAAATATACCTTCTTCGCCAAAGTGGCTCAGCAAGAGGGATATGAGCAGCTCGCAGAGTTATTTTTAACTACTGCTCGTAATGAACAGGAACACGCCAGAATGTGGTTTGAGGCATTGGGCGGCATTGGCGGAACGGCAGCCAATCTGCTTGCGGCAGCCGAAGGTGAAAACTATGAGTGGACCGATATGTATGACCGCATGGCCAGAGAGGCAGACGAGGAAGGCTTCACCGAATTGGCCGAGAAGTTCCGCAAAGTAGCTGCCATTGAAAAAGCCCATGAGGAGCGGTATCGCAAACTTTTAAACAATGTGGAAATGCAGCAGGTTTTTGAAAAGGGCGGACAAACAATGTGGGAATGCCGCGTCTGCGGACATCTGGTCATCGGAACCAAAGCGCCGGAGGTTTGCCCTGTCTGCAATTACAGCCAGAGTTATTTTGAAGTCCGCAAAGAAAATTATTAACGCAAGCCATGTAATACAACGTGTGCAGCCAGGAGGTATGTATCGCCCCTTGACTGCACACTATTGTTTTGAAAAGATCTGACATTCCCCTGTGCAGCTATGGATTTCGTTGTAAGAAATATAAAAAAGCCTGAATCTTTCGATTCAAGCTCATAAAAGTTCTGGTGGGAGGTGGTGGATTCGAACCACCGAAGTCGTTGACAACAGATTTACAGTCTGCCCCCTTTGGCCACTCGGGAAACCTCCCATATTCAGTTAAAAAAGAGATTGGAGCTGGTGGACGGACTTGAACCCCCGACCTGCTGATTACAAATCAGCTGCTCTACCAACTGAGCTACACCAGCGTGCCGCGCCTCTTTTTCGTCCGCTGCATCTCTCAGCGACGTGTTATATAATACCATACGTTTGACAATCTGTCAACAATTTTTTCAAACTTTTTTTGATTTTTTCAGACTTCGACCTACTTTTTTTTCGTTGTCTGTTCAAACGCTTCGATCGAATCCGAAACATTCTGCAATACCTGCAGCAGCGACTCTGCTCGTCCCGGATAGTGTTCCGGCAACGCTGCAAGTGACAAATCCGGCAGCTTTATCTCCTCCTGCTGAAGCCCAAACGCACCACCGCCATTTGCTGCGCACTGGATTTGCAGCTCTGTCAGCTTCATGCGTGCATCACACAAGGCATCAAAGCTTACTTCCTCTGTGCGGAATGCCTCGGCAGGATTGGAAGGATCTGCTGCATACAGATAACGGAACAGCTTATATTCTGCCACGGACAAATAAGATGCCAGCTCGCCTGCCAGCTGACGCGAGCCGGATTTTGCTGCGACATCCAGCAAAATTGTAGCAGAATCTGTTACCAGCTTCTTTTGCAACGCAATTTCCGGATCATACTCTGTTTCTTCCGCGCCAACCTCTGTGGACGGTTGCACTGTGCTGCCCTCGCGGGACAGACTTCGTCCAAGCAAGTAATCACAGGAAACGCCATAGTAATCCGCTGCGCGTACAACAAAATGAAGGCCCGGTTCACGCAGGCCGTTCTCATAGTGGCTGAGCAATGCCTGAGAAACCTGTAGGTCTCCCGCGGCTGTTCTCTGGCTTATTCTCTTTTCACGGCGCAGCAGCGCCAAGGTACGGGAAAAGTCGCTTGCCATGTACGTTTGCTCCATTTACCAAATGCAGTGTGTGATCAGGCCATAGATATGATACGCCTAGTATTTATAGTATACCGATTTTATAACTATTTGTAAAGGGCTGTCAAAAACAATTGTGTCAATTTCTTTGCTTTTGTCGGTATATTCTCGGATTTTCGCGCCTTATTTTTCCACTATCAACAAAATACGTATGTTCTGCTGCTACGCAAAAAGCCGGACAGCACCCGCGGCCTGCCCGCAGGTGCTGTCCCCCAATTACACTTGTCTGTCCTTATACCTGCGATAAATCCAGCGTGCAAGGATCATCACGCCGATGCTTGCCGCCAGAAACAGGAGCGCCGGCACTGCATCTGCTGCCGTCAGATTCGATGTCACCATAACAGCAGTTGGTCCATCTGTTCCACCAATGATTCCAATCACTTTCATATGCTCACCCTGCCTCCCACGGCTGTCCTACAATATCTGCAATTCCTCCGATATTTCGCCAGCAGACACAGCTAATCTGTGTACCGTCCGCCAGCTCTACTGTAATATAGGTGCAATACGCATTCTCTGGCATCATATATACATCGTCTATGATTCGCTCACAGCAACTCGGAATCAGATACGGCTTCCATTTTGCAATGTGTTCTTCATCCGTATATTCCGTATAGGATTCTTCATATTCGTCATAATTCTCTACGCTCACCTTCACAATCTGTGCAGAACCAAAGCCGGTTTCCAGATTGTCAACATATTTACCCAACTGCTTTAATGTTTCTGTCTGGCAAGCATAAACCGGAATATCAATGATATCATCAATATCGCCGCCTGTGATATCCATATCCTCCAGTGAAGTCCAATACCAATCGGAAATCGCCTGTTCTCCAGCCGCACGAATCACCAACACGGGAAGGTTGCTGGAAACATAGTCCTTTGTCAGCTCCTGCGTTTCCTCATACAATGTATCCAGAATATCGGAAATTGCCTTTGTGCCCTTAATTTTGTCTGCACGATGTCCCGCCATGTCAACATAGTTTTCTACCAGCAGCTGTTTAACCTTTTCCTTGTTCGTCTGTGCAATGGCAGCTTCCGTGAATTTTTCGCGGTATTCCTTCGAGAACCGGACATCTGCACCATTGTCTGCCAGTTCCGAAGTATCAGTCGGCATATAGTACTGACGGGTGAAGGTTTTACCATTCTGTAATGTGAATGTTACGACATAACTTGTATTTTCATCATTTTGAATGCTGCTCCTGCCGTGCTTCATTGCCTCTGCACCCATAGAGGCGGAATCATATATCGTATCCAATGCATCCGCAGATTCTATTTCTTTGCTGTCCAGATAGTCAATGGCAGCATCAATATCTTCTACTACATTAGAGCCACTCGATATATATCCGCTGCTCGTTGCTGCAGACAAACGTGACAGCATAGCATAAATTCTGTCAGAATAATACTCATAGTCGTTCTCGTTCCCATCAGCCGGACCGCAATTCCACGTGCCCATCCCGGAATGTAAGGTTGCTGACACAATTTCATCCCGCTCTGGAATCGTGCTGTTCCAATGCGTAATATCCATTGCCATACAGCCGAGTACGACTGCACACACCACATAATATACCGCGAGACTCTTCCAGCGGTGAAACAGGCTGTGGAAATCCAGATCATAAACAATCTCCACAATACACGCAGTAATGAGTGCGCCGATTGCCATGCTGATGAACAGTGCAATCCAGTTTTCCATGGTAGCCTGAAAGACCAGACTAAAGGCAATGGCTCCCACACTGACCATATACAGCTTAAACGGCTGTTCTATCTTCGGAAATGCAATGGAAAGCCCAGTATGTTCGCTCTTCCGAATGTTATTCAGATAATAGCTCAACGCAAGGAAAACTCCTGCTGCAACCAAACAAAATGCAACCGACTGCAGGCATTCCTTCCAATATCCCTGTTCTGCCCAGTTCAGGCCGAGCGGCTGTATCATGGAAAATGCCTCAAAAATCGGGGATAGCCATACCGGCGCCCCGTTGCCGGAAACAATCAGTCGTGCGGGATACAGGACATATAGCAGCTCATCCACCATAGTATAACCCGCCAGCAGTCCAAACTGGAACCACGCGCACACAAGCAGAGATACCAATGTATGTCCGCTGATTATTGCCGCCAGAATGGATACGGTATATACCAGCAGGAATCCTGCCAAATGTACCACAACGGAAAGCAGCAGTATCGATGGATCAATTGCATCTGCAAAGCCATACACAACACAGACACCGCAGCTCAACACAACGCTCAACAGATAGGAAGGTACAACAGCCAAAATGCCGGTAAGGAAGTGAGAAGCAAACAAATGTCCTCTGGTAACCGGCAGTGCATGAAAGAAATCTGTCTGTTTCTTTACATGCAAATATCGGAACATGGCAATACCTGCGAGAACTGCCATGAAAACCAGAACGATCGTTCCCATCCCATGTTCCTGCAGCATGCCGGCAATCTCCTGCCGCACGGCTTCCCTTGCCTCAGCATCGCTCAGATCCGTATATCGCAGCTGTGCATGGATCACCATGATGAGATAGACCGGCATAGCAATCAACTGTAACAGCAGGGATAGTGTAAACAATGCCGCATTTCTTCCACAGCATTTTCTGATCAATGTCCCCAGCTTACAGGATGAGCTTTTTCGCGTCATATCCAGTCACCTCCGTCTCTGCAATAAAGATTTCTTCCAATGTCAGTGGAAGGATTTCATAATACAAGACATCTGCCGCACGCATATGTGCTTCGGCTTCCTGCCGTGAGCTGCGTACCGTTACCGTGAGCAGCCGTCCACTGTACTGCTTACTCATGACATCCAGTCCTTCCAGCAGCTTTGGCTCCGATGTTTGATCGGGTAAAATCTGAATTTTTTGAATATTCAGCTTCATATCATCCAGATCGCGTGAAAACAGGATACCGCCGCGATGCAGCAGACCGATGCAGTCACAAAAATCCTCCAGTTCCCGCAAATTATGGGATGCAATCACCGGAGTTGCACTGAATTCTGCAACATCACCAGCAAAAATGGACTTAACGGCCTGCCGTGCTACCGGGTCCAGTCCGTCAAATGTCTCATCACAGAACAGGTAGTCCGCACCAGAAGATGCCGCACAAATGACCGATACCTGCTTTTTCATACCTTTGGAAAACGTTCGGATTTTCCGCCGTTCATCCAGCCCGAAATTCCGCATCAGTGTGCGATAGCGTCCCTCATCAAAATGTGGATAAATGCTTTTATAATAGTCCTTCATATCCCGCGGCGTACAGCCGGAGAAAAAATACTGTTCATCCGCAATCATAAAGCACTGCTGCTTGATGCCCGGATTTTCAAACACTTCCTCGTCATCAATGGTAACTGTTCCGCTGTCTGGCCGCAAAATACCGGCAAGAATGCGCAGAAATGTCGATTTTCCCGCACCGTTGGAGCCAATCAGTCCATAAATGGATCCAGTTTTAATTTCCGCCGTCACAGAATCCAGCGCCATAGAACCGCCAAAGCTCTTACTTACTCCCTGTGCACAAATCATATACTTTCCACCTCCATCAAGGATTGCAGCAGTTCATTGCACTGCTGTACCGTTGCACCGAATTCCCTCGCCTGCCGCAGAAGATCAGAGATTTCTTTCCGTACCTGTTCGAGCTTTCTCTCCCAGATTCCAGAACATCCCTTGGAAACAAAATTACCCTTGCCGCGTACAGAATAGATTTCTCCGCGGTTGAGCAGTTCACTGTATGCCTTCTGAACAGTATTGGGGTTCAGGGAAAGTTCCATCGCCATCTGTCGCACACTAGGAAGCTTGTCATCCGTCTGCAAGATACCACGGGCAATCAGCATTTCCAGCTGATCCACAACCTGCTCATACATCGGCCTTGGGTCATGCAAATCCAGATGTATCATATTCGTCCTCCTCTCCCAACATATCTATGTGTACTATTATTCCTAGTACACATAGTATACAGTATGCACACACATAACACAACTACAATTTGGTTACAGTTTTCAAAACATGTAAAAAAGAAAGGCCAGCCTGACAGACTGTCCTTCCCATTCCCATCGGAATATACACATATCCCTTTACTTTTATCATCCGCTTTGCCGCAAGCCATCCCCCTGCCGATGTGTTCCTCTGCGCACGTTATCCAACTACCGTTTCCTTTACATTCTTTCGTTGAAGGCTTAACGTCTGCGGTGTCAGGTTCAGAAAAGAAGCGATATATTTTTTCTTGACCAAATTGATCACTTCCGGATATTCCTCCAAAAACCATTGATATCGCTGCGGTGCAGAATATCTCGTCAACGCAATTTTATTCCCCCAATGCATTTGCAGAGATTTGGTCAATAATCGACAGCAAATCATCCCAATTTGCGGATACTAAGCCATCAGTCTGTAAATCGTCTCGAATGGTATACAGAAAATTTCACTCTCTTCCAGTGCTTCCAATGTAATATGCGACACGTCATTCATAGAATGGCAGCACATAACAAAGTCACCGCACCGATATGCAAAGCAATCTGTAATTTCTTTCCCTTCCGAATCGATAAAGTATCCACGAAATAGCCCTGTCACCAAAAAAGCGGCCTCCAGTTGCTTTTCTCCAGCACGTACAAGAACTTCACCTTTTTGCATTTTTCGTATTTTTCCCGCCTGTTCCAGCTTTTCAAGCAACTCCGTATCACTGACTTGGAAAACCTCTGCGCAAAATTGACGAATATCCATAAATTCCGATTCCCCTTTATGTAGTGTTTCCTTTTTATCATCCTTTTCATATTTTACCGTTTCTTGTAATTAAAGTCATTCGTCTAAATTCATTTTTTGATATTTTATTCAAATTTTCTTGTTTCTTCCCTCTCCCTGCGCAAATGGAAGAATTTATGCTATAATACATATAAGGCATATCTCTTACCTACTGCGCTGAAAGTCTGATTGCGGTACGTCGGCTTCATGCTCTCTTTTGGAAAGGAACTCAATTATGGTTAACATTGGAAACGAATGGGATACATTGCTTGCAGAGGAATTTGAAAAGGATTATTATTTGCAGCTTCGTGAATTTCTCAAGCAGGAATACCGCTCCCAACGTATTTTTCCGCCTATGAAAGATATTTTTAACGCGCTGAAATATACATCATATTCAGATGTCAAAATCGTGATTCTTGGACAGGACCCCTATCATGGCGAAGGACAGGCGCACGGTATGTGCTTTTCCGTCCGTCCCGGAGTCCCGCAGCCTCCGTCCCTGCAAAACATTTTTCGGGAAATGCATGATGATATCGGCATCTTTCCGCCGCAGTCCGGTTATCTGGTGCCATGGGCACGCGAAGGCGTCCTGCTGATGAACACAGTGCTCACCGTCCGGGAGGGCCAGCCAAATTCCCACAAGGGCAAAGGTTGGGAAATCCTGACAGATCGTATCATTTCCCTGCTGGGCGAACGGGAGCAGCCTATGGTTTTTCTGCTCTGGGGTGCAAATGCCCGCAAAAAGCGTGAATTGATTACCAAACCACAGCATTTGATTCTGGAATGTGCGCATCCATCTCCGTTATCCGCACACCGTGGCTTTTTTGGCTGCGGACATTTTTCCCAGGCAAATCAGTTTTTATATGACCACGGCATTCCACCGGTAGACTGGAACGTCGTCAATACAAAGCCGGAATCCCCCACAGCATAATCATAGAAAAAAGACCCTTTACGCAGAAACGCAAAGGGTCTTTCCTGTCTTTCGATTAGTCTGCAAAATCCAGCTGATCAGCAAAACGCTCTTTAAAGATTTCATAAACAGCAGCAAGGATATCTTCATCTTCCACGGCAACATAGTTCTCCATGTCATCCTCTTCCTCTACTGCAAGAATAACGGCTTCGCAATCGCCATCCTCTACCGGCAACAGGACAACGTATTCCGCATTTTCATAGGTGATGGAATCGATGAATTCGTACTCGATTTCTTCGCCATTTTCGTTCACCAGCGTCATAACGCTTTCCAGCTCTTCCATATTTTCCTTATCCATGCAATTCTTCTCCTTCCATTGATAAATCAATTGTTTTCCTTATTATACCTGTACTTCCTGTTATACGCAAGAGAAAATATAGGTCCGAATCCAATCCGCCCAAATTTTTTAAACCATTTGTAAACTTTTGTCTTTCCGGCGTTCATTCCGTCGAGATTATGATATCATATTATTATACATTTCAAAGCTGCTATGCTGAGAAAGGGGGAACGCCATTTTGGATATCCGCTGTACACAGAACATTTATCCCAGCGCCGCAGGCGGCGCTTCCATTTCGTACTATATTCTGCGCCCAGTAGGTGTGGAGCTTCGCGGTATTGTCCAGATTTCCCACGGCATGTGCGAATATTTTACCCGTTACACTTCCTTTGCGAAATATCTCTGTTCTCTGGGCTTTATCGTCTGTGGAAATGACCACCTCGGCCATGGTTCCTCTGTGCCACCCTGCGGTGCACTCGGCTTCTTCGCCCATCATCAGGGCTGGAGCGTTCTAGTGGATGACGTTGCCACACTGACCAATAAAATGAAACGCCAATGGCCTGATCTGCCCTATTTTCTGTTGGGACATTCCATGGGTTCTATGATTGCCCGCCTGTACCTGGTACGCTATGGGGATAAACTTGACGGCTGTATTCTCAGCGGTTCACCAGCTCCGAACGCAATGGCTGGCTTTGGCATTCAGGTTGCCAATTCCATTGCCCGCTCACATGGACCAATGTATCGCAGTAGTGTGCTGAATCATATGGTTTTTGGTAAATATACCTCCCGTATCGACGACTGTCAGACACCGTTTGACTGGCTGACCCGTGACCGTTCCGTGGTTTCCCTATACCAATCGGATGCCAAATGCAATTTTATTTTCACAGCCTCCGGCTTCCGTGATCTGTTTCAGCTGGAACAGCAATGCAACCGCATGAGCTGTATTCGGAAAACACCGGAAAATCTGCCGATCCTGTTTCTGTCCGGCGATGCTGACCCGGTAGGAAGCTATGGCTCTGGTGTAAAGAAAATTGCCGCTGCATACCGCGCCGCAGGATGCCGTGATGTCGATGTTATTTTTTACAAGGACGGACGCCATGAAATCCTGAATGAAGTGAATAAATCCGAGGTTTATGGTGATATCAGCCGCTGGTTGGAAAAACAACTTGAGCCGAAGGAATAACATATGTTTTGAAAATTCAAAATGACCGTCTGCGCCAAAGCATCAGACGGTCATTTTTCCTTTGTGCATATTACATTGGTACGATTATTTCACAAATGTTTCCTACCGAGGAAGATCTGCAACCTCTTCCGCAGAAAGCGTCAATGGATAAATAACAAACGGTTCACTGCTCCCTACACGTTCTCTGCGTATAAAAGCTGACTGTACTTCCTGCGTGTCACCGTCAAGGAAACAATATATTTCATATCGATAATCCGACGCAAAATAATCCTCCGTTCCTTCCATTGATACCGTGTCGTCTAATACCTCTTGTGTTTCAATATACATTGGCATCACTGTAACATATGTGAGCAAATTTTTTTCGGCAAAAAAATCCGTGTTTTCAAGAAGCCCAACAGCAGCATTTGCCTGTGCAATCTCCTCCAGTTGCTTCTCTCCATATACGTCATACCAATCGATCCAAACCAATTCACAAATTTCATGATTAGCAGACCATCCATACTGCTTGAGGAATTGCCCAATCTTATACTCAGGGGTTGCATGTAACGCATCCAAACGTGTTGCTTCAAGATGTATGCCAAATAGCGCCAATACTGTGAATACAAAAAGCGCTGCCATGCCGATTGTGCGGCTGCTTTGTATTTTTGCTCTCATTTCATTCCCCTCACTTTTTGTTTTTCCTATTTTATCACATTGTTATAATGTATCACTTACATGATAACATAAGTTCCAGATTCTGTAAATAGCAAAATGATAAATTTAAGAAAATGACCCAAAAGAAAAAAGACCGTCTGTTTTCATGCAGACGGTCATGTTTTGCTTATCCTTTCAGCCCGCGGGACTGACGGTCCATATCCTCAACCACGATATCAAAGATTTCACCGAGAGATGCACAGTATTCCAGCACCTTCCACGGTTCATTGGTATGATAATGAATCTTAATCAGCTCTTCATCACCAACTGCCAAAAGACAGTCTCCTTTGAAGTTTTCAACGAAGTAATCATTGATCGCATCTTCATCCAGATTGGTGCCCTCAATCAAGAGCTGTGTGTCATAACGATATTCTGTTTCTTCCACGTCAATTGTCCTCCTGCCCTTTATATTTATCATCCATCACGGATAAAATCTGCTGACGGACGCGCCCCGGTAGTTCACGCACCTCCTGTCGGCTCATGCCTGCGGTTGGAATCGGCTCATGAATCGTAACGCGTACCGTTCCAGAATGAATGCGGTTGCGTTCTTCCAACAGATGATACGTCCCTTCAATCGAAATCGGTACCACCGGCACTTTGGCGCTGGTAGCAATGCGGAATGCGCCGCCCTTAAACTCCTTGACCGGGCCGCCCTTACTGCGGGTTCCCTCCGGGAAAATCGTCATAGAGACACCGCTTTTTACCAGCTTTGTGCTGTCCATCAAGGCACGCAGCGACTGTTTTTCATCTGAACGATCCACATAAACACATTGCAGCAGATCCATCCAGCCACGCAATCCCGGAATTTTGGAAAGCGACACCTTTGCCAGCAGTGCACGCGGGTCACCAGTCTGTGTCAATACAACGGGAATATCAAAATCGCTCTGATGATTGGCGACAAAAACGGCTGTCCCCTCCGGGATATTTTCCTGTCCAATCACTTCAATTTTGGCCCCTGCTGCCCACAACAAGCGGTCTGCCCAATGGTACGCCATGTGTTTCACCAACGGCATAACCTTTTCCCGATTGCCCTTTTTGATTTGATGTCTGCAATACAGCATCACCGGTGATACCACAATCAAATATAAAATAAAGTAAATTGCCCAAATAATTGTATGAACCATATTCTCTCCTATTCTCCCAATGTCTCACGAATAACCGCATAGCGTTCCAACAGCGTGTCCAGCTTCATGGCGCAATTTGCCGGTGAGGTTGACGGCAATATCTGTGCAGGCACGCCACAAACCGGCAAACAATATTTTTTATATAAGGCACCTGCTTTCTGTCCTGTGCAGAAAATTGCCTGAATCGGCGCTTGTCGTAAAATCACCTGCATATCATTGGGTACGGGATTGCGGATAGAGGCATCGGAAGCTCCCTCAATCTCACAGCTGTCCAGCACATCCCACAGCGCGATATGATGCCGTGTGAGAAACGCCTGCTGCGCCTTGACATCACCGATGACCGACTGTTCGTCAAACAACATCGGTAATACCCGCCAGAATCGATTCTGTGGATGTGCATAATAAAATCCCGCCTCGCGTGATTTGGGCGACGGCATGGTTCCTAAAATCAGCACACGAGACTGTTCATCAAACCATGGCCCAAACGTATGTGTTACCAGCATATCATTCCTCCTCGAAGGAAGTTTTGTGTTTCAGCACGGATTCCATTGCCGCAAGGTCACGCTCACTGACCATCGTTGCCAATGTGTCACCCGCTTTGAGCCGCAGCTTTCCGCGCGGAATCATCTCTTCTGCACCACGGGTGACGGAAACTATCAGCGTATCCTCTGGCAATCCCAGCTCCCGAATGGTACAGCCATCCGCCGCACTTCCTTCTTCTATTATTGAAGTGATAATGGACTTTTTCCTGATATGCCCCTTTGCGATCTGGATATTGCGTCCCGCAAGCAGGCGTTCGGTCAGGCTCTCATAAACCGGCTTGCTGCGCAGCATTTCTGCTACGATATAAGCTACCAATGACGCAGTTGCCAGCGACATCAAATGCGAAAAGCTGCCGGTCATTTCAGAAATCAGAACGATACCGGTAACTGGCGCGCGGACAATCGCAGCAAACAGGGCTGCCATGGCAATGATAATCAGATTGGATACAAAGCTGCGATCAAAGCCGAACAGATCAACCACCACCGTGCCATATGCGCCGCCGATATAAGCACCGAGCACCAGCAGCGGGAAGAAAATGCCGCCCGGTGCACCGGAGCCAAAGCTGATCATGGAATAAATAAATTTTCCTGCCAGCAGGATCAAAATTGCGTTGATTGCAAGATTGCCATGGTATAACGCCGCAATCATATTATGTCCGCCGCCGAGTACCTCCGGCATAGTAAAGCCGAGTACACCGGCACACAGAAATGGAATCATCATGCGGACCGCCTGCGGCAGAAAACTGATTTTTTTATACGCGGTCTGGGACATCAGGAGTACCTTATTATAGAATACACCCAAAATGCCGCAAATCACGCCAAGTACAACGATGTAAACATATCCGCCCAGCGGGATCATATCATTGACCGTAAAGGAAAATACCGGCTGCATACCAAAAATACCGCTGGAAATATAATTGGCGACCAGCGATGCCGCCATACAGGACAGCAGCACCAGCGGGGAAAAGCTTTTATGCACTTCTTCCAGCGCAAACATCACACCAGCCAGCGGTGAATTAAACGCTGCTGACAGTCCGGCAGAGGCGCCGCAGGTAATCAAAAAATGCTCCTCCAGACGAAACCGCTTTAACCCCTTGGAAATGCCCTTACCTGCCATACCGCCGAGCTGGATCGACGGCCCCTCTCTGCCCAGTGACAGTCCGCCGACAATACATAAAAATCCGCCGACGATCTTACCGATAATCACACGATACCATGTCGGACGGATATATCCGGCAATTTCTGCCTCTACCTGCGGGATGCCGGAGCCGGATATCATCTGCTCCCATTTGAGCAGCCATGTAACCAGCAGCGCCAGCACAATCAGTATGATGAACCAGCCTGCTATACGCAGCGGACTGCCGGAACTAAACGACAGGGCTGCATTGCGAATCGTATCTGCATATGCAAGTGCATAACGATACAATACGGATACCAAACCGGCAAAAATACCAACCAGCAGTCCTTCTATCACAAGCTGTGTGCGAAGAGAACCGTACCGGCTGAGCATATGCGGCGCATCCATCTGCGATTCTTTCATTCTTTATCTCACTTCCGTCTTCCGGAACGGCAATTTTTTCCATTCCTTTTTTATTTTTATTCTGCATTTTATTTTAACGCTTTGTTAATAATTTGTATACAGAATTGTTTCACGAACTTTCTGTACAATTTTAAGGAAATGCGGTATAATACATAAAAATGAAAGAGAGAGGTGTTCTCATGAATCAAGGGTATGATTATGAATCCTTTGGCGTCAATCGTGACTCCATCGCATCGTATACAGCAAAAACCTTTGGCTGGATGTTCCTCGGCCTGCTGGTTACATTTGCTGCATCCTTAGCGCTGTATTATACCGGTGCAATTTATTCCCTATTTATTGGCTTTAACGGTATGCTGCCGATTGCCCTTTGCATTGCAGAACTGTTGGTTGTCATTTATCTGTCTGCCCGTATTCAGAAGCTGAGTATTGCAGCGGCCCGCGGCCTGTTCTTCCTGTATGCGCTGCTCAATGCTGTTACATTCAGTTCGATTTTTATTATATACGAAGTCTCTTCCCTGGTTTTTGTATTTGGCATGACTGCAGTTTATTTCGGCGTGATGGCGCTTTACGGTTTTGCTACAAAAGCAGACCTTTCCCGTATCCGTCCGGTTCTGCTGTTTGGTTTGGTTGCACTGTTTGTGTTGGCAATCTTATCCATGTTCATCTCCGGTTTGGATACCGGTCTTTGCCTGATCGGCGTTGTCATCTTTATTGCTTTCACGGCGTATGACACACAGATGATCCGCAGAAATTACATGTATTTCCAAGGCAATGCAGAGCTGCTGCAAAAGGCTTCTATTATCTCCGCCTTGCAGCTGTATCTTGATTTTATCAATTTGTTCCTGTACCTGCTTCGCCTGTTTGGCAACAGAAGAAACTGATTGTTTATCCTCAGCTTGTGCCCGGTCTGTATTTCCAGACCGGGCTTCTTGTTGCAACAATATGTATTCTATGTTACACTAAAAACATAAGAAATCGTATTTTATTCAAAGGAGAGATTTTTCTATGTCTATACAGGAAAACTGTACCGTCCGGGAAAATCAGGCGCTCGGCAGCAATATTTTTGCGCTGACCATCGCTGCACCGCGCATAACTGCGTTGGCACAGCCCGGACAGTTTGTCCATATTACCTGCGGTGAAGCAAACCTGCTGCGCCGTCCGATTTCCATCTGTCAGGCGCATGACGGTCTGTTAAAGATCATCTTTGTTGTCAAGGGCGAAGGTACCCGTTGGCTGTCCCAGCGCTGTGCGGGTGACGTGTTGGACATTGTCGGTCCGGCAGGTCACGGCTTCGATATGACAAGGCTCGGTCATCGTCCGGTATTCATCGGCGGCGGTATCGGTGTTCCGCCAATGCTCCAGACCATGCAGGCAGCAAAGGCAGGCGGCGCAGAGCCAACAGCCATCCTTGGTTTCCGCAATATGGATGCTGTCATTCTGGAGGACGATTTCAAGGCAGTCGGCAATACCTATGTCACCACAGATGATGGTTCCTATGGCATCCATGGCTTTGTATCCGACGTATTCAAACAGCATATTTCCGAATACACAGCTGTATGCTGCTGTGGTCCGAAGCCAATGCTTCGTGCACTGGCAGCGATTGCCGAGGAAGCAGGTATCCCCTGTCAGGTTTCCATGGAGGAACGGATGGGCTGTGGTATCGGCGCATGTCTGGTATGTGTTTGCTCCCTGAAGAGCAAGGATGGCGATACGCGTTACGGACATGTCTGCAAGGACGGCCCGGTATTTGATGCAAAGGAGGTACAGTGGTAATGGCTGATCTTCGTGTAAATGTTTGTGGGGTTGAACTGAAAAACCCTGTTACAACCGCTTCCGGCACCTTTGGCTTTGGACATGAATATGCCGATTTTTATGATCTGAGTAAGCTTGGCGGTATCGGTGCAAAGGGTCTGACACCGGAAGCACAGCTGGGTAATCCGGCACCGCGCATTGCAGAAACCCCGATGGGTATTTTGAATTGCGTCGGCTTGCAGAACCCGGGTGTTGACCGCTTTATTGAGGACGAAATCCCGTTTTTGCGTCAATTTGATACCAAAATCATTGCCAATGTTTCCGGACATACCGTAGAGGAATATGTCGGCATTGTGGAAAAGATTTCGGATGCAGATATTGACCTGATTGAGATGAACATTTCCTGTCCGAATGTCAAGTGCGGCGGTCTGACCTTCGGCACACAGCCGAAAATGGTAGAGGAGGTTGTCTCCGCTGCAAAAGCGGTTGCCAAAAAGCCGCTGATCGTCAAGCTGACGCCAAACGTAACCGATATTGCTGAAATTGCCCGTGCGGCTGTTTCTGCGGGCGCAGACGGTCTTTCGCTGATTAACACGCTGCTCGGTATGCGCATTGATGTGGAAAGCCGCCGTCCGGTTCTATCCAATATCATGGGCGGTCTGTCCGGCCCTGCCGTCTTTCCGGTAGCAGTACGCATGGTTTATCAGGTACATCAGGCAGTCGACGTTCCGATTATCGGCATGGGCGGTATCCGCACAGGCCGTGATATTGTGGAAATGATGCTGGCAGGCGCCTCTGCTGTTGCCATCGGTACTGCGTGCATTGCCGATCCGATGGCACCGATGAAGGCGCTTCAAGAATTCGAAGAATTCCTCGACAGCCATGGCATTGCGTCTGCTGCTGAGTTGACAGGAGCGTTGCAATTATGAGTACAACCATCTACTTAGTCCGCCACGCAGAGGCAGAGGGCAACATTGGACGCCGCTGCCATGGACATTATGACAGTATGCTGACCAAACGCGGCTTGCAGCAGGCCGAAATTGTGGGACAGCGGTTCGCAAATCAGTATCTCGATGCGGTATATTCCAGTGATCTGTGGCGCGCACGCCACACGGCGATGGCAATTGCAAGACCGCACAAGCTTCCGGTCATCGAGCGCCCTGCCCTGCGTGAAATTGATATGGGTGAATGGGAGGATCAGGCATGGGCTGCGCTGCCAATCCATGACCCATCGCTGTACGACGTCTGGTGCAATCGTCCGTGGGAGTGCCGCCCGCCAAAGGGTGAAACCATCATGGAGGCCGGCGCACGTGCACTGGAGGAAATGCGAACCATTGCAAAAGAAGAGGACGGCAAGGTCATCGCCCTTGTGAGCCATGGCTCCGCGATCCGCGGCATTCTGACGCTTGCCCTTGGCCTGCGTGCCGAGGATATGATGCAGGTTGGCTGGGGTGACAATACCTGTGTTGCCAAGATGATTTTCCATGATGACGGCAGCATTGAAATCCCATACCGCAACGATAATTCCCATATGCCGCAGGAGCTTTCCACCTTTGCTTCGCTGAAATGGAGCGATGACAAGGATGTACCGGTATCCCCACAGATGTGGTTCCGTCCGGTCAACTGGGATGACCCACATGACAAGCACATGTGTCTGGAAATGTTTCATGAAATCTATTGGCCGACGTATGGCAAGGACGCCTATACAGACGAGCAGATTGAAGCACGGTTAAAGAGTTTTCAGGAAATCTGCCCGGATGCCGTTTCGTTCGGTATGCTGGGCCACGAAATCGGCGGCGTTATCTGCATGAACACCGTGGAAAACCGTGACAATGAAATCGGTGAAATGGGCGGCACCTGCATTCTGGAAAAAAACCGCGGCTTTGGCTTCGGCCCGCAGCTCATGACGCACGCGGTATGCACCTACCGCCGGATGGGCAAAAAACTCCTTCAGGCAAAGCCTGCGAAGTTTAATCCTGGCGCGGTAAAGTTCTATACCCGCAATGAATTCGAGCCTTACGGTGAATTTGAAGCCGAAAACGGCACATTCCTAATTTTGCGTAGAAATATCGCCGTAGAGTAAAAATCCCCAAACATCCCCAAGCCCGTGTACTCATTATGAGCGCACGGGCTTGTTTTTCGCCGCATACAAAAAACACCGTACTGCCGTCCGGCGGTACGGTGTCATCTTCTTGCGTAATAAAAATTACAGGGTTTCCTTCAGGAATGCTTCCATTGCAGCAGCGGTAGCTTCCTCGTTGTCGCCCTCAACGTTAACGGTAACGGTGTTGCCGCCCTTGATGCCCAGACCCATCAGACCAAACATCTTGCGCGCATCAGCCTTCTTGCCATCCTTCTCGATGGTGATGGTATCAGAGAACTCCTTTGCCTTCTTAACCAGCATACCAGCCGGACGAGCGTGCAGACCTTCCGGATCCGTTACAGTAAATACAAAGCTTTTCATTATCTTATTCTCCTTTACAAAAATGATATATTATGCACTATATTATATAGCCTTTTTGCCGAAAAGTAAATGCATTTTACACAAAAAACTTTGTTTTTTCCCGAATCTTTTGCACGAATTTTCATAGATCATGCTACATTTTATTCCATGTCCGATCTTACCCCGCTTGCCCTGACAACCCGAAATGCTAAAATGGTTTTCTAGCATTCCTTATTTGCATAGAAATCAAACCAGAATTCCATGCGCACCAGTCCGTCAATGTCAATGGGGCTGCACTCCCCTGTGTCTACGGATATTGCAACATGTACCTCATCCGCCATTGACACCAGCTTTTCCAACAGCTCCTTTTGATTCTCCTTGAAATTCATTTCTTCCCCAACGAAGGTAATACAGCCGGTGAGATCTTCTGTGCGAACCAGCAAATTCGCCCGCAGCTCTTCGGCAAAAGCGGCGCTAATTTGCGCTATCTCACAAAAATCCCCGTATTTTTCTACATCGATGACTTGATTCAGCTCATCGGGCATCGGCAATAGCTCGGCAAGAATGGAATCAATCCTATCCTTCTGTTCTTCGTCCAGCTCCTGCCACTCGCCCTCCGGTATCGGCACGAAGCACGCTTCCTGCTCCGACATCAATTCCCTTATTTCCTCCCGCCGGGTGTCCCAAAGCCTTTTATATTCCGAATAACAATATTTTTCTATTTTCATCTCCACGCTCCTATGTTCATACCCGATCCTTGTAAAAGTTTATTCTTCTATTATAGATACTTTTTTCAGTATATTCAAGTGCTATCTTGAGCATACATAATATTGAATATAAAAGAAGAGTATCGCAAGGAGGGATTGATGTGATTAGCTATGAACCACTATGGCAAACAATGAAGCAGCGTTCTGTCACAACATATACCCTCATTACGCAGTACGGCATCAATCCACGCACAATCCATAACTTAAAACACAATAAATCGATTACCATGTACACACTTGAAAAGCTGTGCTCTATTTTAAACTGCACGGCAAATGATGTGGTTGCTTTCAAGGCTCCCTCAGAGGAGGGAGCTGTCAGCGAAGCTGACTGAGGGAGTTCTATCTCATTCGTCCTCTGCATAACTGTTGCAGTTGATACGACAAGCGTTACGTTTTAAACTCCCTTCGTCACGGCATACGCCGTGCCACCTCCCTCGAAGAGGGAGGCTTTGATGCATATATTTAAAACTCCGGTTCTCAGGCTCCCTCAGAGGAGGGAGCTGTCAGCGAAGCTGACTGAGGGAGTTCTATCTCATTCGTCCTCTGCATAACTGTTGCAGTTGATATGACAAGCGTTACGTTTTAAACTCCCTCCGTCACGGCATACGCCGTGCCACCTCCCTCGAAGAGGGAGGCTTTGGTTTCGTTATATGTAATTTCTCTTCAATATTCCTATCATTAGCATAAGGTCATCCTCATTTAGCTTTTTCAATTCATTCATCGCCACTTGAAGCAGTGCCGGATTTTCCGATGAATCATCAAAAAATTCACTTGGAGTAACACCCAAGTAATCGCATATCTGCAAAAATTCACGCATCGGTGGAAGTGACTTTCCTGATGAAATATTGTAGATATAACTACGGCTATGACCAAGATCAAAGCTCATTTTATATTCGGATACACCTTTTTGTAAACGTAGTTGCGTAATTCTATTGCGAATAAAATCTGCTTCCATGATTCATCACCACCTGACTATACATATTGTAGACGATGAACAGAAATAAACAGTCAAGAAAATTACGCTTTTATTGTCGAATAGTCCAACAAAATATGTTATTTGAAAAATCTTGTTATATATCAAAATTCATCTTCTCAAGATATTATATCCAGCAGAGTTTGACAAATGGTGGAAATCATGCTACAAATATGTAGAATTTAGGCAATAAAATGATATCATTCAGAAAAGTTGAACAACCCGGTTCTCAGGCTCCCTCAGAGGAGGGAGCTGTCAGCGAAGCTGACTGAGGGAGTTCTATCTCATTCGTCCTCTGCATAACTGTTGCAGTTGATACGACAAGCGTTACGTTTTAAACTCCCTTCGTCACGGCATACGCCGTGCCACCTCCCTCGAAGAGGGAGGCTTTGATGCATATATTTAAAACTCCGGTTCTCAGGCTCCCTCAGAGGAGGGAGCTGTCAGCGAAGCTGACTGAGGGAGTTCTATCTCATTCGTCCTCTGCATAACTGTTGCAGTTGATACGACAAGCGTTACGTTTTAAACTCCCTTCGTCACGGCATACGCCGTGCCACCTCCCTCGAAGAGGGAGGCTTTGATGCATATATTTAAAACTCCGGTTCTCAGGCTCCCTCAGAGGAGGGAGCTGTCAGCGAAGCTGACTGAGGGAG
>JAUNGQ010000007.1 GCA_030524285.1 Eubacteriales bacterium
CATAGCTATAAGCTTTTTTCAACCACCTGCATAGCAGGTGGTATTCTACAATAAAGCGGCGGAAGCTCACCGCTTCCGCCGGAAAAATTAATAGTTTTCTGCTTTGATCTCAAAATATGCCTTCGGATGAGCACATACCGGGCAGATATCCGGTGCTGTCTTTCCAACGACGATGTGACCACAATTGCGGCACTTCCAGATGGTGTCACCCTCTCTGGAGAATACAAGGCCGTTCTCAACGTTTTCCAACAGCTTCAGATAACGCTGCTCATGCTCCTTTTCAATTGCAGCAACCTGCTCGAACAGGAATGCGATGTGGTCAAATCCTTCTTCTCGCGCTTCCTTTGCAAATGTCGCGTACATATCAGTCCATTCGTAGTTCTCGCCTGCTGCAGCGTCCTTCAGATTGGTTTCCGTATCCGGAATCTGTCCACCGTGCAGCAGCTTGAACCAGATTTTTGCATGTTCCTTCTCGTTTTCCGCAGTTTCCAGAAACAGTGCAGCGATCTGCTCATAGCCATCCTTCTTTGCCTTGGAAGCATAATAGGTGTACTTACTTCTTGCCTGTGTCTCGCCAGCAAATGCCGCAGCGAGATTCGCTTCTGTTCTTGAACCCTTCAGTTCCATCACGACACATCCTTTCCACGGTGCACCATGCACCCTCACTCAATAGTTGCCTGCTTTGCACAATCACGACAGAGTCCATACAAGACCAAATCATAGCCAGTGATCTCCGCATCAGACATGCATCTAAGCTGTTCACGCAAAGGCTTCTCCGGCCAGATATCCACGACACAGCCGCATTGTGTACAGATCATATGCTCATGATACGCCAATGTGTGATCAAAATGATCCGAATCTCCCGGAACAACAACGCGCCGAATCATTTTATTGTCGGCAAGCTGATTGATATTGCGGTAAACCGTGGCCAAACTGATTGTTGGCTCCTTCTTCCGAACCTCCTGATATACGGCATCAGCTGTCGGATGACCATCGGATTGCTCTAATACTTCACGAATCAATTCTCTTTGCCTTGAATACTTCATCCGGTCACCTCTTTCCATATAATAAAAGTAATAATCATTTTTATTATCTTTATAATATCAGTTACGAGGTCACGTTGTCAAGTATATCCGAAAATTTCTGTCAGGTTTGCGTATCATTTATCATTATGTACAAAACCTTCTCGTCATTTTGTACATATTTTAACAGATTTTCTCCCATATTTATGGTATAATATTTATAATATATTTGTTATTTTTCAGTACAAGGAGGGCATGTTATGTTAAACAATATTGATTTTAGCCGCCGCATGACGGATGTGGAATATCGTTTGGAAACCCGCGAAGTACGTGGAGAGCTCGCCAGCCTGCAGCATCGCATGAAGGAAAACAAGCTGCCTGTCATTGTATTGTTTGAGGGCTGGGATTCGTCCGGTAAAGGCAGTATGATTGCCAATATGATCCAAACCCTTGATCCGCGCTTCTTCAAGGTATACAACACCAAGGATCCAACTCCTGAGGAACAGCGTTATCCATTCCTATGGCGCCACTGGTGCAGGACACCGGAACGCGGAAAGATGGCAATTTTCGATGAAAGCTGGTATCCTGAGGTTTCACGCGCCCGTATTGAGAAGGATTTAAGCACGGAAGAGGCTTACAGCCGCATGGACAGCATCAACACGTTTGAACGTCAGCTGTCCCAGGATGGTTACCTGATTATCAAATTTTTCCTGCATATCTCAGCGAAGGAACAGGCAAAACGTCATGCCAAGCTGATGAGCAATAAAAATACCAAATGGCGTGTAACAGAGCGGGATAAATTCCGCAATAAGCACTATAAGGAATATTATCGTGTATACGACGAAATGCTGGAAAAGACCAACACGGTTTTTGCTCCATGGCATATCATCAGCGCAATGGAACGCCGCAGTGCGATGAACGAAATTTATCAAATCATTGTGGATTCTATTCGTTCCGCGCTGGATGAAAAGAAAGTTATCGTTCCATCGGAATACCATGCACAGGTGCATAGCTTCCAGCTGGTAAAGCAGCCTAAGCTCGCCGATATCCCGCTATATCGCCGCATTGAGGATGATACCTATCGTACCCTGCTGAAAAAGGAACAGCGGAAGCTGTCCAAACTGCACAATATCATTTACCGTGAACGTATCCCGATTATCATCGCCTATGAGGGCTGGGATGCTGCCGGAAAGGGCGGCAATATCAAGCGTCTGACTTCGGCATTGGATCCCCGGGGTTATGAGGTTGTTCCAATTGCCTCTCCGACACCGATTGAAAAGGCGCATAACCATCTGTGGCGCTTCTGGCAGAATCTGCCGAAGGACGGTCATATAACTGTATTTGACCGCACTTGGTATGGCCGCGTCATGGTAGAGCGTCTGGAAGGCTTCTGCTCGGAGGATGCATGGAAGCGTGCCTATCAGGAGTTGAATGAATTTGAATATGAACTGCAAAAATGGGGCGCAGTCCTTATTAAGTTCTGGCTGCATATTGATTCAGATGAACAGCTCCGCCGCTTCACTGAGCGTCAAAATACACCGGAAAAGCAGTGGAAAATTACAGAGGAAGACTGGCGTAACCGCGAAAAGTGGGATCAATATGAAACCGCTGTCAACGATATGATCCGCCTGACCTCTACAGAGTATGCTCCTTGGACAATCATTGAATCACAGGATAAGAAGTTCGGACGCATCAAGGCAATTCAGACCTTGAACGATGCCATTGAAGCGCACATCTGACCATATAGCACACAAAAAGGCTTCCCCTGTGCGGGAAGCCTTTTCATCTGCCTTTATTCTCCGATACTCCTGCCATACTGTGCACAGATATCAATAAACTGCTGCAGGCTTGTACCAAGATATTTATTTTTATGCCATACGATAGCGAACTGGCGTTCCAATGACGCATCGGTCACACGGATCTCCACCAGAGAGCCAGAATGAAGACGTTCCGATGCCAACCGCCGTGAAATTACCGTCATACCAAAGCCCATTTCCGTACCACGCAAAATTGCTTCACTGTTATTGCAAACCCACTGGATATTCAGCCGTGGCATTGCACTTTCAAAAACCTCACGAGTACCGCTTCCCTTTTCACGCAAAATAAACGGTATCTCCGCTAAATCCGCTAAATGAACAGCCCTCCTACTTCCAAACGGATTGTTATCCGGTGCGCAAACCAGCGCCATCGGATCATTCATCATGAATTGGGTTATCAGATCCGGGCTGGAAACTTTTCCTTCCACAATAGCAACATCCAGCTCGCTTTTGAGCAACATCTGTTCAATGACATGCGTATTATCTACGACAACCTGCGGCGCGGGGTTGTTTGTTTCCTGCATATACCGCTTCAATGCGTCGCCAATGACACACGTGCCAACGGTAACCGTTGCACCTACACGCAGCAAATCGGTTTCATCCGCATTTTTTAACCGCTGCTCCATAGCATCATACATAGATAGAATATGCCTTGCATATTCCCGAAGCTGCGTACCGGTTGGTGTAATGTATAAACGGCGTCCCAAACGCTCAAACAACCGCACGCCATATTGCTCTTCAATTTCGCCAATTGTCCCACTGACAGACGGCTGCGCTATATGCATCTTCTTAGCAGCTTCGCTCATGCTTCCACAATCAGCAACCGCAAGAAAAATCCGCAGATTCCGCAAAGTCATGTTATATCCTCTCCCTTTGTTTATCAGCTGCACAAATCATGTGCCATCCACCCCTTATAATATTCAATATTATACAACATATTGCCCTTTTGCACAATACATGTTTTTTAAATAAATTATTTTTCACTAATTTGCACAATACGCAAAAACATACCGGACTGTCTATACTTTGCATGTTTCCATCATGCAGACATGCTGCACCATCTATTGCATAAAAAATACGCCGCACAGCATATCCCTGTACGGCGTATCAAACAATATGAAGCTGTTATTCCTGATCCAGATCGAGATAGAAACGCGCATAATCATGCCGTCTATCCTTGGTAAAGCTGATTGCAGAACGCGGATGCATATTCAAACGTCCAGTCAGCAGGTAAGCAGTGTTATACCCCCACTGGATACCTTCCTCACGCAGCTTGTCCATATGCGTTTCCACAAAGCGCAGAACCGGCGGCAGATGGTACTTCGGATTCTTCAGGAAGCCAAGCAGCTGCTCCAGCATACAGTTGCCCGCACCGCGTCCCATACCGTTCATGGTTGCATCCAACATGCTGACACCAACTGCACACGCATCAATGGTATTTGCAAAAGCAAGCATCTGGTTATTATGTGCATGGATACCAACCTTTTTGCCATACTTGTCCATCTGCTCCATGTACATTTCGGACAGGCTACGGATTTCCTCCGGATATAGGGAGCCGTAACTATCAACCAGATAAACCGCATTTGCCGGGCTTTGACCGATCATATCCAGCGCTTTCAACAGGTCTTCCTTATGCGCCTTGGAAACTGCCATGATGTTGCAGGTTGTTTCATAACCCATTTTTGCACAATGCTCAATCATTTCAATCGCTGATGGCATCGTATTGATATAGGTTGCAACACGAACCAAGTCAACCGGGCTGTTGCTGCGTTCCACAATATCACGCTTATAGTTGGTACGGCCAACGTCAGCCATAACTGCAATTTTCATATCGGTATCATTTTCACCGACAACATCATAAATGTCCTGATCATCGCAGAACTTCCATTTACCGAACTCTGACGGATCGAACAAATCCTTGGATGCCTTATAACCAAATTCCATATAATCCACACCTGCATCCAGATTGGTCTGATACAGGTCACGGATGAAATCATCGCCAAAATAAAAATTATTGCACAGACCGCCGTCACGGATGGTTGCATCTACAACCTGAATATCCTTGCGGTATGTCATCAAATTGCCCTTCTGTGGTGCCATAATACTTGTCCTTTCAACGCGATACTTTTGTAGATTAAACTGTAACCGACTAAATTACCAGCTTTGTAAAACAGCCTCCTGCACACCGGCAGGAGGCCGCATGTTATTTCGTAATATATAATTACTTGGTCATGGAAGCAACTTCTGCTGCGAAGTCGTCCTGCTTCTTCTCGATGCCTTCGCCCTTTTCGTAACGGGTGTACTTAACCAGCTTGATGGAGCCGCCCAGTTCCTTTGCTACAGCAGCGATATGCTTCTCAACAGAGACCTTGTTCTCCTTAACAAAAGCCTGCTGCAGGAGGCAGTTCTCCTCGTAGTACTTGCCGATACGGCCCATAACCATCTTCTCGATGATGTTCTGCGGCTTCGGCTTAGCAGCGGTCTTGTTCTCTTCCATAGCCTGTGCCAGCAGGATTTCCTTCTCTCTGTCCAGTGTAGCCTGATCTACATCAGACTTGTCCATGAACAGCGGACGCATTGCAGCTGCCTGCATGCCGATATCCTTGCCCAGTTCAGCAACAGTCGGATTACCCTTAATGTCATCAGATACTTCCAGCGCTACCAGAACACCGATAACACCGCCCATATGGGTGTAGCCAACGTTTACAGTTGTCTCGTCATAACGCTCAAAACGACGGATCTGCAGGTTCTCACCGATAGTCAGAACCTTGTCCTGCAGTGCGCCTGCAACATCAGTATCACCCATCTTGCAAGCCTTCAGTGCATCCACGTCTGCCGGATTTTCAGCGATAACTACTTTAGCTACATCAGAAGCAAACTTCTGGAAATCAGCGTTCTTAGCAACGAAGTCAGTCTCAGAGTTAACTTCAACAATTGCAGCAGCGCCGCACTCGTTGCATACTTCGATGGTTACAATGCCTTCAGCAGCGATACGGCTTGCCTTCTTAGCAGCCTTAGCCAGACCCTTCTCACGCAGAATTTCAACTGCCTTGTCGAAGTCGCCGTCAGCTTCCTGCAGCGCCTTCTTGCAATCCATCATACCAACATTGGTCTGCTCACGCAGAGCCTTAACATCCTTTGCAGTAAATGCCATGATGTGAATCCTCCCTAGTTTATATTCCGTTTTTTGTGAAAAAAGCCCGCCCGATCAACACGGCGGGCTTTTCCTGATATCATTTCAAAGCTTATTCAGCAGCCTTTTCCTCTACTTCTTCGGAAGCGAGCTGTTCACCCTGCTTGCCTTCCAGAACAGCGTTAGCCATGGTGGAAGAGATCAGCTTGATCGCACGGATTGCGTCATCGTTGCCCGGGATTACATAGTCAACTTCGTCCGGATCACAGTTGGTATCAACGATAGCTACTACCGGAATCTTCAGCTTACGAGCCTCAGCAATCGCATTCTTTTCCTTGCGCGGATCGACAACGAACATAGCGCCCGGCAGCTTCTTCATGTCCTTCACGCCGCCCAGATACTTCTCCAGCTTGGCAATCTCCAGCTGCAGCTTGATAACTTCCTTCTTCGGCAGCAGATCAAAGGTGCCGTCTTCCTGCATCTTCTTCAGCTGGTTCAGACGAGCGATACGGGTACGCATGGTGGTAAAGTTGGTCAGCATACCGCCCAGCCATCTAGCGTTTACATAGTACATACCAGCGCGCTCGGCCTCCTCGCGGATTGCGTCCTGCGCCTGCTTCTTAGTACCAACGAACAGGATAGATTCGCCAGCGGCAGCGGTATCACGTACGAAGAAGTAAGCTTCTTCCAGCTTCTTAACGGTCTTCTGCAGATCGATAATGTAGATACCGTTTCTCTCAGTGAAAATGTACTGTGCCATTTTCGGGTTCCATCTTCTGGTCTGATGACCAAAGTGCACGCCTGCTTCCAGCAGCTGCTTCATAGAAATAACTGACATTGAAATGTCCTCCTTAGTTTTTCCTCCACATCGTTCCATTTGGCAGCGACCCTGTATTCTATGCCTACAGGGCACCACGCCGCTTTACGCGATGTGTGTGTATTTTTCATACCAGATGATTTTATCATATACAATCAGCAAACGCAAGGAAAATTTTTTATTTTTTAAAAAAAGATTCCCTTCCATGCTCTTTCCGTTCGCATCTGTCTCTTGGAGAAAAACTGGTTAGAATAATATCATCCCCAATTCGACGGATCGCATCCCACGGGATCACAAAATCCTCCCGCCTCCCCAACAGGCCAAGTCTGGGTCTGCCCGGAACAACAATCGCTACCAAGCGTCCCGTGCAGGTGTCGATCTCCACATCGTTGACATAGCCAAGGCGGCTGCCGTCGCAAATGCTGATAACCTCCTTGCACCGCAGGTCAACAATACGGCAGCACGGTCCATGCGATAAATCCTGCATATCATTCCACCTCCCCAGTCTGTTCCAGAAGCTTTTGCCAAAACTGTTCACTGCTGAGACGTCCATCCCGATTATACCGTCGGATATCCTTCAGACATGCCGGATCACGTACAATACAGGCGATGCCCTCTTCACAGCTCAGAGACGCTGCAAAGCCGTATTCTTCCACCACTGCGTCGGTCTCGTCATTTCGTGCGCCATACGGATACGTATAGCAGATCGGCTCTGGAATCCCCAATGAAGCAAACAGCTGCTGTGCCCGACGGGTATCCTCAAAAAAGATATCATGGTAAACAGACTTATCCTCTCCCTGCACAGGCAGGCAGCCGCGCCGTGGCTTCAGGTCATGAAAGTCATAGGAATGGTTCTGTATTTCTATTACGCCGGAGGCTACCATTTCCTTCAGTTCCTCTCCGGTACAATAAGACCACGCCTCATGCTCCTGTTCATCATCGGTATTGGAAAATTGTTCCACCAGTGTTCCTACCGGCGATAATACAGCCTGCATATCATATTTCTGCAATAATGGATAGGCATTGCAGTAATTATTATAATAGCCGTCATCAAAAGTAAGCATCACCGGCTTTTTCGGTAACGATGTTCCATCCTCGACATACGAAACCAAATCGGATATTGTCACCGTTTCATAGCCGCGGTCAGACAAATATTGTAAATCGCGCTCCAGCATAGTCGGAGAAATCACATATGCTCCAGGTGATTCTCCTTCATCTGTCACGCTGTGGTACATTGCCACTGGGAGTAAAATAGCTGTATCCTGCGCCGAGGTTTCCCGCACCATCTGACGCTCCACACTGGCACCAAGCATAGCAAACAGTACCAGTCCGGTAAGAAACACAGCTTCCCAACGCCATTGCCCTTTTTTTGGTTTTCGCAATGCCCATCACCATCCTTACGGCTGCCGGAACGGCACCCCAAAATAGTCCGCTGTCGAAACCGCCAGATTTCTGGCAATATCCCGAATATTCGCCCGAATCCAGTTTGCGTCATCTGGATTGTCGTGATACGCAACTTCAATCAGGATTGCCGGCGCCGCTGTCCGCCGCAGCTCTGCCAGCCGTGTTGTCGGAATGGTGTCCACCAGTTGCGGCGTTGGTGAAATCAGGCTGAAATTGTTGGCAAATATTTCAGCGGCCCGTTGTCCCTGCGTACTTCCGGTATAGTAATATACATCTGTCCCTCGCAGTTGCCCTGCAAGGCTTTCCGGCGCTGCATTGGAATGGATCGCAAGATGAAAATCCGCATTCGCTGCATTGGATTTCTGCGCGCTGGTCAAGGCTGTGTCCTCCGTTGTATTGCGCACGACAGTAATACCGGATGCCTCCAGATATGGTACCATGGCATCCGCAATTAGATTCATATAATATTCTTCACTGCCCATACCATCGTAAAATGGATTGAATTCCTGTGTGGACGGGCTGAGAAATACCGTTGGCATAGGTTTTTCCTCCTTTAAGCGTGTATCTTCCCCATCCTATGCGCAGGACAGCTTCTTCAACACAACAAAAACATCGGCGGTAACACAAAAAAACCGCCGAAGGGCAATCCTCCGGCGGCACAATATACAATTTTTGTCATCAGAACTTGGTTTCGTAGCTTCCGATGGACATATTGATGGTTTCCTTCTGGCTGCTCTTTGCATAATTGTCAACAGAAAGCTTATCCTTCGGGGAATGGTTGATCACACCTGCACCATTGATGCAACCGCCTTCACACGCCATGCCTTCAATAAAGTTTTCTGCCAAACGTCCCATCTTCGCCTTGAGCAATGCAACCTTGCACTGTTCGATACCGCTACAAACAGCAGCTTTTGGCTGGAAGTCTACATTCTGTTCCTTTGCACTCTGTACAACAGCTTCCGTCAGACCGCCAGAACGTGCAAAAACACGTCCATAATAGGATGCATCTGTCATTGGCATATCATCCTGCTCTTCCGGCGGGAATCCGGCAGCATCCAGCAGCGCCTGCATCTCCTCAAAGGTGATAACACAGTCAATCCATGGTCTTACAGTGTCCAGCTTCTGCTCATACTTCTTTGCGGTGCACGGCCCAATAAAGATGGTTTTGATCGGCCATGCGCTGTTTTCCTTGACGTATCTGCCAATCTCCGCCATTGGAGACAGATTATGGGAAATATGCTCCGCCATTTCCGGTACATGCTGCTTGATATAGCGTACAAACGCCGGACAACAGGAAGACGTCAAAAAGCCCTTTTCCGCCAGCTCCTGTGTTTCCTTCTTTGCAACCATATCCGCACCCAGCGCTGCCTCAACAACATCATGGAAGCCCAGATTACGCAGCGCCTGCTTTACCTGCCCCAGAGACGCCCCTTGGAACTGGGAGGCGATTGCCGGCGCCACAATTGCTACGGTATAGTAGCCGCGGTGGTCCGCCTGCTTGATCAGATTGATGGCATCAACAATATAGGAATTGTCGACAACCGCACCAAACGGGCACTGGCTAACACATGCGCCACAGTTGATGCACTTATCATAATTGATTTCAGCCTTCTGCTGGTCATTCATCTTAATTGCGCCAACCTTGCAGCTGCGCTCGCACGGACGTACATTTTCGGTAATCGCACCATACGGACATACCTTTGCACAGCGTCCACAGTGGATGCACTTTTCCGGATCAATTTCCGCCTTGCCGTCTCTGCCCTTTGAGATTGCATTGCGCGGGCATACCTTCATACAGCGATGTGCCAGACATCCGCGGCAAGAATTGCTGACCGTATAGCGGTCAACCGGACATTCGTCGCATGCAATATCAATAACCTGAATGACATTACTTCCCTGCTCACCGCCGAGTGCATTATGTACACGTTCACCGACAATGGCACGTTCCTTATATACACAGCAGCGCATGGTTGGTTTCTTTCCCGGAATAACCTCATGCGGAACGGAATAATAAACATCCTCCATTTTTTCATTTAATGCATGTTCTGCAACAGCCCGGAGCACTTTATATTTAATTAACTGTACATCAGTTTCAAAACTTCTCATGGACACTTCTCCCTTTCCCAGCAATAATGAAAGTTTGTCGTATTCTTAACAAAATGTATTGTATCGTAACAACGCATCAATGTCAAACAAGCGATACCCAGCCCATGTCAGTACAGATGATGACATGTTGTGTAGCCTTTGATGAGTTGTTTTTGGCTTTTTGTTGAAATGCTGTCTCAAAAGCAAAAAAACGCCATTTTTCATGTGCATTTTGTATAATTTTTGTGTGAAAATTTTAGTTTTTATGCCAATGCTGATAATTTCGGAAATGTTCGATTGCTTTGTATCTCTATGAGAAATATCATCATTCCTATCAGCAGCAATCTCCAGTTAAGAAAATCCTCTCTCCATATGTTAAAAAACAGGCAAAGCAGCGCCAATATTTCTGTATCGGTATTACCTTGCTCTCATCTGCAATCTCTTCCGCCGGAACTCGTTCAGAAATACAGAAATATCCGCTTTATTCTGCCGAACGAAACTGTGCAATACCCGTAGCATACAGGCTTCCACCCTGTGCATCCATGGCAACAATAGCCGGAAAATTCTCTACCATCAAGCGCTTGACGGATTCGCACCCCAGCTCCTCATACGCCACAACATCAAGCGAACGCACGGAATCTGCGATCACTGCGCCTGCACCACCGATTGCTACCATATAAACACATCCATATTTCTGCATGGCATCATGTACAGTCTGATTGCGGACGCCCTTTCCGATCATGCATACCTGGCCCTTTTCAATCAATGTCGGGGAAAACGGGTCCATACGACCGGATGTGGTTGGGCCGCACGCACCGATTACCTGTCCTGGCTTTGCAGGAGTTGGACCTGCATAATATACAACGGAATCCTGAATATCAAAAGGCACCTGCTCTCCGGCATCCAGCGCCGCAAGAATCTTTTTGTGTGCAGCATCACGTGCGGTATAGACGGTTCCGGTCAGAGATACAGTATCTCCTGCCTTCAGCACGCCGACATACTCGCGCAGCTGCGATGTGTTCAGATCATAATGTGCCATCGGAAAAACCTCATTTCTTTTGAATATTTTTCTATGATACATTATAGCAGGGAAAAACGGGAAATACAACCGGATTATCTTCTTGCTTCCATTTTCCTCCAAAGGAAAATAGAATAATGATTGTTATTCTTCTCCATTCCCGTTATAATAAAATGTATCGACATTTTTCTGCATAATCCTACATGCATATAGAAAACTGGGGAACTGTGAGGGGACATGATTTTGAGTTCAAAAAAACAACGAGCATCTACAATCCGGTGGATTACACGCATAATCACAATTTTCTGTGCCTGTCTTCTACTTGCCGGCATACCCGCATCCGCAGCGCGGATGGGCTCTGTCGACATCAACGGCTCAGAGGTTGCCTATCAGGCACAGTACAAGGCATACACACAAGCGGCTGCCGAAGACGATGCCGTTGTATGCGAGTTTACCGTTTCCAATCCGACAGCCGGGAAAAACGGCGCACTATGTCGCATCATCCTGCCGCAAAGTCAGAATGTTTATTTGTACATGGACGCCGGTGATCTTGCTGTCATGCGGTATGACGGCTCAGAATACAAGAAATTTGGCGTAGATTATCAACTGAAAAACAACGTAACATATACATTATGTGTCTTCCGCGACGGGCTGGTGCTTTTTGACGGTACACGCTGCTATACCTACAGCGGCAATCTGTACGGCTTTACAGATGTTATTGCAGGCTGGAGCGATGATTCCAACGTATTTTCAACCAAGCTATCAAAGAAAAAGCCATCACAAATCAAATCCAATAGCAGCAGCACAGAATCCACACCGAGCAGCGGCTCAAGCATGGAAACAGCCTCTGTCACTGTCTCCAATCCATATCCACCCATCTGGGTTATTCTTGCCATGCTGCTCGGCACAACCAGCAATCTGTTGGCACTTGCAGCATTGCGTTCGTCTAATATCGCACTACGTACCGTGCAGCGGTCTATGCTACGCAACAATACCAATGTATCGCGCGCGCACAAACAGCAGACAACCTCTGCTCCCAAGCGTCCGGCTCAAAAACCAAAGGCTCCATCCGCTGCTCCGCCCAAACGGGCCACAGCCTCAACGCCTGCAAGGCCTGCCAAATCTGCATCCCATTCCTCTGCTGCGTCTTCCACGGCCCGCCCGTCAGGAAACAAACAGTCGCGGTTCTTCGATGTCGATGCACTGCCACCGTCCAGACCGCCAACGGCTCCTACACCAGTAGCTCCTACACAGCCTACGCAGCCGTTTGACGTCTATAACGGTGACTATTGGCGCATACACAGGGAAAAATTTATCCCGTGCAACTTCGGCAGCTCCGGCTTTGGCTACTGTATTTTCTCCCGCGGCTCTGATATCTCTTCTGATATGTTTGTCCTGCTGGGCGATGCATACATCTGGCTCAATCCGGTTCGCTTCCATTCGACTTCCGTAGACCATGGCGTATTGCTCCGTATGGGGGAAATTGCCGGAATTGCCATGGCATTTGATTTCTGCCATGTCGGCACGGGCAAACGGGAAATTGCACTGGCCTATGACGTTGAAATGGTTAATTTTCGCCCTGCACGTGTCAAGCAAGGCCCGCACGGCACATCCGAGCTGATTGACCGCGGCATTATTGTGTTTGAACCAGTATGATAAGCCTTGCAATCTCTTTTGCACGATGCTACAATAATAACCGTCTTAAAATCTATCCAATTGGAGGAACCATACCATGATTAGTATCAAGGATATTGATGAGGCTGCGCAGCGTTTGCAGCCTGTTGTACATTATATTCCATTGTCCTCTTCTACGACATTTTCCGGCATGACAGGCGCGGAAGTATATCTCAAGTGTGAAAACCAGCAAAAGACCGGCTCTTTTAAAGTGCGCGGTGCATACAACAAGATTATGAAGCTGTATGAGGCCGGTGGGCTGACATCTGTTATCGCCTCTTCTGCGGGCAATCATGCGCAAGGCGTTGCCTTTGCCGCAAATAAAATCGGTATTCCGTCCACCATCTGTATGCCGCGCTCCACACCGATTGCAAAGGTATCCGCAACGCAGGGCTATGGTGCCAATGTTGTCCTGTCCGGTTCCTGCTATGATGATGCCTATGCAAAGGCAATGGAAATCGTGGAGGAAACCGGCGCTACTTTCATCCACCCGTTTGACGATGAGGATGTTATGGCAGGTCAGGGTACCATCGGTTTGGAAATCCTGCGTGATCTTCCGGCTGTCGATGTCATTCTCGTGCCGGCAGGCGGCGGCGGACTGTTATCCGGTGTTGCAGCATGTGTGAAGCAGATCAATCCACGTATTCAGGTTATCGGCGTACAGGCAGAAGGCGCTCCGGCAATTGCGCAATCCTATCATCAGGATAGCATCCATGCAAGTGATTCCGTTCATACCATTGCAGATGGTATCGCAGTAAAATGCCCTGGCTCCAAGACCATGGAACATATCAATGCATTTGTTGATGACATGATGACCGTTTCCGATGACGAAATCGCTTCTACCATCCTGCTGCTTTTGGAGCGTACCAAGCAGGTTGTAGAACCGGCTGGTGCATCTTCTCTGGCAGCTCTGCTGTCCGGCAAGCGTGATTTCTCCGGTAAGAAGGTGGTATGCCTGCTGTCCGGTGGTAATATTGATGTAAGCTTTATCCATCGTGTTGTTGAAAAGGGTCTGGTTACCCGCTGCCGCCATATGAAGTTCTCTATTATTATGCCGGATGTACCGGGTTCACTGGAGCGTCTGGCGGGCATTATTGCTTCTCAGAATGCGAACATTATCCGGTTCCAGCATGACCGCGTTAGTGCAAATCTGGATATCGATGAAGCGATCGTCCATGTTGTCTGCGAGGTAGGTGGACAGGAGCAGGGACAGGCGCTTTTGGATGCAATTGAAAGCAACGGCTACAAATGCTCTCTTGGTGAAAGCTGAAAAAATCCATAATAAGTATACGAAAGCCCGTGTTTGCATAAAACACGGGCTTTTCTTTATCTGTTTGTGGTTGTTGTCTCGTTTGTGGTTCTTGTTCCGTTTGTTGTGTTGTTGCCCATACCGCTGGTATTGTCACCATTTCCGGTCACTGCATCGCCAACATCATCCACACCGTCCTCTACAGCACGTCCAAGATCATCTGCTGCACTTTCTACATCGCCGGTCACGGTACCATTTGCATCCGTACCATTGCCGGTTGTCGTATTGTCATCATAGCCGGTGCCGTCATTGCCGACAATACCATCTCCATTTCCATCTACAAAGCCAGAACCAGTATCCGTTGTATCGGTTGTTGTATCAGTTGTTGTCGTGGTGTCGGTGGTAGTTGCCGTGTCATTTGTACTTGCTGTGCCACATCCTGCCAGCAGCGCTGCCATCAGGCAGAGGGACAGGAACATTGTACCCATTCTTTTTTTCATGCGTAATTACCTCCAAAGGCTGAATTTTGCCTTTAGTTTTCCGGTATCCGCAAAATTTTATACATCACAGGAAAAAATTACGCTGTTTATATAGCCGTACCCTTTTTCGCCAATCGCAGATGTTTCATATGCTTCTGCAAAGCATTCAAAATCGTACCGGTAAGAACCCCCATCGGTATCGATGAAACCAACAGCAATGGCAGATAGGCAATCACATCTACTGTCTGCATGACCAGCATAGCGGCAACAATCTGTCCAAAATTATGCATCGCTGCAGAAGCTGCACTAATTCCATAAAATGAGAACCAGCTTCCGTGCTTATGCAATAAAAGCCATGTTGTTGTGAGCGCCAGCATACCACCGAACAGGCTGAATAACAGCTGTGTTACACTTCCGGCAAATAAGGATGCGAGTACGATACGGCAGAACAGGATAGCATATGCTTCCTTTGGCGTCAAAAAAAGCAACGCAAACATTGTGACAACATTTGCCAGCCCGAGTTTGATACCCGGAATTGGAACCAGCAGTTCAAGGGGTATCATACGTTCCACCAGAGAAAGCGCAAGCGCAAGTGCGGTCAACATGCCACAGAGGGCAATCCGCTTTGTTTTACTCATATGTATCCCTCCCATCATTGTACCACGACATCAACTGCATCGTCTGTTTTTGTGCTGCCGGTAATTTTTATCATGACACGGTTTGGCAGACACACCGCTGTCTGCCCCACGCGGGATATCCAACCGGTATTCTCACAGGTATGATCCGGACATTCGGACTCCACAAACCGCATACATTCGCCGTCGATTTCAATAACGACATCTGTTGCCTTCCCCGCAAGCCGGATAGTCTTTTGCGTATTATTCCCCAACCGCAATTGCTGATACATTTCCCCATCGAGCCAGATTTCGCCATAGGTCTGGTCTGCCTGAAGCAGTGCGAGATGTATCCAAATGCCGCAGGCAACGGCGATAATCACAATAAATATGAGAAAATCGCCCCATTTCATCGGTAGCCTTGCTTTATTCTTCATAGGTATACTCCGTGCTTTCCAACGTAAAACTGTCCTTCAGACCGTCTGTCACATGAACTGTATGGTCATCGCATATAAAAACAGCCTCAATACGATTTTCCTGACAGAAGCTCCTTGCCGCATCATAGCCCATGACAAACAGGGCAGTGGAATAGGCGTCCGCACTGGCAGAATCCTGCGAAACCACTGTCACGCTACGGATATCGGTTTCTGCAGAATATCCGGTTTGCGGATCAAAAATATGACAATACCGTTTTCCATTGCTTTCAAAATAACGCTCATAATCTCCGCTTGTGACAACAGCTACATCCGTAATGGACAATATTGCGAAATAATTCGACGGATCATCCGGGTCTGTAATACCGACAGTCCACGGCGTATCCACTTCCTTTTCTCCCAATACATAAATATTTCCACCAAGCGCAACAATGGCCTTGTCCACATTTTTTTGCTTTAAAATTTCTACAACGTGGTCTGCGGCATAGCCCTTACCAATGCCGCCCAGATCAACCTCTGCTGCCGCAGGAATCAATGCTGTTGTCCCCTCCAGTGAAACCGCTGTATAATCAACAAGCGGCAGGACAGTGTCAATTTCGTCCTGTGTCGGTACTGCTGCATGATCTGTTCCAATGCCCCATAAATCCGATAATGGCGCAATGGTTGGATCAAAGAAACCCTCTGTTTTTGCAGCCAAATCAAGTGCATCCTGCAAAATATCCGCTGCCTGCTCGGACAGCTCTGTACGCTTCCCCTCCGCTTGGTTCAGGGCATAGATATCGCTTGTCTCCCTTGTACGGGAAATATCCGCTTCAAGCATATTGATATATGAAATACTTTCGTTCACAGCATCCTGTGCATTCTCTCCATAAGCTGTAATCTGCATTGCCGTATCCATGGCATAAAAATCCTGGGTAACATAATCCGGTTGTTTTTTCCCACCACAGCCAGTCAGAAGCATCGCCAGCGCTGCCGCCAGCACGATGCCGGCCTGTCCTTTTCTCATTATAAATCCTCCATTGTAAGCTCACATGAACTTATTATAGTACGATGTCACGGTAAATACAACTGCGTAAAGCATGGAAAAGCCTGCACCGCCAAAGCAGCACAGGCTTTCCCGTGAACATGTATTAGGGATTGATGGAAGGATGCTATTATTTATTTCTCATACTGCAATGCGTCGTAGCCGACTGCACCAGTACGAATCTTGATGACATTCTGAACATCATAAATGAAGATCTTACCGTCGCCGATATGACCGGTATACAGAACCTTACGGCAGGTATCTACGACAGTTTCGACTGGAACACGGCTGATAACCATTTCAACCTTGGTCTTCGGATGCAGCGTAGCGTTCATCGCAACACCGCGGTAGTATTCCGTCGCGCCCTTCTCTACGCCGCAGCCCAGAACATTGGTAACAGTCAAGCCAGCTACACCAATTTCCTCCAGAGCATCTTTTAGAACCTCCAGACGGGACTGTCTGCAAATAACAACTACCTTAGACAGCTTATGACCATCTGTTGTGGTAGACGGTACTTCTGTTGCCGGAATTGCTTCCTCAACAGAAACCGGAGCTCCTGCTGTCAGCTTTGCATCCGACTTGTAAAAACCGTTGACAGTGGGAATCGGCATGAAGTCAGCATATGCAGAAGACAGACCATGCTCCATGATATCCAGACCACGGATTTCCTCTTCCTCGCTTACACGCAGGCCCATGGTATGCTTAATAATCCAGAATACGATTGTCATCGTAACGCCAACCCATGCAATAACGCTGACAACGCCAAGGCACTGAATCAGGAAGAAATGTGCGCCATGACCGTAAAGCAAACCCTGATCTACAGAAAACAGACCGGTCAAGATAGTGCCCATCGCACCGTTTACACCATGCACGCCGAAAGCGCCAACCGGGTCATCAATTTTCAGAACCTTTTCAACAAATTCAATACCGAATACAACAGCGATGCCTGCACAGATACCAATGATTGCTGCACCCAGCGGGCTTACCATATCTGTACCGGCCGTAATTGCAACCAGACCAGCCAGCGAACCGTTCAGGGTCATGGAAACATCCGGCTTGCCGTAACGAATCCAGGTAACGCACATCGTTGTAACGGTAGCAACAGCAGCAGCCATATTCGTGGTAACATATACCAGAGAAGCAGATTCATAAGCGCCATCCGTCATCGCAACTGTAGAAGCGCCATTGAAACCAAACCAGCAGAACCACAGAATAAATACGCCCAAAGCGCCAAGAGTCAGGGAGTGTCCCGGAATTGCCTTTGCCTTGCCATTCTTATCATACTTGCCAATACGCGGACCAAGGAATGCAGCGCCAATCAAAGCTGCAACACCGCCTACCATATGCACACAGGTAGAACCGGCAAAATCATGGAAGCCCAACTGAGCCAACCAGCCGCCGCCCCAGATCCAATGTCCGGAAATTGGATAAATCACCGCGCTAATTACCATAGAATAAACGCAGTAGGCCGAGAACTTGGTTCTCTCCGCCATAGAACCGGAAACAATCGTTGCAGCAGTAGCACAGAATACCGTCTGGAAAATCAGCGTGGTATAGCCGCCCTCGCCGCCATTTGTCATAAAATCAAATCCGCCGATCAGTGCGCTGGAGCCGCCGAACATAATGCCGAAGCCAATTAACCAGTAAAGCGGAGTACCCAATGAAAAGTCCATCAGGTTTTTCATAATAATGTTGCCAGCGTTCTTAGAACGGGTAAAACCCGTTTCTACCATAGCGAAGCCTGCCTGCATGAAGAAGACAAGCGCTGCACCCAGCAGTGTCCATGAAGTGTCAATCGCGGTGGCATGGTCAGCCAACACAGTCATAATACTTGTGGTATCCATTGATACATTACCTCTTTTTATATGATTTGTGAAATTGGGTACATACATAGCGCATGTACGCCGTGCATGTGCCATAGAAAGAATAGAGAATTAAAGAAAAGGCGTATATACCTTCCCTTTCGGGTTTTGGTATACACGCCTTTGTGTCAAAATAATGTACGTATTTGTTTTCAGATCATTCTGAATCAGCTTAAGAGTTTACACCGAACAGCAGCTTATCATAAGCCGGGAACGGCCAGTACTTGGCAGCGGTGTTGATTTCCATCTCATCGGCAACCTTACGCAGTGCTTCCATTGCCGGAATAACCGTGCCGCGCTGATAGTTTGCAGCCTCCTGCACATCCTCAATGTCGTTGCCGCCGGCAATTGCAACAGACAGAGCTTCCGTCTTTGCATAAGCATCAGCAGACAGAGTGGACAGCTTTTCGATTTCCTGAATTTCCAACGCAGCGTCGATGCCCAGCGTCTTCTTGTTGCAGGCAATGTCAGACAGCTCCTTGACATAGGAGGCTACAGCCGGAATAATATCCTTCTTCGCCATATCAACCATGGTGCGGGACTCAATCTTAATCAGCTTTGCATACTCTTCCAGCAGGATTTCCTTACGGGACATCAGCTCAGTCTCGCTCAGAACACCGTTGGACTCAAATACGTCAATGAACTCATCGTAGCATGCCAGCGCCTCCGGTGTGCTGCGCAGGTTCGGCAGACCGCGCTTCTCAGCCTCTTCTACCCAGCTGTCATCATAGCCATTGCCGTTGAAGATAACACGCTGATGCGCAGTCAATTCACGCTTAACCAGTGCATTCAGTGCCTTGCGGAAATCCTCTGCACCCTCCAGCTCATCAGCATAGCCGCGGAATACATCAGCAACAGCAGTGTTCAGCATCATATTGATACATCCGATGTTCTGAGAGGAACCAGGCATACGGAATTCAAAACGGTTGCCGGTGAAAGCAAACGGAGAAGTTCTGTTACGATCTGTGTTATCCTTCGGGAATACCGGCAGTGTGGTAACGCCCAGTTCAATCTTAGCAGCGCCGGTACCAGCTGTCTCCTGACCAGCAATAATATCGTTCACAATGCGCTGCAGCTCATCACCAAGGAATACAGAAACAATTGCCGGAGGTGCTTCATTTGCGCCCAGACGATGGTCATTGCCAGCAGAAGCGACAGAAATGCGCATCAGCTTTGCATACTTATCAACAGCAGCGATAACCGCAGTCAGAATCAGCATAAACTGTGCATTATCCTTCGGATTGCTGCCCGGATTCAGCAGATTTTCACCAGCATCGGTGGACATAGACCAGTTGTTATGCTTGCCGGAACCGTTCACACCATCAAACGGCTTTTCATGGAACAGGCAGACCATACCATGCTTCAGCGCAACCTTCTTTGCAATATCCATCAACAGCTGATTGTTATCAGTTGCAATGTTGGTGGTAGAGAAAATCGGTGCAACTTCGTGCTGTGCTGGCGCTACTTCATTGTGCTTGGTCTTAGCCAGCAGGCCATACTTCCACAGCTCTTCATCCAGATCTGCCATGAAGGAAGCGACGCGCGGCTTAATGGTACCAAAATAATGGTCATCCATTTCCTGACCCTTCGGGCTCATTGCACCGAACAGGGTACGGCCAGAGAAGATCAGGTCCTTACGTGCATCATAATACTTCTTATCAACAAGGAAGTATTCCTGCTCCGGACCTACGGTAGTGGTCACACGCTTGACATCCTTACCGAACAGGTTCAGTACACGACAAGCCTGCTTGCTGATGGCATCCATGGAACGCAGCAGCGGAGTCTTCTTATCCAAAACTTCACCGGTGTAGGAGCAGAATGCAGTCGGAATATACAGCGTGCCATCCTTAACGAATGCATAGGAGCTCGGATCCCATGCAGTATAACCACGTGCTTCAAAGGTAGCGCGCAGACCGCCGGACGGGAAAGATGAAGCATCCGGCTCGCCCTGAATCAGTTCCTTGCCGCTGAAGGACATAATCACCTTGCCCCCAGCAGTTGGGCTGATAAAGGAGTCATGCTTTTCTGCGGTAACGCCGGTCATCGGCTGGAACCAATGGGTGTAGTGGGTTGCGCCCTTGTCTACTGCCCAATCCTTCATTGCGTTAGCGACAACGTTTGCAATGCTGACATCAAGCGGAGCTCCAAGCTCGATGGTCTTCATCAGCTTCTTGAATACTTCCTTCGGCAGCTTGTCGCGCATAACGTTTTCATTAAATACGTTCTCGCCGAAAATTTCCGGGATATTACTCATTGTACAACGCACCTCCATGCACGTATCTTGAAACATTTGTTATTGACTATTATTCATTACCTCTATAGGATATAACAAAAGAGGCGCCGCGGATAGGGAGTATCCACAGCGCCGTTGCTGTTTACGCTGTTTATTATAGTCCCGCTTTTTGGGTCTGTCAACCGAATTTTCCAATGTTTTTGTCTGTTTTTTGCAATTTTTACTATTTTTACTCATGGATTCTTCCTTTACGCCGGCTTTTCTATGCAAGTTGTATGAAATCCGCAAAATAAGTCAGTTTTTTTTGCAAGACGCTTGACGTATTCCTGCATTTATTATAGAATAGGTACAGTGAACAAAGGCGTTCATTCCAGAGTATGTTTATTACTTAATTTGGTAGTAATATGCCCTGGAATGGACGTTTTTTCTTTTTTCTGCCATTTGGCCGGGGAGTAAACCATCCCGGCCTTTGGTGTCAAAATGCAGTTTCACTGTGATCCATCTGCCATATATCAGATGATATTTCTTATTTTATTGCTTGTATCATACTATAAATGTGATAATGTGAGGTTAATTTTTTTAGGAGGAATTTATCATGCTAAAAGAGGGTCAATACCATATCCCCTCGGGATGTGCGATCTCGGGCATCTTCCACAAGGACGGACGCCGTACCGACGGCACTGAAATCATCCGTTCCATCTCGGTCATGCATGACCGTTCCAATGGTCTGGGCGGTGGCTTTGCAGCGTATGGCATTTACCCGGAATATGCGGACTGCTATGCGTTCCATCTATTCTATGATGAGCCAAATGTAAAGGATGCTTGTGAAAAGTTCCTGAACGAGCACTTTGAAATCGCATCCATGTCCCGTATCCCAACCCGAAAGCATCCGTCCATTACAGATGAACCGCTGATCTGGCGTTATTTCGTCGTCCCACGCCGTTATAAGCTGATTGAAACCCAGCTGAGTGAGGATGAGTTCGTTGTGCGCTGTGTGACCAATATTAACCATAAATATAAGGGCGCCTATGTATTCTCCAGCGGCAAGAACTGCGGCGTATTCAAGGCAATCGGTTTTCCGGAGGATGTAGGCCTGTACTATCGTCTGGAAGAATATGAAGCGTATTCCTGGACTGCACATGGACGTTATCCAACCAACACCCCTGGCTGGTGGGGCGGCGCACATCCGTTTGCCATGCTGGACTTTACCATCGTGCATAACGGCGAAATCTCGTCCTACGATGCAAACCGCCGTTCTATTGAAATGCACGGCTATAAATGCGACCTGCTGACCGATACCGAAGCAATTACCTATATCTTTGATTATCTGGTACGCAGAAAGGGCCTGACTCTGGAAGAGGCTGCTCATGTCGTTGCCGCTCCATTCTGGTCCACCATTGAAAAAATGCCGCCGGAGCAGCGGGCTGAGTATACTTATCTCCGCGACGCATTTGCCGGTCTGCTCATCAACGGCCCGTTCTCTATCATGCTTGGCTTTACCGGCGGTGTGATGGCCCTGAATGACCGCCTGAAGCTCCGCTCCATGGTTGTTGGTGAAAAGGGCGAAGACGTTTACATTGCATCGGAAGAAGCGGCAATCCGCGTCATCCAGCCTGAGCTGGATAAGATCTGGGCACCGCGCGGCGGTGAGCCGGTCATTGTAACCTTAAACGAAGACGCGCAAGGAAAGGAATAATCCATCATGGCTATTGAGTATTTATATCCCCAGTTTGAGGTGCTGCGCAATCCGGATCGCTGCATTGCATGTCGGGTATGCGAGCGCCAATGTTCAGAAGAAGTACATCGTTACGATCACGATTTAAAGAAGATGGTTTCGGACGAAAGCAAATGTGTCTGCTGCCATCGTTGCGTATCCCTGTGCCCTACCCGTGCACTGAAAATTACCAAGACCAACCACCAGTTCCGTGAAAATGCCAACTGGACCGGCGAGGTCATTCAGGAGGTTTACCGCCAGGCAGAATCCGGTGGTACGCTGCTGTCCTCCATGGGTAACCCGAAGGACTATCCGATTTACTGGGACAAGATTCTGATCAATGCATCCCAGGTTACCAACCCATCCATTGACCCGCTGCGTGAGCCGATGGAAATCCGCACCTATCTCGGCAAGAAGCCTGGAACCATCGAACGCGATGAAAACGGCAAGCTCATTCCGAACCTGACTCCACGTCTGCGTCTGGATGTGCCGATCATGTTCTCTGCTATGTCCTATGGCTCCATCAGCTACAATGCACACGAATCGCTCGCGCGTGCTTCCAAAGCAATGGGAACCTTCTACAACACCGGTGAAGGCGGTCTGCACGAGGACTTTTACAAGTGGGGCGGCAACACCATTGTACAGGTTGCATCCGGCCGTTTTGGTGTTGAAAAGGATTACCTGAACGCAGGCGCCGCAGTGGAAATTAAAATCGGTCAGGGCGCAAAGCCGGGTATCGGCGGTCATCTGCCGGGAACCAAAGTTGCAGCAGATATCTCCCGTACCCGTATGATTCCGGAAGGCACCGATGCAATCTCCCCTGCCCCGCACCATGATATCTACTCCATCGAAGACCTGCGCCAGCTGGTATTCTCTCTGAAGGAAGCTACTGCATATAAAAAGCCGGTTATCGTTAAGATCTCCGCCGTACACAACGTAGCAGCAATTGCTTCCGGTATCGCACGTTCCGGTGCCGACATTATTGCAATTGACGGCTATCGCGGCGGCACTGGTGCGGCTCCAACCCGTATCCGTGACAACGTCGGTATCCCGATTGAACTGGCGCTGGCCGCTGTTGACCAGCGTCTGCGTGATGAAGGTATCCGTGATAATGTTTCTATCGTCGTCGGCGGTTCCATCCGCAACTCCGCTGATATTGTCAAGGCAATCGCATTGGGCGCGGATGCAGTCTATATCGCAACATCTGCTCTGTTGACTCTTGGCTGCCACCTGTGCCGTACCTGCCAGAGAGGTAAGTGTAACTGGGGTATTGCAACCCAGCGTCCGGAGTTGGTAAAGCGTCTGAATCCGGATATCGGCAGTGAACGCCTGATAAACCTCCTCAATGCATGGAGCCATGAAATCCGTGAAATGATGGGCGGTATGGGTATCAATTCCATCGAAGCCCTGCGCGGCAACAGACTGATGCTCCGTGGTATCGGTTTGAATGAGAAGGAACTGGAAATCCTCGGCATCAAGCACGCTGGCGAATAAGGGAGGCAGATCAGTATGAAACGAGTATACGTAAATGAAAAATGGTGTCTTGGATGCCATCTTTGTGAATATAACTGCGCCTTTGCCAATTCCGGTATGCGCGATATGGTAAAAGCCCTCAAAGACAGGGAAATTTTCCCACGTATCCGTGTCGAAGAAGGTGACAGCATCAATTTCGCTGTTTCCTGCCGTCACTGTGACAACCCGCTCTGTGTAAAGGGCTGTATTTCCGGCGCCTTGTCGATTGAAGACGGTGTTATCTCCATTGATTCCAACAAATGCGTTGGCTGCTTTACCTGCGTGCTCTCCTGCCCGTATGGCTGCATCAGCACATCGGAATCCGGCGCCGTTCAGAAGTGCGAGCTTTGCACCAAAAACGCTGACGGTACACCGCAGTGCGTCGCAGGATGTCCGAACAACGCAATCGTATTTGAGGAGAGGTGAGCAAATTGAAATATGTAGTTATCGGCAATGCAACTGCTGCAATCGGTACGGTGGAAGGTATTCGTTCAGTAGATCAGGACGGTGAAATCGTACTGATTTCCAGCGAGCCGCATTTCACCTATGGCCGCCCGCTCATCTCCTATCTGCTGCTGGGCAAGACCACGGAAGAAAAAATGAACTACCGTCCGACTGATTTTTATGAAAAAAATCATGTGACTACCATGCTTGGCCGCACAGTCACCAAAATTGATAAAGATGCAAAAAATGTCGTTCTGGAAAACGGCGAGACAGTTTCGTATGATAAGGTAGCAATCTGCACCGGTTCCCGCCCGTTTGTTCCGCCGATGGAGGGTCTGGACACGGTAGAAGATCAGACCGCTTTCATGACTATGGATGATGCGCATCGTCTGGCAACACTGCTGGGCGATCAGAAGGATAAGGATGTCCTGATTATCGGCGCCGGCTTGATTGGTTTGAAGTGTGCAGAAGGTATTCTGCATCTGTCCAAATCCCTGACCATCATCGATATGGCGCCGCGTATTCTGCCGAATGTACTGGATGCGTACGGCTCCTCCTTCTTACAGGAGTATCTGGAACAGCTCGGTATGAAATTTTATCTGTCCGATTCCGTTGCCAAGTTTACAACACCGCATCACGCTGTATGCAAGAGCGGTCTGGAGCTGGACTTCGATGTTCTGGTTGTTGCTGTCGGCGTCCGTCCGAACACACAGCTGGCAGAGGAAATCGGCTGTGACGTAAACCGCGGTATTCTGGTCAATACCCACAGTCAGACCAGCGTGGCAGACGTTTACGCGGCCGGCGATTGCACGGTGTCTCATGACATTGCGGCAAACGTTGACCGTATCCTTGCCATCCTGCCGAATGCATACCAGCAGGGCGAGGTGGCCGGTATCAACATGGCAGGCGGCAACACGGTATTTGATTGCGCATTTCCGATGAATGCTTCCGGCTTCCTCGGCTTGCACATGATTACAGCTGGCAGCTATGATGGTGAAGCATATATCACCAAGGCCGATGGCATGTACAAGAAGCTGGTTGTACGCGACAATAAGCTCGTAGGCTTTATTCTGATTGGTGATGTTGACCGCGGCGGTATCTACACTTCCCTGATCCGCGATCAGGTTCCGTTGGATACCATCAACTTTGATCTGATTCGTGAGCATCCGCAGCTGATGGCATTTGCTAAGTCTGCGCGTGCGAAGAAGCTCGCACAGCCGCACTAAGGGAAAGGACGAAGCAAATTATGAAGAAACTCCATGTAGATCTCATGCATTTTAAAGCCCTGAATGACTGGGTTCGTGATTGTGAAGATTCCGAAATTTTTCTGGATAACCTCATCGGTCAGCGTTATGTTGCTGCCGGCTCACAGGGCAAAAACATTATTATTACCGGCACCCCGGGCAATGCACTGGGCTGTTATCTGGATGGCTCCAGCATTCTGGTCAACGGCAACGCCCAGGATGCAACCGGTGATACCATGAACAGCGGTTCCATCATCATTGACGGCAATTGCGGTGATACCACCGGCTACGGTATGCGCGGTGGCATGATTCTGGTACGCGGTGACGCAGGCTATCGTGCCGGCATTCATATGAAGCAGTACAAAGATCATATTCCGGTACTGGTCATTGGTGGCAAGGCAGGCTCCTTCCTCGGTGAATATCAGGCTGGCGGCGTGATTATCGTGCTTGGCAAGGGCTGTGACGGCAAGCAACCGACTGGCTTCTTCTGCGGTACTGGTATGCACGGCGGACGTATGTTCCTCCGCTGTGATGAAGCTCCTGATATTCCGATTCAGGTCAAGGCTGACGTTGCTACCGACGAAGACAAAGCTTCTATTCGGAAGTTTGTTGAGGAATACTGTGATAACTTCGGCGGCAGTGCAGATGACATTCTCAAGGAGAAGTTCTATGTGCTGACCCCAAATACGCACAGCCCATACGAGCGTATGTATACGTTTAACTGATTTCTTTTCATTTGAATGTATGATATAATGACGGACAGCAGGCATATACGCATCCTGCTGTCCGTTTGCAATTTTTTATTTGGGAGCTTAGGAGGATTTTATGAACAATTATACATTCCGTGAGGTCATGCAGTATGTCTCAGAGAATGATGTGAAATTTATTCGTCTGGCGTTCTGTGATATCTTCGGCACGCAGAAAAACATTTCCATCATGCCTCGTGAACTGTCCCGTGCCTTTGAAGAAGGTATTTCCTTTGATGCCTCCTCTATCCGCGGCTTTATGAATATTGATCAATCCGATCTGCTGCTGTTCCCCGATCCGGCTACGCTTTCCGTTCTGCCATGGCGTCCGTCGCATGGACGTGTGGTTCGCTTTTTCTGTGATATCAAATATCCGGACGGCACACCGTTTGAAGGGGATGGCAGACAGGTGCTGCGTAAGGCGCAGGAAGACCTGAAAAAGCTGGGTTATTCTGCAAAAATCGGCACAGAATGTGAATTTTATCTGTTAAAGCAGGATGAGGACGGCCTTCCAACCAAAACTCCGCATGATAATGCCTCGTACTTAGACATTGCGCCTCTGGATAAGGGAGAAAATGTCCGCCGTGAAATCTGTCTGACACTGGAGGAAATGAACCTCCGCCCAGAGGCTTCCCATCACGAAACCGGGCCGGGCCAGAATGAAATTGATTTTGCATATGATTCTGCAGTTACCGCTGCCGATAACCTGATTACCTTCCGCGGCGTTGTCAAAACACTGGCTTCTGTCAACGGCCTGTATGCATCCTTTATGCCCAAACTGTTCCGTGACCATCCGGGCAATGGTCTGCACATCAATCTGTCCCTGTTCCAGCATGGTGAAAATGTCTTCCGTGCTTCGGATGATGGCGAGCATTCCCTGATTGCAGAAAGCTTTATCATGGGCATCCTGACCCGCTGCTACGAAATCTCTGCATTTCTGGACCCGCTGGTCAATTCGTATGAACGTCTTGGTACGTATGAAGCGCCGCGTTACATCACCTGGAGTCATCAAAACCGTTCTCAGCTGATTCGCATTCCGGCAGCACACGGCGTAAATCAGCGCATGGAGTTGCGCTCCCCAGACCCATGTGCCAATCCATATTTAGCCTTTTCCCTGTTGCTTCGTGCTGGTATGGAAGGTATCGAACGCGGTTTGAAGCTGTGCGATCCATGCAATATGAATCTGTACGACGTTCCGTCCTCCATGGTTCGTGAATATGATTCCCTACCGAGCACCCTGATAGAAGCAGTCCGCGCCGCTAAAAAGAGCGAATTTGTCAAGCGCTCTCTCCCGGATAAAATTATTCAAGCTTATCTTTCCGCAAAAACCAGTGAATGGAATCGTTATTCCGATGCTTCAGACAAATCTGCAGTGATTGACTCCCTCTATTTCCATTCGTACTAACATGCGGAATTATGCTGGCAGCATCATTTCTGTCAGCTATCTGCCTACCGGTTGAAAGGGGAGGTATCATTTTGGAGAATATTCTATTGATTACCGCATCAAAAAAAAGTGCAGATATGCTTCTAAATTTGCTTCAGTCGGGTCGATGGCAGCCTGCCCGCATTCTCATCGCTTCTTCCTGTAACGAAGCCCGCCGTCTCCTGATTGAGAACAATGTTGATCTAATCCTGATTAATACACCGCTTCCGGATGAATTTGGTCATGACTTTGCTGTCCACGCCTGTCAGAACACACTTGCCGGTGTTCTGATGCTTGTCAAGGCAGAGCTTGCTCCCTCTGTTTCTGAACGTGTCGAACAAGAGGGCGTGTTTGTTATAACAAAACCAATTTCCCGTCCAATATTCTATCAGTCTCTGCATCTGGTCAATTCTTCCCGTATGCGCGTATACACACTGCAAAAGGAAAACCGTAAATTGCGTCAGCGCATAGAAGATATGCGCGTGATCAACCGTGCGAAATGTCTTTTGATTGCAGAAAAACACATGAGCGAAGATGAAGCACATTCCTATATTGAAAAGCAGGCGATGAACTACCGCCAAACCAGACGCGACATTGCAGAGGAAATTATCCGTTCATTCACATAAAATTACGTAAAACGGCAGAATTTCTTTTTGAAAGCCTGCCGTTTTTCCATTTTCCTTCCACCCCTTGTTTCCATGATTCCCCGTATGCTTCTATTGCCTCTGTATCCACCGGACAAATGAAATGGTCAATTTCCCCCGAAAGTTGTGATTTTACGCTCTTGCAATAGATGGTTATTCAAGGTATAATTGATCTGAATGTATTTCATGCACCAAAACTGGTGCTGTTGTATCAAATTTTACAGTTTTTAGTTGAGGATGACACGCAATGAAGCTGAATTTTACAAAAATGCATGGCTGTGGCAACGACTACATCTATTTTAACTGCTTTGAGCAGGAAGTTGTTGATCCAGAATCGCTTTCCATCCGCCTTTCTGACCGCCATTTCGGCATTGGCGGCGATGGCATCGTACTGATCTGCCCTTCTGAAACTGCAGATGCAAAAATGCGTATGTTCAATGCGGACGGCAGTGAGGGTAAAATGTGTGGCAACGCAACCCGCTGCATCGGCAAGTACATGTATGAGCACGGAATGATTGACAAGCCGGAGATGACGCTGGAAACGCTCAGCGGAATCAAGCTGCTGAAAATACAGGTTGAAAACGGCAAGGTTGTCAGCGTGCGCGTGGACATGGGCAAAGCTATTCTCAATCCGTCGGAAATCCCGACAAAATATGAAGGTGAAACAGCAGTGGCTGTGCCGCTCATCGTGGATGGCACAGAGTATGCAGTCACCTGCGTTTCGATGGGCAACCCACATTGTGTTGTATTTACCGATGCAGATGTCAACACCCTTGACCTTCCCCAAATCGGTCCGTCCTTCGAGAACCACGTCATGTTCCCGGAGCGTATCAACACTGAATTTATCCGTGTCATCGACAATCATACCCTGCAGATGCGCGTTTGGGAACGTGGCAGCGGAGAAACGTGGGCCTGCGGCACCGGCGCATGTGCAGCTGCAGTTGCGGCTGTTCTGAACGGCTATTGCCCAAAGGGGGAAGAGATCACCATCCATCTGCGCGGCGGTGATCTGACGATCTGTTATACCGATGAGGCAGTATTCCTCAGCGGTCCCGCAACCACAGTATTTGAAGGGAGCATAGAAATATGACAAAGTATATCTTTGTAACCGGCGGCGTTGTTTCCGGTCTTGGCAAGGGCATTACCGCAGCGTCTCTCGGCCGCCTTTTGAAGGCACGCGGTCTGAAAATCGCCGCACAGAAGCTTGACCCATATATTAACGTTGACCCGGGTACTATGAGTCCGTTCCAGCATGGCGAGGTATATGTTACTGACGACGGCGCCGAAACCGATCTGGATCTCGGACATTACGAACGCTTTATCGATGAGGATCTGAACAAGTTCTCCAATCTCACTACCGGTAAGGTTTACTGGAATGTACTGAACAAAGAACGTAAGGGTGACTATCTGGGCGAAACCGTACAGGTTATTCCACATATCACCGATGAAATCAAGTCCTTCATCTATTCGGTTGGCAAAAAGAGCAATGCTGACGTGGTTATTACCGAAATTGGCGGCACAACCGGTGACATCGAGTCCCAGCCGTTCCTTGAGGCAATCCGTCAGGTATCCACAGAGGTTGGACGCCGCAATTGTCTGTTTATCCATGTTACGCTGGTGCCGTTTATCTCCGGCTCAGATGAACCGAAGTCCAAGCCGACACAGCATTCCGTCAAGGAGCTGCGCGGTCTGGGTATCCAGCCGGATATGATCGTATGCCGTGTAGATCAGCCGCTGACCGATGATATCCGCCGCAAAATTTCCATGTTCTGTAATGTACAGGCGGACTGTGTCATTGAAAACCGCACTGTGCCGGTCCTGTATCAGGCACCGCTGATGCTGGAGCAGAGCCATTTTTGTGATATTGTATGCCGTGAGCTGGCGCTTGCCTGCCGTAAGAGCGATATGAGCGAATGGTATGAAATGGTAGACCGTATTGACACCCGCAAGGGTACTGTCAAGATCGCTTTGGTAGGTAAGTATGTCCGTCTGCACGATGCTTACCTGTCCGTTGCAGAAGCATTGCAGCATGGTGGCTTTGAAAACGGTGTGAAGGTTGAAATCGACTGGGTGGATTCCGAGGAAATCAACGAGTCCTCTGTAGACAAGCTGTTGTCTGGTAGCGATGGTGTTATCCTGCCGGGCGGCTTCGGTCAGCGCGGTATTGAAGGCATGGTATGCGCAGCGAATTTCTGTCGTATCCGCAATATCCCGTACTTCGGCATCTGCCTCGGTATGCAGATCGCAGTTATTTCGTATGCACGTAATGTACTGAATTATAAGGATGCAAACTCCGGCGAATTTGCTCCGGAGAGCACCCATCGTGTGATTGACCTGATGGAAAGCCAGCAGGGTATTTCCAAAAAGGGCGGCACTATGCGTCTGGGCGCTTATCCATGTCAGATTCGTCCGGGCACACAGATGGCAGAAGCATATCAGGAAGATCGTATCTCCGAGCGCCATCGTCACCGTTACGAATTTAACAATCAGTTCCGTGAAGAAATTGAACATGCGGGTATGGTGATTTCCGGTACCTCTCCATCCGGCGAGCTTGTTGAGACTGTAGAGATCCCGGGACACCCGTTCTATGTAGGCGTTCAATTCCATCCGGAATTCAAATCGCGTCCGAACCGCGCTCATCCGCTGTTCAAGGCGTTTATTGCAGCATCTAAGAAAAGGAGCAATGAAACCTATGAAAATGAATCATAATTTCTCGAACATCGCGCAGAGTTATCTGTTCTCTACCATTGCGAAGAAGGTTGCAGATTATACCGCTGCTAATCCGGATAAGAAGGTAATCCGACTGGGCATTGGCGACGTTACCCTGCCGCTGCCGCAGGCCGCAGTGGATGCAATGCACGCTGCTGTTGATGAGCAGAGCAAGTCCAGCTCTTTCCGCGGCTATGGTCCGGAACAGGGCTATGACTTCCTGAAGGAATCCATTCAGGCTTACTATGCTACCCGTGATACCAAGCTGGAGCTGGATGAAATTTTCGTTTCCGATGGAGCCAAGTCTGATGTTGGTAATATTCTGGATCTGTTCGACAAGGACAACCTTGTTCTGGTTCCGGATCCGGTTTATCCTGTATATGTTGATACCAATGTTATGGCTGGCCGTAAGATTACTTACATGAATGCAAATGAATCCAATGGCTTCCTGCCGCTGCCGGACCCGGAGGTAAAGGCTGATATCATCTACCTGTGCTCTCCGAACAATCCGACTGGAGCTGCATATGACCGTGCAGGTCTGAAAGCATGGGTTGACTATGCTCTGGCAAACGATGCTGTCATCCTGTATGACGCAGCATATGAATGCTTTGTCGCGGAGGATCTTCCGCGCAGCATTTATGAAATCGAAGGCGCAAAGGACTGTGCGATTGAGTTCTGTTCGTTCTCCAAGACCGCAGGCTTCACCGGCACTCGCTGCGGCTATACCATCGTTCCGCTTCAGTTGGAGCGCGAAGGTATGAACCTGAACAAGATGTGGCTGCGCCGTCAGACTACCAAGTTCAACGGCGTCGCTTATGTTGTTCAGCGCGGCGCTGCTGCTGTCTTCACCGAAGAAGGTATGAAACAGGTTCAGGCAAATCTGGATTATTACCGTGAAAATGCCCGCATTCTGGCAGAAGCGATGGATGAACTGGGTATCTGGTATACTGGCGGTAAGAACTCCCCGTATATCTGGCTGAAGTGCCCGAACGGTATGGAGTCCTGGGAATTCTTTGATTACCTGCTGGAGAATGCCAATGTCGTTGGCACACCGGGCGCAGGCTTTGGTGAAAACGGCAAAAACTTTTTCCGTTTGACTGCGTTTGGTGATCGTGAAAATACCATTGAGGCCGTTGCACGCATCAAAAAGCTGCTTTCCTGAACTTTTTTTAAATAAATAAACGTCTTCTAATTCGTTTTTTTGAAAATTATACATTTTCACAAGGGGTGCTGCGGGTTATCCGCGGCATCCCTTGACTTTTTTGTAACCAAACGTTATAATAACCCTGTTTTAAGTCCAATGGAGGCGCTTTTTTATATGAAAAATAAGTTAAGCTCGTGTAAGAAGTTTTTTGCGTCCAATCTTCAGAATATCTTCTTTTATCTGACGCCTCTGGCGACATTTATTGTAGTGGAGATTCTGGAATACGGTGGAACGGACAGTGAATGTCTGTGGCCAAATCAGCTTGCATTCTGGGTAAATATCATGTTCTATTATGGTATTTTTATGCTGTTCCGTGCCATTACCGGACGCCCCCGTTTTACGATCATTTTTGTCAACTTCGTTTTCCTCGTCTTTGGCATTTGCAACCATTATTCTATCCATATCCGCAACGAACCAATCGTTCCCTGGGACCTTTATGCTGTTGGCACAGCTGCCGAAGCGCTGAACGGCTTTACCTGGACCATTCCGGCTGAAGTCATTGCATGTTCCATTGGCTGTCTGATCTGGTGGATTATTACGATTAAATTCATACATTTCCCGAAACAGAAAATCCGCACACGCGCATGTAATCTTGCACTTTCGGCAGCAGTTCTTACTGGCTTTGTCCTGTTTGGTACCATCGGCAGCGGTAACTTTTATTTCAGTACCTGGCGTCAGGTCACTGCCAACCGCAAGAACGGTATGGCATTGAACTTTACTATCAATATGGACGCCCTGTTTGTGGAGGAACCTACCGACTATTCCAGAGAAACAGCATCTACTATCCTCTCCTCTGTTACGACAGAAGAGGTCAATACGGATGAAGAAACTGTCCAGCCGAATATCATTGCGATTATGGACGAAACCTTTGCTGACCTGTCCATTCTCGGTGATCTGGGACTGGAAAGTACCAACGACGTTATGCCGTTTGTGCATTCGCTCAGCGCACAGGAAAATACCATAACCGGTCAGCTGGTTGTCCCGGCTTTTGGCGGTGGCACCTGTAACTCGGAATATGAATTCCTGACCAGTAATTCTTACGCTTTCTTCAAAGGCGGCAGCTATCCAATGCTGCAATACATCCATGGGGCCTCTGACTCTATGGCTTCTGTTCTTGCAGAGCAGGGCTATAACACCGTTGGAATGCATCCATATTACGGCTCCGGCTGGAACCGTAAAAATGCATATCCGCTGCTCGGTTTTGAATCGTTTCTTGATATTGATGATTTTGATGAAGAAACGACGGAATATCTCCGCCGCTACGTCAGCGATAATTCTTCTTTTGATAAGGTTATTGAGCTGTATGAAAAGAATAACGCAGAATCAGACGATCCGTTCTTCATGTTCAATGTAACCATGCAGAATCACTGCGGCTATGATACAACCTATGCAAACTTCGAGGAGAATGTAGAATTTGAGTTTGATTCCCTTTATCCGTATACCAAACAGTACCTTTCTCTGATTCAAGAATCTGACCGTGCAATTGAGCGCCTGATTACTTATTTCAGCGAGCAAGAGGAACCGACAATCGTTGTCCTGTTTGGCGATCATATGCCGTACATTGAAAATTCTTTCTATAATCATCTGACCAACGGTTCTCTCAAAACCGCGGCAGAAATCGAGTTGGATAAGCATACCGTCCCGTTCTTTATCTGGGCAAATTACGACATCAATGAAGAGGATTATTCCGATATTGGCCGCATCAGCGCTAACTATCTTGGCCCTCTGACGATGAATGTTGCCGGTGCACAGCTCAGCGATTATCAGGAATATGTCTACAGCCTGATGGATTCGTACCCGGTTATTTCTTCTGTCGGCTGTATGAACAAGGATGGCGTATATGTCCCACTGGAAATGGCAGCTTCTGACTTGCATGATTACAAAATTGTTCAATATAAAAATGTGTTCGATAATACTGATACATCAAAGCAGAAAGAGGATACCGGCAGCAGTTCAGGCTCCGGTAGCGGTGCATAAATAATAACACGAAAAAAAGGATGGCAGATTTTTGCCATCCTTTTTATATGCCCTGATTCCGCAAAAGGCTGGAGATTACAGCATTTTATCCTCAGCTATACCTGACTACGAAGACGGGCGTTTTCATTTTCCTTTTCAATTAAATCATCCATCAGCCGCATAATGCGGTTTTTATAATAATCGGACAGCTTCTGTACCAACTCACAGGTCTGTTCCCGATCATATCCGCCAAACAGCGTTGTTGGTATAGCAAGCTTCATGCTGCCATCCTCATCATATAAAATATAATTTCGAACAGAATCTTCCATACTGTTATACTCCTTTCCTGCTATCTGTATGTAGTATACCAACAACAGGTAAAATCACGCAGCGCCACACTGTAAAATCTGTATCAAGCTATGTTAAATTTCTGTATTACCGTATAACAGCCGTTTTGCAATGTCACTCATAATGGCATGGCCCCGTTCATTGGGATGCACACCATCAAAAAAATAACGATAATATTCATCCACTGTATATTTTGGAAAATATTGGGCAAAATCTAAACATAGGAGCTGATTCTCTACTGCGTAAGCCCGAATCCAATCGGCCAGATCGTGCAGCTTTTCCGGCAATGACTGTATTCCAGGATAAAATTCAGCCCAGTCATTTTCCAGCAGCATAGCAAAGTCAGGCATAACACATACCGCTGGAATGACAGTAATTCCGCTCATTTCTGCCCTTTCATACATGGCTCGCAGGTTTTCCTGCACAGATTGCAGGCTTCTCCCTTCACTCAGGTCATTGATACCGCCCATAATCACCACATAATCCGGTTTCTCACGCAGAACATGTGCGGTAAAACGTCGCAACATACCAGCCGTAGTGTCCCCACTAATTCCATGATTGATACTTTCTCCCGGTAGTGCATCGACCCAGCACATCCCACGCGCGACACCATATCCTTCTGTAATGCTGTCTCCTAGAAATACTGTTCGTTTGTGTTTTTGTATCATAACTGTTCATCCATTTCATTCATATTTTTGTAAAAAAATTGTTAAATAATATTGTTTTATACCTTTTATTTTTATTGTTAACTTCCTATATCAAAATCAGTTTACGCTTCATTTGAGACAGTATTTGCACATTTTGCACAAACGTGCAAAAATAAGTTTGTTTTCGTTGCCAAATGTTAATTTATTGCATTTTTATTTGAAAAATGTTACAATAAATCCATCAAAATAAGATTCTCTTTGGCGGGACATTTTCTCCCCCTGTTCTGCTATTCTCTCTTTCCTTTACATAGGCATACCAAGTCTCACATGTATTTTTCTGAATTGAGGTGTTTCAAGATGTTACAGTTAAAAACTCCACTTTCCCCAACGGAATCTGAAATGCTGCTCCAATGCCTTTCTGAGATGGAAAATAATTTAATGTCCAAGAACAGTTCTTCCAATCAGGATATGCTCAAACGGACAACACTTGCTTCCGCAAGGCAAAAGGTACAGTCTCAGATGTATGACTGCTTCTATCGTGAAGAAATTGCAAATATGGTTTTCGCTCTGGATTCTCTTTCCAGAAAATACCATGCGCAACTGACAGAAAGTACACCTGTCGAAACAGCTGCAACGGTAGGCTCTGTTCTGCGTACAGTCGCTGTAACACGTGCAAAGCTTCGTCAGGCTGCTACACGCAAATAGCTAATTTCGGAACAATCGATATGTTCCATGCCCCCCTTTCTCTGCGCGGACACCTCCCGCGCAAAAGCGCATCTGTCTCCCCCCGACAGATGCGCTTTCTTTCCGCTTACATACTGCGTGCAATCGCAGAAATGGATTGTTTTACCAGCTTTTCAAACCGTGGCGCTACCTGATCTGCATTTTGCTGCACCTCATCGTGCAGCAGCGGCCCGCCAGTCAGGCCTGCTGCCATATTCGATATACAGGAAATGCCGCATACTCTCATACCCATATGCCGTGCTGCAATCACCTCGCAAGCAGTGCTCATGCCGACTGCATCTGCTCCCAGCACTTCAGCCATACGAATTTCCGCAGGCGTTTCAAATTGTGGTCCCGGAAGCTGGATATAAACGCCTTCCTGAAGCGGGATATTTTCTTTGCGTGCCGTTGCCCGGATGATTTCACGTAACTTCGCATCATACGCTTCTGTCATGTCCGGGAATCGTGTTCCCAGCTCATCCATATTGGCGCCGCGAAGTGGAGATGGGATAAACGAGGAAATATGGTCATGAATCAGCATGAGGTCCCCAGCATGAAACTTTTTACAGATACCGCCAGATGCATTGGTAACCATCAGGACTTCTGCTCCCATCAGCTTCATCAGGCGGATCGGCAGGACAACATCGGAAATATCATAACCTTCATAATAATGTACACGGCCCTGCATGATGACAACCGGAACGGCATCCACATAGCCAAAAACAAACTGTCCCTTATGTCCTTCTACAGTCGAAGTCGGGAAGCCTGCAATGGCATGATAGCTTACCCGCTTTGCAATCCGAATCGTATCCGCAAAATTTCCCAGTCCGGTTCCCAGAACAAGCGCCATCTGCGGCTTGAAATCTGTCAGCTCCCGCAGGCTTTCATAACATTTCATCAGTTTTTCATAGGTTTCACTCATGGCTTCCACATCCTTTCTGTTTACTATTAGTATACCATGCTTTTGAAAAATATAACAGCGCTTTTGCCCCGTATTTATACGAAATCAACATCTGAAACATTTGTGTTGATGTATGGTTCGAAATTTTTGTAAGAAGAAAATTTAATTTCATACCGTTGTCTTGCGGGTTTACCATGTATTTGCTATAATATAGGTGCAAAACATTTTAGGAGGTTTAAAAATGAAACGGGTATGGAAAACACTATTTTCGTCCATGTTGATTGTCGGCGTCGTATGTCTGCTGACTGCATGTGGACCAAAATTTGATGCAAGCGGTTATGTAAAGGCTGCTTTGGATGCCGATATCCACGGCGAGAGCGCAGAATATGCGAAACTGCTCGAAATTACAGAAGAAGAAGCACAACAGGAATACGAAGAGGTCTTGGACAGCATGGTATCTGAAATGTCCGATCTGGGGCTGTCCGACGAGTTAAATGACAAGTATCGTACTCTATTCGCTGATCTGCTCAAGAAGACAGATTACACCGTTCTGGAAGCTACGGAAAATGACGATGGCAGCTTTACGGTTCCGGTTGAAATCAAGCCGATTACCAACGTTTTTTCTGGTCTTATGGATGAGTTGGAAGCCGATATGACAGAATATGCCAACAGCCTTGTGGACTCTGGCGATATTCCAAATGACGATGAGATCACGGAATATGCAGGTCAGTTGGTCTACGATATGCTGGCAGCACGTCTTGATGCGATTGAATATGGCGAGGCACAGACCGTAGAGGTTACCGTTGCTCTGGATGAGGATAACGCTTATGGCGTTGCCGAAGACGATATTGAAGCATTGCTGACAACCATGATTGATCTTGGCGATCTTGCCTGATGATACCGAAACAACAAGTCGCAGTTGAATGGTGGACTGCGGCTTGTTTTATTGCGAAAGGATACCCTCTGTATGAATATTGCAGAAAAGCTTGCGCAGGAGCTAGACCTGCGTGCAGACCATGTAGAAAACGTCATTACCCTGTTGGATGAGGGCAATACCGTGCCATTTATCGCACGCTATCGTAAGGAAATGCACGGTACGATGGACGATCAGGTGATCCGCCAGCTGGCAGACCGCCTTTCTTATCTGCGCGGGCTGGAAAAACGTAAGGAAGAAGTGATACATGCCATTGAAGAACAGGGAAAGCTAACCTCTGCTCTCAAGGCTTCAATTGATAAGGCAGAAATTCTGACAGAAGTGGAAGATCTCTATCTGCCTTTCCGCCCCAAACGAAAGACCCGTGCATCTGCGGCACGCGAAAAGGGGCTTGAACCATTGGCGGAACAGCTTCGTACCGGTTCCAGCCTTCCGGCGAAGGAGCTGGCACAGACATATATTTCTGAAGAAAAGGAGATTTTGTCTGCGCAGGATGCACTGGAAGGTGCATTGGATATTTTGGCAGAGGACTGCTCCGTTAATGCAGCTCTGCGTGGTCATCTACGTGCACTGCTGCGTTCTACCGGCGAACTTGTTTCCACGGGTAAGGAGGCAGAAGCCACTGTCTATGCACAATATGCTGCATTCCGCAGCCTGGTCCGCCGTCTGCAAAGCCACCAGATTCTGGCTTTGAACCGCGGTGAACGTGAAAAGTTTCTAAAAATTGATATCGAATGTGATGCAGATGCTGCTGTCCAACTGATTTCCCGTTCTGTTTTCCAAAAACCACATCCGTATGAAAAAGAGCTGACGGAAATGGCGGCAGATGCATGGAAGCGTCTGCTCTTTCCATCCCTGAGCCGTGAGCTGCGCAAGGAGTTAACAGATGATGCCAATGAGCAGGCAATTTCCACATTTGCACTGAATCTGCGCCCACTGCTGATGCAACCGCCGATCAAGCATAAAATAACACTCGGGTTTGACCCGGCATACCGTACCGGCTGTAAGCTCGCTGTTGTCGACGAAACCGGTGCCGTACTGGATACTTCCGTTATTTATCCAACTCCTCCGCATAAGAAGATCGAGGAATCCAAACGCAAGCTGGAGGCACTGTGCCGGAAACACAATGTCACCTGTGTTGCGTTAGGCAACGGCACAGCAAGCCGTGAATCTGAACAGTTTTTAACGGATTTTATCCGTGAAACCGGACTGCCAATCTCTTATATGGTTGTCAGCGAGGCTGGTGCATCGGTTTATTCCGCTTCCAAACTGGGCGCACAGGAATTTCCCGATTATGATGTTTCCCTGCGTTCTGCTGTTTCCATTGCCCGCCGCCTGCAAGACCCACTGGCAGAACTGGTAAAAATTGACCCGAAGGCAATCGGCGTCGGACAGTATCAGCATGACATGCCGCAGGCACGTTTGTCTCAGGCGTTGGATGGTGTTGTAGAAGATTGTGTCAATGCCGTCGGTGTTGATCTGAATACCGCTTCCCCCTCCCTTTTGGAGCATATCGCGGGTATTACACCTGCCATTGCGAAGAATATTGAAACATACCGCCAGACAAATGGTGCATTCTCTTCCAGAAAACAGCTATTGAAGGTATCCAAGCTTGGACCAAAAGCATTTGAGCAGTGTGCAGGCTTCCTGCGCGTTGCGGAAAGTGCAGAGGTGCTGGATCATACGGCAGTACACCCGGAATCGTATCCGGCAGCAAAAACGCTGCTGGCTTTGTGCGGGTACACGGAGGAAGATGTAAAAACCCATCGGTTGACTGATTTAAACAAGCGTATCCAAGCCACCGGTAGGCGTGAGCTGGCACAGCGCTGCGGCATCGGCATCCCCACACTGACAGATATTGCTGAGGAATTACAGAAGCCGGGGCGTGACCCACGCGATGAACTGCCTGCACCACTACTGCGCAGTGCAGATGTTATGACCCTTGACCAGCTCAAGCCAGGCATGGAGGTTATGGGCACGGTACGCAATGTCTGTGACTTCGGCGCCTTCGTGGACATCGGTGTTCATGAGGATGGTTTGGTACACATTTCGCAGCTATCTAATCGATATGTCAAGCATCCATCGGATGTTGTGCGCGTTGGAGATGTTGTCAAGTCCGTTGTACTGTCTGTCGATGTCAACAAAAAACGCATTGGACTTTCCATGAAGCAGGTAAAGCAGTAAGCCTTATCGCGCTATAACAGAAAAAATCTACTAAAAAATCCTCCCTCATACGAAGGAGGATTTTCTCTTTTTAATCACACTGTGCCAGTACGCCGAGTAAAAAATTCCATGTTCTCTGTACGGATGGAATGGACAGCCTTTCTCTGGTTGTATGGATATCCAGAATATCCGGGCCAAAGGAGATGCAGTCAAGCTGCTCCAGCTTGCCGGACAATAACCCGCATTCCAAACCGGCGTGGATTGCCGCAACAACCGGCGGCCTGCCATACTGCCTGGTATAAACATCCACCATAATCTCCCGCAGGCGGGAATCCTGTTTATATTCCCATGCAGGATATTCGCCCTCAACCTGACAATATCCACCAAAACGTCCACAAATATCTGCGAGCTTCTGTATTAGCTCCTGCTTCGCTGTATTGACACTGCTGCGGACAGAAAATTTCATGTGCACACCGCGGAAATCTACCGAAAGCATACCAAAATTCAATGAAGTCTGCACCAAACCATCGATATCCTCACTCATTTTCTGCACGCCATTCGGAACCTGCTGGAGTACCGAAAGAACATTTCTGCGGCAGTCGCCAATCATCACTTCAAAACGGTCTTCCATCGATTCTGTTACTTCAATTGTAATATCTGGATCTGATGCACCATATTGTACACGGTAAGCCTCCTGCTGTCTAGCAGCCAAAATCTTTAAATCATCCAGACGCTCCGGTAAAATGACAATATCCGCTGCGGTTTCTCTGGCAATGGCATTGTCTTTCAAGCCGCCGTCCACGATACACAATGCAAATGCAAATTCCTCGTCCATTTTATGGAGCAAGTCTCCCATCAGCTTATTGGAATTTGCAAGTCCCTTGTCTATTTCTGTACCGGAATGCCCGCCGCGCAGCCCTGTAATCTTCACCGTTACACGCAAGCCGTCTTTTAATGTCCACATAACCGGCATAAAACAGTCCACCGTTGCACCACCGGCGCAGCTTGCCAGCAATACGCCTTCTTCCTCGGAATCAATATTCAATACGCGGCGTGCTTGGATCTCAGATAAATCAATTGCCGCCGCACCCAGCATACCGATTTCTTCATCTACAGTGAGTACAACCTCAAGCGCCGGATGCGGAATCGTCGCATCATCCAGAATTGCCAGCGCATAGGCAACTGCAATGCCGTCATCGCCGCCGAGCGTTGTGCCGTCTGCCCAGATCCATTCGCCGTCGGTTTTCAGGCGAAGCCCTTGTGTCTGCATATCGATGTCACAATCCGGCGCTTTTTCGCATACCATATCCAAGTGGCCCTGTATCATAATCGGCTGTGCGTGTTCCATACCAGCCGTTGCCGGTGCAAAAACAATGACATTATTACTGTCATCCTGTATCCAACGCAGACCGCGCTCCTGCGCAAACCGCACGCAAAAATCACTGATTGCCTTTGTATTGCGTGAACCATGTGGGATTGCACACAGCTGCTCAAAAATATCCAACACCTTTGACGGCTGTAAGCCTGTCAAAACACTCATACAAAATCAACTCCTTTTATCTTCCTACATGATAGCATGTTCTTCCATAAATAAAAAGATCCAACCCTGCAATATTTTTATCCACATTTCCCTTTTTTTCTTTGTTTTTTTATCCATTCTTTTCGTCATTTCGTATAACTGCACGAGATACTTTGACAGATTTCCTTGTTATTTTATCTATTTTGGTTAAATGACCAATCAAGAATCTGTGAAACATTCTTAAAATGTTATCAAAACAATCGGAATTTTCATACGTTTTGTAACATGACAAACAAATGGGAAAGGGGTATTATAATTCCAACAAAACAAAGACACACTGAGTAACAAGGAGGTGCCCGCTATGGGATTACTAAGTGAAATCCATCAGATCAGTAAATCCGGTTCCCGCGATCAGTTAAATTCTCTGCTTTTTACAGGTTCAAATAGCGCGTGCGTACCCAATTTATATACACAGCGCATTGCGCTTTCTGCAATCCGACATGATACAGAAATTTCTTTGGCCGCTATTTCCCCCACGGAACAGATGTATTAAACAAACCAATTCTCTCCAATTTTCACTCACTATATATTTCATTTCCCCTATCTCCTACGAAAAAGAGAGGCATGTCCCCCATGCCTCTCTTTTGTTATGTAAAATCAATTATAACGATCCCTTGGTGGAAAGTACATCTGTGATGCGTTCATCATACATCGTGGCAGCATCCAGCGCCTTGGCAAATGCTTTGAACATTGCTTCCATAATATGATGATTATTGGAGCCGTACAATACCTTAATATGCAGATTCATAGCGCCTGCATAGGAAACAGCGTAAAAGAATTCCCGCGCCATCTCCGTATCCATATCACCGCAGCGGTCTGCCGTAAATTCCGCATCAAATACCAAATATGGCCTGCCGGATAAATCAACCGCACACAGCACCAGCGCCTCATCCATCGGCAGGATGCAGGAGCCATACCGTTTGATACCTTTTTTGTCCCCAACGGCCTCCCGGATCGCATTGCCAAGCACAATACCGGTATCCTCAATGGTATGATGGCAATCAACCTCAAGGTCACCATCTACCTTCAACGTCATGTCAAACAGCCCATGCCTTGTAAAGCCATGCATCATATGGTCAAAAAAACCAACGCCGCTGTTAATATCTGCCTTACCCGTTCCGTCAAGGCTCAAATCCAGTTTAATTCTGGTTTCATTCGTGTTGCGTTCTATCCTGCTGGTACGCGCCATGCAATCTGCCTCCTGTTGCTTGAACTATATAGGTTGATACTATTATAGCAAGCCCTGACGCATCTTGCAATTGTTTTACACAGCCTATATGCGCACCGGAAAACCAGTCAGAGAAAATGTTCGTGGACCAATGGAAACATCCAGTTCCAGTACGCCATCTGCCAATACACCGGTAGCATGGAATGATACTTCATTGTCTTCAAACCAGATCGTCCCGGCAAAGTCACGGATGTCATCCTCCATTTTTCCCTGTGTAATCATGGTACCATGTCCCATCATCATAATGTGTCCGGAAACTCCGCCCTCTGTCGGATACAAATCCAGTGAACCCGAGAGCAATCCCATCGGACTGTCTAAAAAAATATTATACTTTTCCTGTTGCATGTTACGGTCCCCTTTCCTCCGTTATTTTTTATAACAGCCAGAATATACCTACCGATTTTCGCAATATACCCATATAATTTTGTCAATTTTCCGTTTTTATCCAAAGATCATTCACAAGATTAGCTGTTCTTAATTTTAATGATACCCATTTTAAATTCATACGTCAACGAACAGTTTGTAAACAAATTCTCAAAAAATTATCACAATACAGAAAAAACAGAAAATCCCTCTTGTTTCGCACCTTTTCTGCGTTTTATAATAGAAGAAAAGGAGGTTGCTTCCATATGGCAAAAAAAGACTCCCGCAACACCAAAGGGCGCATTGTAGACGCCGCATGGGCGCTGTTTTATGAACAGGGCTATGACGAAACAACGATTGATGACATTGTTGAGCGTTCGGAAACTTCCAAAGGCTCATTTTATCACTATTTTGACAGCAAGGATGCGCTACTCTCCTCGCTTTCCTATTTATTTGATGCAAAATATGAACAGCTGATGCAGGAAATTGATCCGGAAATGAACAGCTTCGATAAGCTGATGTATCTCAACCATGAGCTGTTTCTAATGATTGAAAACAGTGTCCCCATGGATCTGCTGGCGCAGATGTATTCTTCCCAGTTAGTTACCTTCGGTGAGCGCCATCTGCTAAACCAGGGCCGCACCTATTATCGTGTCCTGCGCAAAATTGTCATAGAGGGCCAACAGCGCAGTCAAATGCGTACCGACGTCTCAGTCAATGAAATTGTCAAGGCATATGCCATGCTGGAACGTGCTATGATTTATGACTGGTGTATATGCAATGGAGATTATTCTTTATATCAATACTCCAGTACAACGCTTCCTATGTTTCTAAAAGCATATAAACATTTTTAATTCCCTGATTTTCACACTTTTTATGACCCATAATAAAAAATCTAAGTATTATATCAATTATACGGTATAGACTTCATTCTAGTATTCAGTTCATATTTCTGTTTACTCCTTTCTATGCTAAAATACATGGGTATTGTTTTATCAGCATGATTTTTATAAAAGGAGTAAGTGAAATGTCAACCACAGTTATCGTTATTGCCATTATCGTTTATCTGGCAATGATGCTTTATATCGGTTTCCGTTTCTCCCGCAGAAACAAAAGCACCGATGATTTCTATCTTGGCGGACGTAAGCTCGGCCCACTGGTTACAGCCATGAGCGCTGAGGCATCAGACATGAGCAGTTGGCTGCTGATGGGTCTGCCGGGCGTTGCATATGTGACCGGTATTGCAGATGCCACATGGACCGCAATTGGCCTTGCAATTGGTACTTATCTGAACTGGCTGATTGTCGCACGCCGTATTCGCATCTATACCCATACCACAAATTCCATTACCATTCCGGACTTCTTCTCTGACCGTTATGGTGACAAGAAGCATATCCTGTCCGCTGTCGCAGCAATCATTATCATTATTTTCTTCATCCCATATACCGCTTCCGGTTTTTCCGCCTGCGGCAAGCTGTTTAACCAGCTGTTTGGTGTAGATTATATGATTGCGATGATTGTCAGCGCTGCAATCATTGTTGGTTATTGTGCACTGGGCGGCTTTCTGGCAGCCAGTACGACGGATTTGGTGCAGTCCATCGTTATGACAATTGCACTGATTGTCGTTGTATTCTATGGCATTCATTCCGCAGGCGGCTGGGATGCTGTGATCACCAACGCACAGTCCCTGCCAGGCTATTTGAGCCTGACCAATATTTATAACCCGGAAACCGGTACATCCTCGGTTTACGGCGCCCTGACCTCCGCTTCCATGCTTGCATGGGGCCTTGGTTACTTCGGTATGCCGCATGTTCTGCTTCGTTTCATGGCAACTGAGGACGAAAAGAAACTGAAAACCTCCCGCCGTATCGCTACCGTATGGGTTGTGATCTCCATGGCAGTTGCAGTATTTATTGGTATTGTTGGTCTGGCTATGACCAAGGCAGGTACATTGCCGGTTCTGGAGGATTCCGAAAGAATCATCATCAATATTGCGCAGTTAATCAGTGAGCACGGTGTTCTGGCTGCACTGATGGCAGGTGTTATTCTGGCAGGTATTTTGGCAGCTACAATGTCCACCGCTGACTCCCAATTGCTGGCTGCTTCCTCCAGCTTCTCTCAGAACCTGCTGCAGGATCTGTTCGGCGTCAAATTGACCAATAAACAGAGCATTTTTGCCGCTCGTATAACGGTTGTTGTCATCTCAATCATTGCAATCTTTCTTGCACGTGACCCGAACAGCTCCGTATTCCGCATTGTATCGTTCGCATGGGCAGGCTTCGGCGCTACCTTTGGTCCGGTTGTTCTGCTTGCTCTGTTCTGGAAGCGTTCCAATATCTACGGCGCTCTGACAGGCATGGTTGCAGGCGGCGCTATGGTATTTATCTGGAAATTTGGTATTGCTACCCTCGGCGGTGCATTCGCTATCTACGAACTTCTGCCGGCATTCATTGTTGCGCTGGTTGTCAATATCATCGTCAGTCTGGTGACCCCAGCTCCGTCTCAGGATGTTATCGATGTATATGACAAGGTTTCAGCTTTGGTTGCAAAGAAGGATTAATTTTATTCCCTAAAAAGTTTAAGCAGATTTCTCACAGAAATGTGTGGAAATCTGCTTTTTATCATTTTGTTGCAAATCTGCAATTGTTTTCCACGCTGTATGAGACACGTTTTCCTCTTGTTTGTCGAAATTTGTCGATCATTTCCTTTCATGACCAATTGGTCATTCCGCTACCTCCTAATTCTCCCTATATAAGGCCCATAATTTGATAAAATTCGTGTTTTTCGTTACATTTTATTCCATTTTTCACTCAAATCCGATTGTCGAACACAATAGCTTTGGATAATTTTTATTTAATTTCTTGTCTTGTTTGCTTCCATTTTACGATATATAATAAAAATCGTTCGGTATAAAACTACTTATAGAAAAGAGAGGATTGAAAAAATGTTATCTGTTATTCGGGTGATGATTGCATCGGAAGACAGCACATTTTCAAAGCTGTTTTCTGCAACAACGCAGCCCTCCGAAGGTTTATCTGTAGTCGGTATGTATACCTCGGGGATTGGTTTGATGGACGCGATCCGGCATGATAAGCCTGACGTACTGTTGATTGATTTCATGCTTCCCGGCGTCAATACTCTAACCATTTTACATGAGATAAACCGGCTTTCGTCGGAAGAACGTCCCACGGTTTATGTCCTGTCCTCATTTGCTTCTCCGGAAACTGTTGCGGAATGTCATCGTTTGGGAGTTTGCTTTTTCCTGCGCAAGCCAATTGATATTGCATCGCTTATTGACCTGATTTCCCGGTATGGTATTTCCTCCCGGCATTCTCTGTATCAGCCCAAGGCACAACCAAGCTGGCTGGATGTTTTCATGTATGTTACCCAGATTCTGACAAGTCTTCAAATCCCGGCGCATGTTGCAGGCTATGGCTATGTTCGTGAATGTATTATGTTGACGCTTGCCGATACATCCACAGCAGACTCTGTCACCAAAATCCTGTATCCAACTGTTGCCAAAAATAATAATACTACATGGACAAGCGTGGAGCGCGATATCCGCAATGCAATTGAAATCGCATGGAAACGCTCAAACGGCTATATGCCTGGTTTCAGTACAGTCCGCCGTCCTCCAAACCGTGAGTTCATTCTCACAATTGTAGATCGTGTACGCTGTGAAATGCACCTTGATCAAAACTATCCAGATCAAATCCAACGCGGAATTTTTTAATTTTTTATTAATTTTCTCTAAAATAGCGCTGATTTTACGCATTCAGCGCTATTTTTGTATACTTTTTCCTGTATCCAGCAATTGACGTACCGCTTCATTACCTTTATAATGATTAACGTATTGGTTTCTACTTGAATCCGTCATTTCTACTACAAAGGATTCCGTTGAATTTTCTCGAAATTCCCTCTTTCAGCGAATTTTTGGGAAACGAACCAGTTTGGAAATACATACTGGCTTTCCTGTATTTTGAATGGAGATTTGTAATGAACAGACAGAAAAAAACCTTTTTGAAACGTATCGTACTTCCTTTCACCGTATGCTGCACTGCTACCGTCACAATGGCCGCCCTTTTTTGCCATGCAGCTTTTCTTACCGGCGCCGTTGCGGCAGAGCCGCAAACCTCAAACGCCGGCGAAGCTGCTAAAAAAACAGTAGAGCAGGCTGCTTCTCAGGCAGAACAACAGGTTCAGCAGTCAGACAGCAATGTGCAGGAAATTGATGGGATCGAATGGGTTATCCACGAGGAGCTTCCCATTCAGGAGCCCTCGCTTTCTCCGGAAGAAGCAACGGATGTTTCCATTCTCGTGGAAAAGTCCAAGCATTTGCTTACCCTTTATAGCGGTGAAACTGTCATTGCCCAGTATACCGTCGGTCTTGCGAGCCAATATACAGAGGGTCCAAAGCAGCAGGAAGGTGACAAGCGCAATCCGGAGGGTGAATATGAAGTTTGTGTCCTCAATGAAAACAGCAAATATTATCTTGCCCTCGGACTGAATTACCCGAATGCAGCAGATGCCCAGCGCGGTTTGGATACCGGATTGATTACACAGGAGGAATATAATGATATTATGTACCAGCTTTCTGTCGGCCAACAGCCAAACTGGTATACCAAGCTCGGCGGGCAGATTATGATCCATGGTCAGAAGGGAAACCTTGGCGGGCAGACAGACTGGACAACCGGCTGCGTTGCTGTGAACAATGCAGTCATGGATATTTTGTGGAAGTATTGTCCGGTTGGTACCAAAGTCACTATCGTTGCGTGACATTCCTATGGCAGTACAGCCTTGTGCTTTTTTGTATTTGGTGGTATACTATAACAAATACCGGTACGCGGATAGAGACGCTCTTACCGCAAACCATGTTACGTTTAAACCAAGTGTACCGCCCCGCAAGGAGTATTGCCTGACGGAAAAGACATGCAAAACACATGCCTATTTTCTGCCATACTTGATGGCAAATGATTCTGTCTATTCTACATCCTTGTGCTGCGGCACAGGGATGTTTTTTTTCAGAAAGGATTGCATCGTATGGAAGAAACCCGTGTAGCAGTTGTGGCCATTGTCGTGGAAAATCCCGCACAGGCAGACCAACTCAATGAGATTTTACATCAGTACAGACAGTATATTATTGGCCGAATGGGTATCCCCTATGAGAAGCGGGATATTTCACTCATCAGCATCGCTGTTGACGCACCTACGGATATTATCAGTGCCATGTCCGGCAAAATCGGTATGCTGGAGGGTGTCGCTGCCAAAGCAGTCTATTCTAAAGTCTAAGGAGGTAACATATTGTGTACAATGTGATGTCCCCCAAAGCAGAAGAATTTATCAGTGACGAAGAAATCCGTGCATGTCTTGCGTATGCCGAAGCAAATAAGCACAATCGTGAGCTGATTGACCAGATTCTTGAAAAAGCCCGCAAAATGAAAGGCGTTTCCCACAAGGAAGCCATTGTCTTGCTGGATTGTGATCTGGAGGATAAAAACCAGGAAATTTATGCGCTTGCCCGTCAAATCAAGGAAGAATTCTACGGCAACCGTATCGTTATGTTTGCCCCGCTGTACCTGTCGAATTACTGTATCAATGGCTGTGAATACTGTCCATATCACGCAAAAAACCGCCATATCCCACGCAAAAAGCTGACACAGGAAGAGATTCGGCAGGAGGTTATGGCACTGCAGGATATGGGGCATAAGCGTCTTGCCATTGAATCCGGTGAAGATCCTGTGAACAATCCGCTGGAATACATTCTGGAATCCATCAAGACCATTTACAGCATCAAACATAAAAACGGTGCTATCCGCCGTGTCAACGTCAATATTGCCGCTACAACGGTGGAAAACTACACCAAACTCAAGGATGCCGGTATCGGTACTTATATCCTGTTCCAGGAGACCTATAACAAAGAATCCTATGAAGCGCTGCATCCATCCGGTCCAAAGTCGGATTATGCATACCATACCGAGGCGATGGATCGTGCAATGGAAGGCGGTATCGATGACGTTGGCCTTGGCGTGCTGTTCGGTCTAAACAACTATCGCTATGACTTCACTGGTATCATCATGCATGCAGAGCATCTGGAAGCCTACAAGGGTGTCGGCCCGCATACCATCAGTGTACCACGCCTGCGCCGTGCGGATGATATTGACCCGGATGTATTTGACAACGGCATTGACGATGACCTGTTTGCTAAAATCGTCGCATGTATCCGCATTGCTGTTCCGTATACCGGCATGATCGTTTCCACCCGTGAGAGCCAGCAGAGCCGCGAACGTGTGCTGAACCTCGGCGTTTCCCAGATCAGCGGCGGCTCCCGTACCTCTGTCGGTGGCTATACGGACGAAGAGCGTCCGGAGGATACGGTTCAGTTTGATGTCGATGACCGCCGTACACTGGATGAGGTGGTGCACTGGCTGATGGATCTGGGCTATGTACCAAGCTTCTGCACCGCCTGCTATCGTGCCGGACGTACCGGCGACCGCTTCATGTCTTTGCTAAAAAGCAGGCAGATCGTCAACTGCTGCCATCCAAACGCACTGATGACGTTAAAGGAATATCTGGAGGATTATGCTTCTCCGGAGACAAAGGCAGTTGGTGAAGCGTTGATTCAGAAGGAGCTGCAAACCATTCCAAATGAGCAGGTCCGCGAAAAAGCCGCAGAATACATCGCAAATATCCATCTTGGACAGCGTGATTTCCGCTTCTAATCTCGACAAAATTTTAACATTTCATCAACCCGAAGACGGTTTTCTGTCTTCGGGTCTTTTTTTCGCCTCAAATAATGCAAATCGCTATATTTTTTCAATTTATCAAAAGAATTATGCAAAATAAGGTTGCTTTTTTTTCAAAATAGCGTACAATATAGAATAAAATATTTGAGCATTTGTTGATTATTTTCTGATGAAATCAGGGTTACTGTCGAGTAACATCGGAGCAAAAATGAATTTGAGGTGACGAATCATTGAGTAGATTAAGTCTGGAAACACCAAACAAAGCACAAACCGTTGTAGAAGGCCTTTATCGGGATCTGGAACGCCGTATTGCTGCCAGCCCTCCGGGGCTATGTCCAGTGGACATTTCTCTTGGTTTTTTGAAGCTTTGCCATGCACAGACCTGTGGCAAATGCTCCCCGTGCCGCATCGGCCTCGGACAACTTGCCCATTTGATGGATGATGTCTTGAGCAGCCGTGCCACGATGGACACCATTGATCGCATTGAAAAGACTGCCAAAACCATAGCCGATACAGCAGATTGCGCTATCGGCTATGAAGCAGCCAACATGGTTCTGCGCGGCGTACAAGGCTTCCGTGATGACTACGAGGAGCATGTCCAGAATAACCGTTGTACCAGCGGGCTGACCCAGCCGGTACCGTGTGTTGCACTATGTCCGGCACATGTGGATGTACCGGGTTATATCTCTCTTGTCCGTGCAGGACGCTATGAGGATGCAGTCAAGCTCATCCGCAAAGACAACCCATTTCCGACAGCCTGTGCCTTTGTCTGTGAGCACCCGTGCGAAGCACGCTGCCGCAGAAATATGGTGGATGATGCTGTCAATATCTGTGGCATCAAGCATTTTGCCGTTACTCATGCCATGCACGTATCTCCTGCTCCAAACCAGCCGTCTACCGGCAAGCGTGTTGCTATCATCGGCGGCGGCCCGGGCGGTTTGTCCTGTGCTTTTTATTTGCAGCTGATGGGACATCATACCGTTGTTTATGAACAGCGCCCGAAGTTGGGTGGTATGCTGCGCTACGGCATTCCGCGTTACCGTCTGCCGGAGGAAATGCTGGACAACGATATCGATGTCATCCTCAGCACTGGTGTTGAGGTACATACCGGCGTATCCGTTGGACGTGATATTCCGATTCACGAAATTGAACACGACTTCGATGCTGTTTTCCTGTGCATCGGCGCACATGTCGACCGCAAAATCGGTATTCCAGGTGAAAGCAGTATCGGTGTTGTTTCCGCAGTAGAAATGCTGCGTGATATTGGTGAAGGCAACGCACCGGATCTCACTGGTAAGCGTGTTTGTGTCATCGGCGGCGGCAATGTATCCATGGATGCTACCCGTACGGCAATTCGTCTGGGCGCTTCCAGCGTAACCACAGTGTATCGCCGCCGTGTAGACGATATGACCGCATTACAGGAGGAAATTGAGGAAGCAGCAGCAGAAGGCGCAACCATTCTTCCGTTGCAGGCACCGCTTCGCATTGAACACGATGAAGAAGGGCATGTGACTGCCCTGATTACCCAACCGCAGCAGATCGGCCCGGTTGGGCGCGATGGACGTCCAAGCCCAATCGCCGCAAAACTGGAAGAAAAGGCAATCCCATGCGATATTGTCATTGTCGCAATCGGTCAGGGCATTGATTCCAAGGCATTTGCTGCCGCTGGTATTGCCGTCAATCGTGAACGCTTTTCCGCACTGCCGGACAGCATCGTGGAAGGCAGCACGAAGACCTTTGCAGGCGGCGACGCTGTTACCGGTCCATCTACCGTAATCCGTGCGATTGCAGCCGGAAAGGTTGCTGCGGCCAATATCGACAACTTCCTCGGCTACAACCATGTGATTCATGCAGCTGTAGAAGATATTCCGGAAGCACCGCTGTCTCCGGTTCCAGCATGTGGACGCGTTAATCTGCGCACTCGTCCGGCATGTGACTGCATCAACAACTTTGATGATATCAAGGAAGGCATGACAGAGGAAGAGGTTTTACAGGAATCTTCCCGTTGTCTGCGTTGTGATCATTATGGCTATGGCAACTTCAGAGGAGGTAGAATGAGACAATGGTAAATGTAATCATTAACGGCATCGCTGTCCGTGTACCGGAGGGTACAACAATCATGGAAGCTGCTGCAAAAGCCGGCGTTACCATCCCTTCCCTGTGCTATCTGAAGGAAATCAATGAAATCGGCGCATGTCGTGTCTGTTGTGTTGAGGTAGAAGGAGAAAGCCGCTTAGTATCCTCCTGTAATAACCTCGTCTATGAAGGCATGGTAGTACACACCAATTCCCCGCGTGCACGTCAGGCCCGCCGTATCAATGTAGAACTGCTGCTTTCCCAGCATGACGGCCAGTGTGCAACCTGTGTACGCTCCGGTAACTGTAAGCTACAGCATGTTGCAAATCAGCTGGGTATCCTGCGCAATCCCTATGCGTTGGATTTGCCGAACAATCAGTGGACAACCACCTTCCCGCTATATCGTAATGCGCAAAAATGCATTAAATGTATGCGGTGCGTCCAGTTCTGCGATAAAATTCAGACGCTTGGCGTCTGGGGCATGGCTGGTTCCGGCGGACGCACCACGGTGGATGTCACCTACAACCGCCGTATCAAGGATTCAGACTGCGTTTTGTGCGGGCAATGTATTACCCATTGTCCGGTTGGCGCCCTACGTGAACGCGATGATACCATTGAAGTTCTGGATGCACTGGCCGATCCCGAAAAGATCACAGTCGTCCAGATTGCACCAGCGGTTCGCGCCGCATGGGGTGAATCTCATGGCTTGCCGAGAGAAATGGCAACCGTTCGCCGTTTGGCAGCAGTTCTGCGTTCCATCGGCTTTGACTATATCTTCGATACGGCATTTGGCGCTGATGTAACCATTATGGAAGAATCCGCAGAGTTCCTCCAGCGGTTCTCCTCCGGTGAATTGCGTGAATATCCGATGTTTACTTCCTGCTGCCCGGGCTGGGTGCGTTTCGTCAAGTCTCAGTATCCGCAGTTAACCAAATATCTCTCTACATCCAAAAGCCCACAGCAGATGTTTGGCGCCCTGACGAAGAGCTATTTTGCTGAAAAAATTGGCGTTTCCTCGGAAAAAATCTGTTGTGTATCCATTATGCCATGCATTGCAAAAAAGGCGGAAAAAGACGGGCATATTTTCGGTAAGACAAACGACATTCAGGATGTAGATATTGTCATCACCACCCGCGAAATGGATCGTCTGATCCGCTCGGAAAACATCAATGTATTCAGCCTGCCGGAAGCGGAATTTGACTCTCCGCTGGGTATTGGTTCAGGAGCAGGGGTCATCTTCGGCGCAACCGGAGGCGTTATGGAAGCTGCTTTGCGTACTGCTTATCATACAGTAACCGGCAGCAATGCCGCACCGGATGCTTTCCGTGCTGTACGCGGTACAGAGGGCTGGCGTGAAGCAGAATTTGACCTGAACGGTACTTCCATTCGATGTGCAATCGCCAGTGGCCTTGGCAATGCCCGTAAGCTGATTGAAGCTGTCCTGTCCGGCAGGAAACAGTATGATTTCGTAGAGATCATGGCATGTCCGGGCGGCTGTGTCAGCGGCGGCGGGCAACCGATTCCATTTGAGCAGAATGATCAGTCAGATGTGCGCGGTGAACTTCTGTATAAGCTGGACCGTTTCAGCCCGCTGCGTTATCCGCATGAAAATGCTGAAATCAAGGTACTGTACAATACCTATTTGGGTGCGCCGCTGTCAGAAAAAGCAGAGGAGCTGCTGCATACAGACCATTTCAGCTGGACAATGCCGCTGAGCCTTGGTCTGCAATCCCAGGATACCGAAGATACAACCATCCAATTCGGACACGGCAAATAATCTTATCCTATCACATAACGAAGCCCTGCGGTTTTTCTTTGAACCGCAGGGCTGTTTTATTCTATTATTTTGCTTGAAAGACCTTTGCGGACGGAAAGCAGATTATATACCGCCATAACCACCAGTGCCGCCGCTGCTATCAGCAGGACGGACAGACCGATCCGCATACCTGCTGCCCCAGCTACCATACCGACGACCGCTGGTGCTACAACTGCCCCCATGCTGGTCATCAGAACAAAGAAGCCCATGCAGACTGGATACCGTGTGAACAAATCACCCGCATTGGATACCGATGTACCATACATGCCGGACATGCTCAGACCAAGCCCAATGGTTGCGACCATCATCATAGCAAAGCTGCGGCTGCTGACAAGCATATACAAAAACAGCAATTGGCCTGCCGCCATGGCCACAATCATCTGGTACGGGCGGAAGTGCGATGCCAAGCCAGAACAGCTAATGCGTCCCACCAGAAGTGCAATCCACAGCGCAGACGTGACGACCTGCGCAAAATTATCTGTCATTACATGGGAATCGACAAAGAAAGAGGTCAACCAGCCCATCATGGCGCCCTCAATCCCCTGATAGAAAAAGCAAATCAGCATGGTCACCCAGAAAATCTTCTCCTTGAAGAATCCATAAGAAACCGTTTTGCTTTCCTGTGACTTGCTTTGTACCGAACCGGTACTGCCCAGCTTCATACGGAACATTGCCAGCAGTCCGAGGAACGCTACAACTGCTGCCAGCAGAACAGCCAGACGCCATCCGGTGGGATCAACCTTTCCACAAAGCAGCACAACAACCGGAGCAATACATGCACCAATTGCAAAAAATGCATGCAACAGATTCAGCGGACCAGCATTGCCCTTTGCCAGATCAGTCATAATCTGGTTATTATAGTTGGTAACAGCCCCCTTACTCATACCAATCAATGCCATAGCAATCAGCAACCAGACCGGATTCCCATTGACGAGCAGCATCCCCAAGCCGATACAAGTGCCAGAAGCCAGCAGGATAAACGAGTTCTTCAACCCCAAATATAATGGCAGGAAGCCTGCTCCCAAACCCGCAATCGCATAGCCGACAGACTGTACCGACAGCAGCATGCCGCCAACCTGATAACCGATACTGTAGTCCTCTTTCAGCGCCGGTAAAATTGATCCAAGCATAATCAATGCAACGCCAAGCGCAAAGTATGCAAAAAAGAGATTGAAAACAACATATCGGTTATCCTTTCCGATTGATCGGAAAAAGCTTTCCTTATGTTCCATTTTGTGTTCCTCCAATGGGATTTTTATGTATCAATGATACATATATGCAGAACACAAGTCAATTTCAATTATCACCAAGTTTTTGTACATTATCGTCATTGATATGATCATGCCTACCAGTGGGAGAAAGGAGCTTTTCTATATAAAACGAAAGGAATCGTTATATTTCCAGTACCTCCAGATCATCTGGAATATACAGCTTTCCATGAAAATACTGTTTTCCTTCCGTAGCATACCATATCTTTCGATGCTCGATATTGCTATCCTCCGTATGATACAGCACCAGATTTTTTACGCCAAGCTGTTCTGCTTTTTCACAGGCATCTTTCACTGTTGAATGCTGCTTTTCATACGGATGAAAGACATCCGCCTGTGCATCCAGGCAAAACGCCTCATGCAGCAACCACGTGCTGTTTTCCGCGTATTGTCTTTCACATTCTCGATACGGCTCATCCCCACAGCAGGTCAGCTTTTCTCCATTTCCCAGCTCCATCATAAAGCCGAACTGCTTTGCTTTTTTGGACTGAATATCAAAAAAAGTTACCTTCTTCCCTTGAATGATACAGGTTTCCCCATCCTTTACGGTAATCAGATGTAACCGTTTTCCCAGCAGCTTCGTATGCTTCTTTGACAGCAGCATTTTGGAGATTTTCTCAATCAGCTCAATGACCTCTTTATGACCATAAATATTTGCTTCCCCTTCATACTGTCCCTGATGCATATGTTGACAGATCATACGCACCATCCAAATAATCCCCATCAGATGATCTACATGCTTATGTGTAACAAAAATATCCTGGATGTTACGCCAATCGATTCCTGCCTGCTTGAGTTGGCGCAGAACGGTATTTCCACCGCCGCCATCTATCATAAAGTTCTGTCCATTGTCACTGAGTACAAAACAGGTGTTGTAGCATTCTGTTACCATAGCATTGCCTGTTCCCAGCATTGTCAGCTTCATCGAAATCCTCCTGTTGTTTATTTTTGCAGCAGCTCTTGTATGACAGCAGCAACATCGTCCAATGTCAGTTTTTCCATATCCTGTCTCTCTGCTGCCCATACAGAGGGATATGCGTCCTTATCATACAGGATTGTCTGCCCCAGGATACCTTTCTTCTGTAAGAAGGCATGGCGCACACCGTCCGGCAGCTCACAGTCTGCAATATCCTTCCAGATCAGCGTTCCTGAACCCATATCCATGCTTTCATGCGCTGCATACGGACGTGCTATGAAAATACCTTCCATACCAATTTCTGCTTTTTCCATGGTATCCATACCGAATGTTCCTATGCCATCCATACGAATCGGCTCCGTCAAGATGCGGATATCCTGTCCTGCTTCACAGCCTTCCAGATCGCGGTAAACCTCACTGACTTTGACTGTAATGATACCATAATATTTTTTTCCTTCACTATCTGCAATGCAGATATTCTGTATGTCCGCAATGGTCCCACGAAAAACATTGGTATCACTCTGTGTCACAAGCTCTTCCTCTGTCAAATATGCCAGACAAGCGACGCTTCCCTCTTCCGGAAGCTCTGTAACCTCTGTCACATGAATGTCACCGGTAGAACGTTCCAGCTTCCATTCGGCAGCTGAAGTTCCATTTTCCGCCGGACTTCTGCCGAGCCATACTGCATATCCTGCTGCAATAATCAGTATAGCGCATACAGCAGCAGTAATCCAGCGGTATTTCCGTTTTTCGACTCGAACCACATCTGCTTCCGCAATGTATTCATCGGCAATATTCCCGATCAAACGCAACAGCTTCTTTTCCTTCATATCACCACTCCTTCCGCCTCCAAAAACTGACGCAGCTTTTTCCTCGTCCGAAACAGGCTGGACTTCACCCTGCTTTCTGAAATTTGAAACCGCTCTGCGATATCGGAAATGGAATCCACATACCAGTACCTACGCACAAAGATCATACGATTCAGCCTGCCTTGCTGTTTGAGAAAGCGATTGATGCTTTCTGCGGTTTCTTTCGCTTCCAAATCATGTGACGGTTCATTCCAGTCTACAACACATTCCGTCAACTCGGACAGTAATTCCAGCATGATGCCGCCGCGCTTCTGCGCCGTGTGGTAATCATAATAGTCCAGTGCGATATTGCGTGTAATTTTTCCCAGAAATACAGCCAGACGGTTCGGCCGCTTGGGTGGCATTGCTTTCTATGCAGCCAGATAAGTATCATTTTCACATTCCTCCGCATCCTCTTTCCGATGCAGAATGTTCCATGCAATCGAATAGCAGTACCGCCCATATTTCCCTGATGTCTCCGTAATGGCAGCTTCATCTCGATTCCAATACAGTTCCATAATTTCTTTATCCTCCATCTGTGCACCTCCCTTCCCTATTATAGTAGGAAAAACTGTGTTGTGGTTGCATCCTCATCAAAAAAACTGCCCGTATTGCAGGGCAGTTTTTTCTTATTACCTTGTCACCTGATGAATCCACTTGAAGGATTTTGCCCGCAGATAAACAATCGGGCATTTACCGATCTGATCCATTTTCAAGCAGAAGAACACCACAACCGGTGGGAATTTGAATACAAATGCAGACAGATATGCACACGGCAGGCAGATCAGCCATGTCCAGATATTGTTATTCTTCATGGAAAATTTCGTATCGCCTCCGGCACGCAGAAAACCGCTGTCGGTTGCCATTTGATAGCACGTACCTACTGTTGTGATCGCCAGAACAATAATAAACTGACGTGTCAGCTCCGCAGCACGCGGTGTCAGGGTATTGTAAATCATCAAAATCGGCCACTGGGACAGATACAGCACAATACCGGTGATGACACCAATCATAAGGAATAAAATCTGTAAGGTATGCAGCAGTGGCTTGACACCATTAATTGGATCAGACTCATGCTCACCCAGTGTCTTACCTGTAATAATTGCAGCTGCACTGGCTGCACCATAGCCGATAACAGAAATAATCTGATAAACAATAACAGAAATGGAATTTGCCGGCAGAACAGAGGCAGAATCCTGCATATTGCCAATAATAGCCGTCTGCGCAATGGAATTGACGCCCCATAAAGCCTGTGTAATCAGAAGCGGCAGAGAAATACGCACATAATCCGGCATATATTGCTTATCAATAAAAATCAGCTTTTTTACATTCAGGTTTAATGTATGTTCCCGGAATTTGAGGAACCAGATAACAATCAACAGCTCTACTGTTCTGGAAACCAGTGTTGCAATGGCAGCGCCGCGGACACCCAAAGCCGGTGCTCCAAAATGTCCGTAAATCAGGATATAATTCAGCACGATATTGATACAAAGTGTCGATCCGGCAATGATATATCCAATTTTTACAATACCTATAGAACGCAGGGAGGATGCCAGCATATTTGTAATCGCAAACAGAATATACGTAAAGCAGATAATCTGTAAATATTGCAAAGCCTCTTTTGCAACCGCTGCGTCATTGGTCATCACCCCGATCAACTGGCGTGGAAAAATCAATGCTGCAAGAAACAGAAGCAATGCAAGACCACCGCCAAAACGTAATCCACAGCCGATAATACTTGGAATTGGCCTGATTTCCTTTTTCCCCCAGTAACGTGCGCCTAAAACAACAATACCTTCACTGACCCCCACAACCAGCATCTGCAAAAAGAATTGGAACTGGTTGCACAACGATACGCCGGAAAGCGCATCCTGTGAATAGCGTCCGATCATAATATTATCTGCCAGATTGACAGAATATGTAAGCAAATTCTGTAAGGCAATACTCAAGGTTAAAATTGCAAATGATTTATAAAAATTTTTATCCCGAATCATATTAGCCCTTCCTTTCTATGTGTCGTCCAAATATTTAGAAAATATACGATGATAAAAACCAACCAAAATGCGCAATTTTTATTTGATTTTTCATTTCTTTTCCAATATTATATCGTATTCTTATAAAAATACAATAAAATTTTCAACCGATTTATTTTGATTTTATGCTATCGTAGTGGTATAATAAGCAAAAGGAGGTATACCCTATGGGAAAATGTACCGAACCTGGCGTACTGTTGGAGTCTGACCGTTTCTTTAATACACCCAGTGCCGCTGCAAGCAAGCTGTTCTACTATATCACCCGTTGCGGGCATTATTTCTGTACAACAGAATATGATTTCCGGGATGACTGTGATGTTGCTCGCCTGCCGAGCCATAGAAATTCGACGATATATTATGTCATTTCCGGTTGTGTACAGGTGGAAAATGCCGGTATTGTCAGCGCGGTTCTTCCCGGACAGGTTGCATTGGTTGATTGTGCGCTACCACACCGTTTTCATGCTCTCAAAAAAAGTGAAACTCTCTGGATGCACATTGAAGGCTGCAATACGAAAGAATTTTTTTCTTCTATTCGCAGCATGTATTCTGACCGCCTTTCCTTTGTACCGCCGTCATCCCAAAATACAAAAAATACCATGCTCCAGCTCATCAATGCCTTTCGGTTTCCCGGACATATGAGTGAAGGCGAACAATCCCAGCGGATTCATCGCCTGTTGTGCGAACTGATTGTCCTGCCGCATACTCAGCATTTGGAACACAGTGATGATGCAATTTCTCAGGTTGTGGATTTTATCACACAGCATTTGTTTGAAGACCTTTCTGTCAACGATGTTGCAAAATCGGTAAACCTCAGCCCTTCCCATCTGTCCCGTTTATTTAAAATGCGGACCGGTTTTTCTCCTCATGAATTTATTATACTACGTCGCATTGATGCTGCCAAGGAACTGCTGCTGACATCAACTCTGTCTGTAAAGCAGATTGCTTTCCGTGTCGGCTATCATAGTGAGGCAAATTTTATTACATCCTTTTCCAGCAAAACTGGTGTTACCCCAGCTGTATTCCGTAAAAATCCGATTTAATGGAGGTTTATCTAATGTCTGACTGCTGTGATATTGTCCTTGCTGGTGCAGCAATTCTGGATATTCCTGTTGTACCGGCAGATGCTTCTGTCTTCACCCGCGGCTCTACACCGGCTGACCGGATTATTATGACCTCTGGCGGGGATGCAATGAATGAAGCTCTGGTATTATCCCGCCTTGGCAAAAAGGTTCGCCTGATTACCCGCATCGGCAAGGATGACGCCGGTACATACCTGAAAAATATTTGCCATGCGCAAGCTATTGATACCACCTATTTCTACGAAGCTGACGATTTGGATACTGGTATCAACGTTGTTCTGGTTGACCGGACTGGGGAGCGTTATTTCCTGACCAATCCACACGGAAGCCTGCGTGCACTGCGGGCAGAAGATATCATTCCAGAAGCGCTGGAACATGCAAAGATTTTCTGTTTTGCCAGTATCTTTGTTTTTCCACTCATTGCCCCGGCACAGCTTGCGGAAATTTTCAGCATGGTGCGCAGCCGTGGTTTGCTTGTCTGTGCTGATATGACCTCCCCGAAACATGGTGAGACAGTCGACGATCTTGCTCCTGCTTTGAAACAACTGGATTACCTGTTTTCCAATGAAGTGGAAGCACAGGCAATCACCGGTGTCAAAGAGCCGGAAAACATGGCGGAAATCCTATTACAAACCGGAGTGCGGCATGTCATCATCAAAATCGGCTCCCGCGGCTGCCTGATTGCAGACCAGACCGGTTACCGTGAAATGATTCCGGCCTGTCCGAATACAACATGCATCGATACCACTGGCGCCGGCGACAACTTCGCCGCAGGCTTCTTTGCTGCCCTGCTGGATGGCAGAGACTTTACCGATTGCGCACGCTTTGCCAATGCTACAGCTGCTATTTCGATAGAGACAATCGGCGCATCTACAGGTGTTTCCAGCATAGCTCAGGTATTGCAACGGTATATGGATGCTTATTATTCACATTGATACCATCTATTTCATCATTCTGACGACAAATTTACAATTTGTTCGCAAAGACCTTGTGCATTTTATTGCGCATTCTAATATTGGGTGTTATAATATATCTCAGTGAATTTCCGTAGGAAGAGTGAATCATATGAGTTTTTTCAGTCAGTTAAAAGACGAATTAAATGACAACAACATCGACAAGGCAAAGCTGAAGGAGCTGACCAAGCACATACCGGAGGAAGCTGCAAAGGAAGATGCCGCAAAAAAAGAACCTGTCAAAAAGGTTCAGGAAGATGACCCGGACTATCCGGATCATCCGGACTATATCGCACTGAAACCTCGTATGACTGAGGTAAAGCTGTGGAATATGCCGGCAATCCGCTTCTATTTGACACTGATTTTCTTCTGTATCGGTATGATCCTGTTTGGTGTGATTAACCAGCTGTTTGGCTTTGGCATGACCAAGGGAGCTGTTGGCTGGTGGCAGATTATCGGCGCCGCAATTGGCTTTTTTCTCAGTCGTGAATATGTCGAGCCACATCTGCGCATCCCGTTCTCCAAGGGTACGCCGGAACAAAAGAAAAAGGCTGTAGAAGCATATCTGGCAGAAGTCGAAACATTGGACAAGCATATCGAAGATCTTCGCAAGCTGCAAGGAGTAGAAAAAGCTGAAGATACAGAGCCTATGCTGGAAGTAATTGAAGTTGACGATACAAACGAATAATATAAAAAAATTCCGTCATTGACCGACAATGACGGAATTTTTTTAGACACGCTGAGTCAGGAGAGAATCTGTTGTATATTCAAAACAACAAGGATAAGGAGATAGAGAGATAAGAGAAGAGAGATTCAACATTCAGGAAACAGATTTCTCAAACGTGTCCTGCGGCTCTACCGCATATAGTAAGATATAGTAAAAGGAAGGTTTGAAAGGGATACTGGAAAGGCTTACGCATATCTTCCCTTTCAACAATTCTTATTATAGTCATTTACACCAAAAATTCAACATCAAAATTGTTTAAATTTACGAACGCGTGGACAATTGTATTTGTTACAAGTGCATACGACGTCGAAAATACGTGGAAAATGCTTCCGCAGCATTGTTACAATATACCAATATTTTGTTAAATAATACGTAAAAATACGAAAAAACAGCGCAAAATCCACTCTTTTCACGCCAAAATTTGTGCAAATCGAAGTAATCACAACATGATAGCAAAAGCGGCACGATCCATACGGATCATGCCGCTTTCTTATGATATTTCCTGTTTCAACTATGTATTAGTTGTTAATCAGCAGGTCATCCTCATTGTTCCAGCTGTACAGCTTGCGGATTTCCTTGCCAACTACTTCAGCCGGATGCTCAGAAGCCAGCTTACGCATTGCCTTGAAGTGCACCTGACGGCCTGCCGGGCTCATATCCAGCAGGAATTCCTTTGCAAAAGAACCGTCCTGAATGTCAGACAGAATCTTCTTCATGGACTTCTTGGTTTCCTCTGTGATGATCTTCGGACCAGTGATGTAGTCACCATACTCAGCAGTGTTAGAGATGGAATATCTCATGCCTGCGAAACCGGACTGATAAATCAGGTCAACAATCAGCTTCATTTCATGGATGCACTCGAAGTAAGCGTTACGCGGGTCATAGCCTGCCTCGCACAGAGTCTCAAAGCCTGCCTGCATCAGAGCACAAACGCCACCGCACAGTACAGCCTGCTCACCAAACAGGTCAGTCTCAGTCTCGGTGCGGAAAGTAGTCTCCAGCACACCAGCTCTTGCACCGCCGATACCAGCAGCATAAGCCAGAGCCATATCCTGTGCACGACCGGTAGCATCCTGATATACAGCTACCAGGCACGGAGTTCCCTTGCCGGCCTGATATTCAGAACGCACGGTGTGACCCGGAGCCTTCGGAGCAATCATGGTAACGTCAACGTCAGCCGGCGGAACGATGCAGCCATAATGGATATTAAAGCCATGTGCGAACATCAACATGTTGCCTGCTTCCAGGTTCGGCTCGATGTCCTTCTTGTACATATCAGCCTGCTTTTCATCATTGATCAGAATCATGATGATGTCAGCCTTCTTTGCAGCTTCTGCAGTGGTAAATACTTCAAAGCCCTGCTTCTCAGCCTTAGCCCAGGACTTGGAGCCCTCGTACAGGCCAATGATAACATTGCATCCGGACTCCTTCAGGTTGAGGGCATGTGCATGACCCTGGCTGCCGTAGCCGACAATTGCGATGGTCTTGCCATCCAGCAGAGACAGATCGCAGTCTGCCTGATAAAAAATCTTTGCTTCAGACATGATGTATTCCTCCTAAAACATTGTTGTCATACAACGTATACCACGTTGTCATACAACTATTTATTGCTACTTAGTATTATACATGTATAGAATATCGATGTCAATGATTATTTTCATTTCGTTCAGGAAGTTCTTCATTCCAGATTGCATGATGTAGATGAATGGTCACAGCGCTCCTGACCGCCTCTGCGTCCCGCTTTTGTAAAAACTCCATGATTAAAATATGATCTTTATAGGCATCCTCTGCAATGACCTCATAATTAAAGTTAAACGAAAAGGTTCGTTCAATGGTTTCTGTCAACAGCGGCATAAAGCGACTCAGAAAATCATTATGGGATGCTTTGACGATCGCACCATGGAACATATTTTCCGATTCAATACGCTGTTTTCCAGTTGGATTCAGCCTGAGCTGCTCCTGACATATCTGTCCCAGTTCCAAAATCTGCTGAATCTCTTCCTCTGTTGCCCGTTTACAGGCGAGTGCAGCGGCTTCCGGCTCAAAAATCATACGTGCTTCATACAAATCGCGCAGCGTAATCTTCATATCAGCCAGATCTTTCAGCTCTAATTTCCCGGAAACATACTGGTTAATCTGTGCCGATACAAACGTACCTTTGCCACGTTTGACAGTTAACAGGCCTTCCGATGTCAGGATATGGATTGCTTCCCTTAGCGTTGTCCGACTGATACCCAGCCGATTTGACAGATCATTTTCATTCGGAAGTTTATCTCCATATCGGAATATCTGTTCTTTTATAATCATATCGCGCAGGTGCTCAGCTGTCTGCTGGGCGAGTGTATTTTTTATCATGTTTCTTCTCCACTTATTTCATATCAATAAAAAACCTCTTCCAACACCAAACCGTGCGGCGGCATGGTAATGCCGGCCTGTTGACGGTCAAGGCTTTCCAGAACATCGCACATACTTTTCGGTTCCCTTCTGCCCTCCCCAACTTCTACAAGTGTGCCGATCAGAATACGTACCATGTTATAAAGGAAGCCGGTCCCCTGTATATCAAACCAAATTTCCTGATCATGCCGCGTAATCTCCAGCGCAGTGATGGTGCGAACCGTGGATTTTTTAAATCTGCGGTTGACAGAGGAAAATGCTCGAAAATCATGTGTTCCAATTAAATACTCGGCAGCTCGTTGCATTTGTTCTATATTTAATGGCTTATCCCATGCACAGACAAAATTTCTGGTAAAAACATCCGGTACGCCGCCATCACAAACACGGTAACAATAGCGCTTTCCCTTTGCGTTCAAACGGGCATGAAACCGTTCCGGTGCCATTTCACATGCAGTTACTGCGATATCTGCCGGAAGATAGGTATTCAAATAATGCTTTACCTCTTCAGCAGACTTTTCCGTATTGATTTTTACACTGGCAATTTGTGCTCTGGCGTGAACACCGGCATCCGTGCGTCCTGCACCATGGATTTCCACAGCATGTCCGGTCATCCGGGCAAGAATCTGCTCAACTTTTCCCTGTATCGTGTTTGCAGTATTTCCCTGCTTTTGCCAGCCACTGTACCGTCTGCCGTCATATTGTATTACAAACCGAAAATTGGTCACAAAAATCCCTGCTCCTTTTTTCCTGTCATTATTTTACGCATTAACCATATCATGAATGAAAGGGAATTGCAACTTTTGCAATTTATACGGCAATGCATATCACTGTTGCATTTTTTCTTTTATATTCTCCGTTTTTCGTCTGATTCCGCCTCTGTTTTCTACTATTTTCAAAAAAAATCTACCAAATTTTGAAATCTTCTTGCAATATTCCTGCAAATACGGTATTATTATCAATGGTAAAACCATGTTTAACATGTTTGCAGACAGACAATGGCGTCTCGTTCCCGCTGTTCGTATGCCTGCATTTTTTGTATTATTGAAGGGAGTCAAAAAAACATGGAAACATTCTCTAACATCGTTTCCTCTGTGGACAGCTTTGTCTGGGGACCGGTTATGCTTGTGCTGTTGGTTGGTACAGGTGTTTTTCTAACCGTCCGCATTGGCTTTGCAAGCTGGCGCAACCTGCCGTATGCGTTGCGTTCTGTCCTCAGCAAGGAAGCAAGACAAACTACCCGCGGCAGCGGTGATATTTCTCCGTTTGCTGCTCTAATGACCGCATTGGCTGCTACCATTGGTACCGGCAACATCGTAGGTGTTGCAACAGCGCTGGTAAGTGGCGGCCCAGGCGCTCTGGTCTGGATGGAAATCTCCGCAATTTTTGGTCTGACCAGTAAATTCTCCGAATGTATGCTTGCTATCAAGTACCGCGTAACGAATGAACAAGGCGAAATGCTCGGCGGTCCGATGACCACTATGAAGCGTGGTCTGAAGAACAAGACCGTTGGCGCTGTTCTGGCCATGCTGTTTGCTATTTTTGCTGTTGTTGCATCGTTTGGTATCGGCAACATGACGCAGGCTAACTCTATTTCTACTGCACTGAACAGCACCTTTAATATCCCGGAATGGATTGTCGGTGTCATTTTAGTCGTTCTGGTTCTGGTTATCCTGTTGGGTGGCATTACACGTCTTTCTAAGGTATCCTCTGTTATTGTTCCGGTAATGGCAGTGTTCTACCTGTTCTTTGGTATCATCGTTATTCTTGGCAATATCACAGCTGTTCCGAGCGCAATTGTTCTGATGTTCAAATGTGCATTCAGCCCAACTGCTGTTTCCGGCGGTGTTCTCGGTACCATCACGTCCAGTATTATGAGCTCTATGCGTTACGGCGTTGCCCGCGGCGTATTCTCCAATGAAGCAGGTATGGGTTCCGCTGCGATTACCGCAGCTGCTGCAACGACAGACGATCCGGTTCGTCAGGGCTATATCAACATGACTGGTACTTTCTTTGATACCATCGTCATTTGTACCGTAACGGGTCTGGCTGTATGCTCTTCCGGCGTTCTGGGTATGACCGATGCCTCCGGCGCACTGATTGAAGGCTCTGCACTGACGATCGAAGCTTTCCGTACTGTACTCGGCACCTTCGGTGCATGGATGGTTACCATCGGCATTGTACTATTTGCATTTTCCACTATCCTCGGTTGGGAATATCACGGTGAGAAGGCTCTGGAGTACATTGTAAAAAAGAAGTCCATCTGCATGGCTTACCGTGTTATCTTCTCTGTTATCGCATTCTTTGGTGCTACCATGTCTTTGGATCTGGTTTGGAACCTCTCTGATATTGCAAATGCTCTGATGGCGATTCCGAACCTGATTTGTCTGCTGGCATTGTCCGGTGTGATCGCGAAGGAAGTCAAGCGCTTCCAGCCAACTATTGATGCCGAGAATGCAACACGCAAGGCAAATAAATAACACATAGTTTTTTCAGGAACGATACATTCGCCCCTTTCCTTATATGGAGAGGGGCTTTTTTTGTAGATTTCGTTATGATATAATGACGTTGTAGGCTCCCTCCTCTGCGGGACCCGATTCACTTTTTTTACAATTCTTCATACTGATATACAAAATTTCCTTAGGAGTTTCTATTATGATAAAACTGATTGCAAGTGACGTAGACGGAACACTCATGCGTGAAGGTGAACGTATCATCCCGCCTGCATTATTTCCATTGATTCATGAAATGCAGAAAAAAGGAATCTATTTTGCAGCATGCAGCGGCAGACAATATGCCAATTTACGCCGTTTATTTGCACCGGTTGCGGATAAAATCGGCTATATTTGTGAGAACGGCAGTCTTGCTGTTTGGCAGAATCAAATCATTGACAAGCAGACCATTAACCGTGAAAAAGGTCAGGCATTGATGAAAGCCATTCTTACACAGCCAGACTGTGAGGTTTTGCTGTCTGGTGTTAACACCTGCTATGTCCAACCGAAAAATACAGAATATATCTCCCATGTACGGGATCATGTCGGAAATGATACCATGGTTGTCGAAGATATCTGTGCGGTTGAGGACGAATTTATTAAAATCTCTGCTTACCGCAAATCCGGTGTAGATGCAGCGCTGGCTTATCAATTTACAGATTTTGCACCATATCTGATTCCGGTTATTGGGCGAAGCAGCTGGATGGATTTCCTGCGCGAAGGCTGTGACAAGGGAACTGCTTTAGATGCACTGTGCGCCCATTTAAACGTCGCCGCAAATGAAACGATTGTCTTTGGTGACAATGAAAATGATTTGCCGCTATATGGTCATGCGGGCATGTTGTATGCTATGGCAGACGGTCATCCGAAGCTGATTGAAAAGGCTGATCGTACCACAATGGATGTTGTGCAGCAAATCCGCAGGATTTTGGAAACACAGGAGACCCGCAAATGAATGTCTGTATCTTATTCGCCAGTCCGCGAAAGGATGGCAACACTGTTCAACTGTTAAAGCCCTTTGCCCGTCATTTGGCATCGTGTAACTGCCAAATACAACAATTTAATTTATATGATATGCATATCTCGCCTTGCATTGCCTGTCGTTCCTGTCAGCAAGACTGGTCTGCACCAAATTGCTGCCAACCAGATGATATGCAGGAAATTTTCAAAGCTGTCATGCGGTGTGATCTGCTTGTGCTGGCATCCCCGATTTATTCATGGTATTGCACCCCACCGATGAAATGTGCGTTAGACCGACTTGTATACGGTATGAATAAATACTACGGAGATGAGATGGGACCATCGATTTGGGCAGGAAAATACGTGGCTTTACTTACAACCTGCGGCTATCGTCCGGACAAGGGGGCAGATCTCTGGGAAGAAGGTATGAAACGCTACTGCAAGCATTCCAAACTACATTATATCGGTATACTTGCAGAACGAAACCGCAGCTATCAAGAAACCTTTATGGATGAAGAAAAGGCTGCGCGTGCCGCACAGTTTGCCGAATTGTGTATGGATACCATAAAAAATGCATAAGGAAAAATCCCTCTGATATACCGGAAATCCAGTTCGTTCAGAGGGATTTGTTATATTATTTTGCATTTTGCCATGTTACATATGGATGGGAAATCGCCAATATGATAGCCGCAGCAATCAATAAATAATGCGACATTGTAATCCCGCACAGCAAGAAAATCAACACTGGAATGATAGACAACGCCATTTCTGTGCCTGTTGTTGGCTCGGAAAATTCACTTCTCCACAGCATCAAATAAATGCATAGAAAAAGTGGCACGCTAAAAAGATAAATCAAAAATGCTAATATCGAACCAAATCCAAAGCTCTCCATACCAATTGGCAACAACATAAAAACGATACAACCATAGCGTCCAACCTGCTCCAGAAGGTTCATCAGCCGATTCGTACACTTGTTCATAGCATTTTTGTTTCGCACGGCATATATGACATTGGGTATTAGCATAATTCCTATAATAATCAGGTTAAATAGATTGATCCAGCCAAAATACATATGTATTCCCTCTTTCTGTATTTTCTATGAGCCATCATGCACATCCCAGCACAGCAGCCTATCCGCTCTTATTACATAATATGGTAACATGATTCAAATAGTAACACAAGGAACAGTTTGGTAACATATAACAATATGTAAAAGTCCCCTGCTATCATTATAGATAAGCAGGGGAAATATTGCCCTATCGAACTACATATTTTATCTACTTTTCCACCATAATTCAAATGGGTTGATTTCGTTGGGATTTAAGCTCTCGGCTACTGCCAATGCTTCATCAAACGTTTTATATTCTGTCAAATATGTCTGCTCTATATATTCGTCAATGGAATCCATCTGTTGCTTCTGTTCCTCAGAATATGCGCTGGCAGTTGACGCGGTCTCCTGATCTTCTTCCAATTCGTAAATAACGTCCTCAGCAAATGAAACATTCATCTCGTCAATTTTTTTCAGCTTCCATACATCATCTTCCTTCAGCATAGTTGCAGAAATATCAACCTGATTCACTGGAGCTGTGACCTCTATCTCATGATTTTCGTTTTCTTCAACCCAATTCCCCCATGCCAGATATGTTGCCTTGACCATTGCGGTTTGTCCATCTTCACTGATACTTACCTTGTGAAATGTGCAGTCCAGTACACCGCCATCTACTTTATAACAAACTTTATTTTTCGCTACTTCACGCAAAATCTGTTCGTTTGTTTCCTTATACGTTTCGCGGCAAACATTGTCCTGTGTATAATAGCGATCCACCTGTGCATTAAAGCGATCAATATATCCCTGAATTTGTTCCTCTGATAACCCGTCTGTTTTGCCGTTTTCCGATTTAAACTGTCCAATATGATCGGAAATATTCTGCGATCCGATAAAGGCTTCTTTCACCGACTCTTCCTCCGGCGTCGTTTGGAAATCCGCCCACGCAGATCCTCCAATCATGCATGCACCGATTACTATGCCTGCCAACACCGCTTTCCTATATCGTTTCATATTAATAACTCCTTCTATCACACAGGTAATTCAAATGCGTAAATTCTTGTCGTATTCCGCTGCCTGTTGGCTTTATCTCGATTCCAGATTACACGGCGACGGTTATTGGAGTGTTGACTGATTAAATCGCCCGTAACATTGCCGTCCGCGTCTGTATTGTAGGTCTTTGCATTATTCGCTACAAAAATCGACGAATGATCCATTTCGCCGTCCCCCGTCCAGTCATAAAAAACAACCGTTTTCCCAGTATTTGCGGAAGTTAAGTTTGCGCTGTTATTAACATATGCATACGTTGAATACTGACCGGAAGTTCCGTATTTTGACCAATTTCCAAGACGAGTTGCATTAAGACCTTTCACATAATTTTTCAGTGCATCTGCATTTACCCATGCAGATGTACCACACATTTCTCCATCGCTGTTATAGTAAGTATACCAAGTTCCTGATTTGTTCAGTCCGCCTGTATAGAAACACTGCGACACAAAATTTGCACAATCATTCCCTGCATAATACTCATACGACGGATTCGGACTCATTGCATACTGATCCGAGTAATTGATTGCCGCCGTTCGGCTATATGCCATCGCTGACGAACTCATACATATTGTAATTCCCATACCGCAGAGCAATACTTTCCATTTTATTGCTGTTTTTGTAAAACTCATTTCAATCCCTTTCTTTTCTCAACGGAGTAAATTCCTAATATTTAGTATCCTATATGCTAATATCACTTCCCTTGCTTCAACCCCCTACGCTTTAACTATATATAGAATAACACCAGCAAATTCATTTGTCAATGAAAATATTTTTTAATAGAAAAAATATTCCCGCTCCAAAAATCTGGAACGGGAATCGCTACATTATGAAATTTTTCCTGTTTTACTGCATGTAATCGTTAAATTTGCTGTCTTGGATGTACTGGAATTAGAAAATTTCGCCGTACCATATGCCTTGTTTCCAGAACAATAGTGGTCATCTGATTTCTTAGACCATCCTCCCCTTACAACATTATATCTTGTCGAGCAGGAAACTGCCTTGGATGTGCTTCCATCATACTGAAAATAGCCTGTTAATGTGTACGTAAATTGGACATTACCCGATGCATCCTTATATGTATAGGTTTTCGTACCCGTCTTAGTTGTTGAACGTGACATAGCACCGCTTTCTGTCAGTGTTATTTCTGCATATGTCCCGTCATCATATTGAATAATCTCCTGTACAGTATCCGTTGCGATTGCATTTCCAGCGTATAAACAAACGCCACTGATCAACAACAGTAACACCGCCATCTTCCTCGTTAAATTTTTCATCACTGTTTCTCCTCAATAAAATATTTTTCTTTATCCAACGGAATCCCTTCCTGGTCAACCGCAATTTCATTTCTTTGATTGTCGGTTGCCCTGATGATAACTCCGCTGCTATCATATTCATAATTGATACCATATTTTTCAGCATAATCCCAATACGAAGGGAAATTTTTTGTATAATCTACTACAGTTGTAATCTCATCCGTATATGGATGCCGAATAAAATGCACAACCGCAGAGCTTGTGCCAACTGCAACAATCAGTAGAACTGCAGCTACAGCAGTATAAAATCTTTTCCACTTCCGATACGTCCGGCATCGTTCCCCTTCCGGGATATCCTTCATCCACTCCGCCGCCATGTCTTCCGGGCTGCCCAACATGTCAACCATATCTCCATATGACGCATACGGATTATCCCTTAAATACATTTCTACGATACCGATTATATCCTCCCTTGCATTCTTCTTGTGCTTATATGGGCAATCCAACAGCTTTTCCACATTTTTGATATATAATCTTCCCGTCTGATTGATCACGCTTAATCCGCCCTTCTCAATAATAATACCGTTTTCCAGTTCTTTCTACGCATCACAGAAAGAAACTGAAATAATTTTCCCAGTCTCCAAATCGAGTACGAGCCCAAACTCCGCTTGCGGCTGCATAACAGCTTGTGTGAAAATTTCTTCTTTCAAAAACGAAGTAGGGAATTGCTTTTCCCCGTCTTCATATCCATGCGGCTTCCCCAACGCAATGCACCCCAAAAGGCCCGCGATTGCCAGCCCTGCCGCAAGCCCATTTCTTTTTGGATATACTGTATGATTTCGATTTTGCTGAGCATCACACAACATCATTTCATTCGCCATGTATTCTGGACTTCCAAATGCAGTCAGAAAGTCCTCATACAAGGCATTTGGATAGTTCTCCAGGAAAATCCGGATAATTTTGTTCAGATCGCGCATCATCTGCCATTTTCTCATCGGACTGCATGTCAACTGTTTGCGGACCTGCTTCATATATTTCCTTGCAACTTGGTTCCTTCTGTTCATTGCCTTCTCCCCCTGATGATAAAATTGTATTGATTCCCTCAGAAAATTGACAGAACATTCCACGCAGTTCTTTTAGATATTCTCTCCCATTTTCTGTAATGCCGTAGTACTGTCGCTTCCTGCCATCCGGTGCAATCCGCTTTTTCAATTCCTCAATATAATCAAATTTTACCATACGGTAGATAACGGAATACGGAAAGACAATATGGAAGGCACCGCCGCTTCGTCTTTCCAGCTCCCCCGGGATTTCACCAATATACATTTCCCGTTCATTCAGCAAAAACAGCACCAGCATTTCTGCAACCGCTTTTTTCATATTTTCTTCCATGCCGGCTGCCAAGCCGCTGCGCTCCGGCGTGTCCGATGGATTTGGTTTTCGTCCCATATACGCAAACCTCCTTTTTTTTATAGTATAAAGTATTTCCAGAATAAATCAATCATAAAAATTATTTTTTCTAAAAAAAATTTATATGCATAAAAATCCCCTGCCTTATCGCTCAGACAGGCAGGGGATTGTACTATTCGTATCTACAGGATAATTGAAAACTCCTTCAAAACAGGAAACCTGATATACGATATTTACTTCAGCACTGCGCCCTTATTTGCAGAGGTTACAAGGCGTGCATAGCGTGCCAGCCAGCCAGTCTTGACCTTTGGCTCATGCGGTACAAAGTTTTCCCGACGCTTTGCAAATTCCTCATCGGAAACCTTTGCATTGACAGCATGGTTCGGGATATCGATTTCAATGATATCGCCTTCCTGCAGCAGGCCGATCTCGCCGCCCATAGCAGCCTCCGGGCAGACATGTCCAATGGAAGCACCGCGGGATGCACCGGAGAAACGTCCGTCGGTAATCAGCGCAACATCCTTATCCAGCTTCATGCCAGCCAGTGCAGACGTCGGGTTCAGCATCTCGCGCATACCCGGTCCACCCTTCGGACCTTCATAACGGATGATAACAACATCACCCGGAACAATTCTGCCATTGTAGATGGCATCAATTGCCTCTTCCTCGCTGTCAAATACGCGAGCCGGTCCGGAATGCTTCATCATTTCCGGTGCGACAGCGCTCTGCTTTACAGCACAGCCTTCCTTTGCAATGTTACCCCACAAAATTGCAATGCCACCGGTCTGCATATACGGGTTGTCGATCGGACGGATGACATTCGGATTTCTGTTAATGCAATTTGCGATATTTTCGCCAACCTTCTTGCCAGTTGCCGTGATGGTATCCAGTTCAATCAGGCCCTTTTTGGACAGCTCGTTCATAACGGCATAAATGCCGCCAGCTTCATTCAGCTCCTGAATATAGGTACGGCCAGCCGGCGCCAAATGACACAGATTCGGGGTCTGATCGGAAATCTTGTTCATGGTTTCCAGATCAAAGTCCAGACCTGCTTCATGCGCAATTGCCAGCAGATGCAGAACGGTATTGGTAGAGCAGCCCAGCGCCATCTCACATTCCAGCGCATTGTGGATTGCCTTCTCGTTGATGATGTCACGCGGCTTGATATCCTTCTCCAACAGCTCCATGATCTTCATACCGGCATGTTTTGCCAGCTGGATACGGTCAGAATGAACTGCCGGAATGGTGCCGTTGCCCGGCAAAGCCATACCAATTGCTTCACACAGGCAGTTCATGGAATTTGCAGTATACATGCCAGAGCAGGAACCGCAGCCCGGACAGGAATGGCATTCTACATCGGTGATTTCTTCATCGGTGATCAGGTTTGCCTTGCGTGCGCCAACTGCTTCAAATGTGTATGACAGAGATACATTCTCTCCGTTAAAACGTCCAGCCATCATCGGACCGCCAGAAATAACAATAGACGGGATATTCAGCCGTGCGGCTGCCATGACCATACCCGGAACAATCTTATCACAGTTCGGGATCAATACCAGCGCATCGAACTGATGTGCCTGTGCCAGTGTTTCTACCGAATCCGCAATCAGTTCACGGGACGGCAGGGAATATTTCATACCCATATGGCCCATTGCGATGCCATCACAAACACCAATTGCCGGTACCAGAATCGGTGTACCGCCTGCCATGCTGACACCTGTTTTTGCAGCAGCTGCAATTTTATCCAGATTGATATGACCCGGAATGATTTCACTGTAAGCAGAAACCACACCGATAATCGGTCTGCTCATCTCCTCTTCCGTCAGGCCGCACGCACGCAGCAAGGAACGGTTCGGAACTCGTTCCACACCTTTTGTAATGTTATGACTTCTTAATTCCATATAAAATACCTCCAGAGGCGGTTTTTACCGCCGCATAAAGAAAAACAGGGGACGGAGACTTTTTGTCCCATCCCCGTTATATTTCCTGATTTGTACTTGTCCTTGTTCATTATAAAATAATATATCAGACAAATCAATGATGAATTCCGGCTCAGCTGTCCTTTTTATCCTGATGTACTGCAGTGATACCAGTTCGGCTGGACTCAACAATATGAAAGCTGCCAATAATAGACAAGAACGTATCAATCTTGGACGGCGTACCACTGATACGGACAATAATGGATTCCCTACTGGAATCAACAACCTCTGCCTGATACAGTGCGCAAACCTCACGAACACTTTCACGCTCCGCCTCGTCACCTGCAATCTTAATCAGCGCAAGCTCACGGCAAAATGCTTCTTCCTCATCAATATGAGAAACTGTAATGCATTCCTCCAGCTTTTGCATCTGCTTGAGCACCTGATCCAATGTATATTCATCGCCCAAAACGACAATCGTAATACGGGAAACGGTTGTATCTACAGTCGGGGAAACTGTCAGGGAATCAATATTAAAACCGCGGCGTCCAAACAAGCTGGAAACACGTGCCAATACACCGGCATTGTTCTGCACAAGGGCAGAAATAATATACTTTTCCATATTTCTCCTCCTGTCAGTCAATAATTACATTGCGAACTGTCTCGCCGCCCGGAATGAACGGCAGAACACGTTCTTCCTTCTCAATGCGTGCATCAATCAGAACCGGACCGTCAGAGGCCAGCGCTTCCTTCATACATGCTTCAAAGCCTGCCAATGTATCACAGCGCATACCCTTTGCACCAAAAGCTTCTGCAAGCTTTACAAAATCTGTCTTTCTATGTAAGTCGGTATTAGAATATCGCTTGCCATAAAATGAGGTCTGCCACTGGTAAACCATGCCGAGTACAGCGTTGTTGACAACGACAGTGATAACCGGCAGATGATAGCTGACTGCGGTACACATCTCCTGTAAATTCATATGGAAGCTACCGTCACCGGTAATGTGGACAACACGCTTATCCGGCTGTCCGATCTGGGCACCAATTGCTGCACCATAGCCATAACCCATTGTCCCCAGACCGCCGGAGGTTAAGAATGTCCTCGGTTTGCATCGTTCCGTAAACTGAGCTGCCCACATCTGATGCTGACCTACATCGGTTGCAATAATATTATCCTTGCCAATCAGTTCATCAATCTTACGCATCAACTGATGTGGACGGAGGGCTGCATCATTATCCTTTGGCTTGTAATCCATACGTGCCTTCCAGGTTGCAATCTGTTCCTTCCACGGGGTATGGTCTGCCGGATGAACCAGCGGCATAACTGCTTCGAGTACATCGTATGCATCACCGATTACGCTGTGTGCTACCGCGATATTCTTATTGACCTCAGACGGGTCAATATCAACCTGAACAACCTTTGCACTGGATGCAAAATCTCCCATCTTGGTTGCAACGCGGTCAGAGAACCGGGTTCCCAGTGCGATTACCAAATCTGCCTTATCCACTGCTCTACCTGCCGATACCCAGCCGTGCATACCAATCAAACCAAGATTCAGTGGTTCGTCCTTATCCAATGCGCCAATACCCATCAGAGAATGACATGCTGGCATATCTGCACGGCGAATCAACTGAAGCAACAGCTCCGAGGCATGTGAAGAAATCACACCGCCGCCGAACAGGATAACCGGACGTTCACTTTCATTGATCATATCAGCCATCTTTTTGATCTGGTCATGTTGGATCTGCGGCTTTGGACGCGGCTGAACAGCCGGCTTATGTTCAAATTCACAAACAGAAGCTGTAACATCCTTCGGGATATCAATCAGAACCGGACCCGGACGGTCACTCATAGCAATTTGATATGCTTTGCGGACCGTATCTGCAAGCTCCTCTACCTTACGTACAACAAAGTTGTGCTTGGTAATCGGCATCGTAATGCCTGCAATGTAGACCTCCTGGAAGCTGTCACGTCCAATAAAGGTTGTGCCAACATTACCGGTAATGGCAATCATCGGGATCGAATCCATATAAGCCGTTGCAATACCGGTGACCAGATTGGTTGCACCCGGACCGGAGGTTGCCAGGCAGACACCAACCTTGCCGGTTGCACGCGCATAGCCGTCTGCAGCATGGGCTGCACCCTGCTCATGTGCTGAAATAACATGGCGCATACGGTCAGAATACTTATACAGTTCGTCGTAAATGTTGAGCACTGCTCCGCCCGGATAACCGAAGATTGTATCGGTTCCCTGCTCCAGCAGCGTCTCAATGAGAATCTGTGAACCATTGAGTTTCATAGCAATCTCTCCTACAATCATTTTTCATATCGATAGCGCATGAAGCGTTGAATCAGAAAAAGAAAAAGCCCTCATCTCCATAGAAAAAGAGACAAAGACTACGCTCTGCGGTACCACTCTTATTGCCGCCACATGGGCGACCACCTTTCTGCATCAACACAAAATCCTGTGTGTAATGCTTGCCTGTTAACGGAGGCAGAACCGATTCAAGTTACTGGCAAATCAAATACCTGTTCACCTGAACTGCTCGCGGATGACGTTCACTCCTTCTCCCTTATTGCCTCGCACCAAACGGCAATTCTCTGAAAGCTTGAAAAAGCTACTCTTTCCGGTCTTTGCATTTATACATCTTGTACCTTTATCTATATATTATATCTTTAAAATAAAAAATGTCAATAATATTTTTTATTTTCTCAGATTCCTCTGTATTTTTGAAAAATCTATCTGAGTTTCTGCATATTTTGCCCAATCGTGGGAAGACTTGTACTATCGCATCCGGAGGTGGTTTTCTTGTTTCTGCTCTTCATACGAACCCTGCTGGTCTATGCTGCCGTTATCGGCGGACTTCGTTTTACCGGAAAAAGGCAGCTCGGTGAACTGTCCACCTCGGAATTTGCCGTTACCATACTGGTGTCCGAGCTGGCATCCATTCCCTTACAGGATGCCGCCGTACCATTGCTCGGAGGAATGGTCCCCCTTGCTACCCTGCTTGCCGTGGAAATCCTGCTTTCCTACCTGTGCCGGAAAAGCCGATGGTTCCGGCAGCTGCTATGCGGAAATCCCTGCGTTGTCATTCAGGACGGAAAATTTGACCCGAAAATGCTGCGGCTTCTGCGCCTGTGCCCGGAGGATATCCTCGACGGATTACGCATGGCAGGCGTCACCAGCATGGAGGATGTCCGCTACGGCATCGTGGAAACCAATGGGCAACTGAGTGTTATTTTACGTGCTGACCGACAGCCGCTGACCCCATCCGACTGCCTGCTGCATCCAGATGAGGTTGGTATGGCAACCATATTGGTTTCTGAAGGAAAAATTCTCTACCGTAATGCACAACAGCTGGGAAAAGATGAGCAATGGATTTTGCAGCAATGCCACAGACATGGTATTTCATCACTTCAAGATGTGTTTCTCATGACGCTGGATGACCAGAACAACCTATTTCTGCAACGTCAGGAGGAATCTGTATGAAGCGGCTATGGGCAGCAATCGCCCTGCTTTTCTGCGTCATCGCCGGCGGATGGTATAATCTGATCGCCATTTCGAATACCGTAGACTGCATCTCCGCCTCACTGACACAGGCCTCACAGGAGGCACGCAGGGAAAATCAGGAAACTGCCAAACAACTATTGGAAGAAGCACATACTGTATATCTGGAAAAAGAGCCGTATCTCTCCGCTGTTGTCAGCGAAAAGCTGCTGGACGAGGTGCGACTCGGCTTTGCCCGTGCAGAGCAATGCATGCAGAACGGAAATACCGATGATATCACCATTGAGCTGGCCGAACTGGGGCAAGCTGTCGATGATTTGCTGCGTTCCGAAGCCGTCAGCCTGAAAAATATTTTCTGACATGGAAAAGCCCGCCGAATCAAACGATTCCACGGGCTTTTAAGGTCAATTTTAAGCTATTTACAGATACTTCTTCATAACCTCACTTGCAGAAGAAGCGTCTCCGGACAGCGCGATGGTGAACTCTACATTGTGCTTTGCAGAGAACTCATCCAGAGCCAGAATAAACTGATCCGCATCCTCCGGCTTGTCGTCACATGCAACCTTGTACAGGCTGTCGATGTAGATCTTGGTGATGTCGTAATTACCTGCATGAATGCCAGCTACGAAGCCAAGCAGGGAAGCATAATCTGCTACACTGTAATCCAGAACATTAATCAGTCGTGCCTTATGAGAGATATCAAAGTTCAGTTGGTTTCCCTTGGCAATGCATACAACAGAGCCCGGCTCATTGATTGCCGCCTCGTTAACCAGATTGATAATGTCCTTTGTCTTGCCGCTTCCAGCAGCTGCCATAATTAATTTAACCATTTTTTATTTCCTCCCAATCTACTATGAGGTTGATATTATGGTATCATAAATCATGAAAAAACACAACGGATTTTGAAAAGAAAAACAGATGTTCTCCGTCAAGATTTACAAACCGGTCAAATTTTTCCAGTCAATCTGCTTTTTCATAAGCAGATACGAGAGCAAATCCCGGTAGATATCTGAAATTCCTTTTCTGTCTACGTCTTCGGCTGCCACGATTTCCCTCCGGTCAATTTCCTTCCCATTGCTCATGATGATCACTTCTCCCAGCTTATCGCCCTTCTGTACCGGCGCCTGTACACGCTTTTCCAGATTCATTTCCCGTGTAATCCCCTCTGCTTCCGCCTTTTCCATCAGGATTGCAGTTCGATCCGCCAATTCTGCCGCAACGGTATCATGCAAGCCCATATCCACCGCAACATCGGCCAACTCCTGCCCTTCCTCCAAAATTTCTGTCATAGCATAATTGGCAAAGCCATAATTGAGCATGGCAGTAATATCTGCATTGCGTGATTCCTTATCCGGTTCGCCCATCACAACAGCAATGAGCCGCATGCCATCGCGTTCTGCTACAGCGGAGATACAATAGCCCGCAGTACTTGTATAACCGGTTTTCAAACCAATCATGCCGTCATATAACCGCAGCATTTTATTGGTATTTGCCAGTCCAAATTCGCCATTGCGCACCGTATCCATCCAGATTGAGGTATATTCCAGAATTTTTTCATGCTTGAGCAGTTCCTGTGAAATCAATGCCAAATCACGCGCTGTTGTTTTGGTTTCTTCTCCATCGGTATCCAGACCGTTTGGATTGACAAAGGTTGTTCCCGTACAACCCAGCGCTGCTGCACGGTCATTCATCATGGAGACAAAAGCTGCTTCACTGCCACCCAGATGCTCCGCTACTGCTACGGCGGCATCATTTGCCGATGCTACCGCAATTGATTTGAGCATATCATCCAGCGTCATTTGTTCGCTCTCTTTCAAATAAATCTGGGAACCTCCCATTTCCGCTGCATGTGCCGACGCAGTTACCATATCATCCAACGATGCTTTTCCGCTGTCCACTGCTTCCATGATTAGCAGCATAGTCATAATTTTCGTGACAGAAGCAGGCGGATGCACCTCATCCGCATTCTGCTCAAACAATGTCTGCCCGTCGTCTGTCGTCAGGATCGCAGACTTCGCATGTACTTCCCCCAGCTCTGCTGCCGAAGCAGAGGCAGATACTGCCAGCAGACAAATCACCGCTGCGGCAGCTGCAAACAATCGTTTCATGCCCCTTTTCCTCCCCAAAGAAAAACCTGTTTTCCACACAGCTTATGCAGAAAACAGGTATCTCATACCACAATCCGGCAGGGTTATTCTAACCCTGAATTTGCTTTTCAGGAAACAGCCGACCGAAAATAGTACGAACGAGTGGCCCCGCTGCAAACAACTGCCAGAAGAACGCCATCGGAAAATTGCGAATTGTCAGCTCAATCCATACTGACAACAGTTGTCTATGCAAACCATCCTGAAATAGAATCGATGCTACAAAGCTCATCATCGGACACATCAGCCAGATCGAAAAGATTGAAATCGCAAGGATGATAAAAATGGGCTTTTCCTTTTCCGGCTGGAACAGACGAAATGCAAGCTTCTTGGCTATCGGACCTGCAAGAAAGGTGTCGAGCACAAAACCTGCCACACCCATAATTGGCAGTTCACGGAAGGCAGCAAGGAACACCCAGTTTTCCAGCCCGCCATGATCAATTGTGATGTTATAGCATACCATAGCATAAACCATCACGCATACCATCATAATGGTATAGATTATTTCCTGTTTCAAATTTTTTGGCATTTTTACTCCTCCTTTGCAATGTTTATGCACAAAAAAAGCAGCTCCAGCCGCCAAACTCGTTGCGACCTTCACTGCTTATGCACATCTCACTGCGTTTGTAATATTTTATTTGTATGATTATAGTACCTCTTTTCCAGGAAATATGTAAGTATTTTTTTGCAATTCACTGTTTTTCAGCGAATATACCAGTTTTTCCTGCCCATAGTACGCTTCTCTGTTGATTTTTACAAAAAATCCGTCTGCCGAGAAGCAAGCAGTTCAACGACTACTTTTTCATCGCTCTGCGATGGAGCATATACATGTTCAGAGCAGCTGTCACGATAACGACAACCACAGATGCAAACATCATCATGCCGATAGTATCCTCAATGGCAGGCAGATCACCGGCCATGACAAAGCCCTTGATGTCAATAAATTGCAGAATCACAGCGAATCCACAACAGAAAAAACTGCTTCCTGTCAGCAGCGCACTGCTGATTCTGCTATTCATAAGAACAGATGGAATACACCATGCAATAAGCCCCAAAATCAAACTTGCGATAGACATACAATCATTCCCTTTCCAGTATATTTTAGATACACCCGAAACGTATTCCTCTTATTCATCAAAGTTCATTTTGTACCAATTTTGCGAAACATGTAAGCTGTCAAATTCTCCGAAATCAAACAATCAATTTGCGTATCCGTTGCAAAAACGGCTCTGCACTTTTCATATCCGTATACAGCTTCACCCGGATGGGGGCCGCCACATTGAGTCCGAACAGCCCAACCAGTGATTTTGCATCTGCAACATACCAACCGGAGGATACATCTATATCAAATGGCATTTCTGCAGCCGCCGCATTCAATACAGTCAGCTCATCCGGTTTGTTCAGCTTGATTTTTATCTTGATCATCTTTTTTACCACCCTGTTACAGCTATTGTAATATCTGTTGTAACTTTTTGTCAAATTTATTATAATATATTCAGATTGGATATGCTATCCCTTTTTATGCAAATTCATACAAAATTTTCAAAGGGCCGCATTGGAAGGAGTATTTATGAAATTTTGCTTTGCAACACTTGGCTGCAAGGTCAATCAATTTGAAACGCAGGCGCTTGCCCAGCTCGCGCAGTCCCGCGGGCATACGCTGGTACACACTGACGCAGATATCTGTATTTTAAATACCTGCACGGTCACCTCTTCCGGTGATCATAAGAATCTACGTGCCTTACATAAATTGCAAAAGGATAATCCCAATGCTGTGACAGCTCTCTGTGGCTGTTTCGCCCAGACAGAACCGGAACAGGCTGCCAAACTGGCTGGCGTCGATATCGTATGCGGCACTGCAGACCGCGCTGCTGTACTCGATCTTTGTGAACAGGCTGTACACAGGCATCATAAAATCTGTACGGTTTCTGATATCCGCCAGCACAGGGAATTTGAAGCGCTTCCTGCCGGTATCCTGCCTGGACATACCCGTGCACTGCTCAAGGTACAGGATGGCTGCGACAACTACTGCACCTACTGCATTATTCCCTATGCCCGCGGACATGTGCGTTCTTTACCACTGGAAGAGGCGGTCAATGAAGTCAAAAAGCTTGCACAGCAGCAGGTGCGGGAAATCATGATCACCGGCATTGAAATCGCCAGCTATGGCAGGGATTTGCCGGATAAACTGAGTTTAATTGATTTAACCGCTACATTATGCAAAGCCGTGCCTCAGGTGCGCATCCGCCTCGGTTCGCTGGAGCCACGCATCATCACACAGGAATTCTGTGACCGACTGTGCGGTTTTGACAATCTGGCTTATCATTTCCATGTATCGCTGCAATCCGGCTGTGATGCTACATTGCAGCGTATGCATAGACGTTATACCGCGGAGCAGTACGCCGCCTGTGTTCGGCGGCTCAGACAGACCTTCCCATCCTGCTCCATCACAACCGATGTTATTACCGGCTTTCCCGGTGAAACCGAACAGGAGTTTTCCCAAACGCTGGATTTCCTGCAACGGTGTGCATTTGCATCTATTCATGTGTTTCCGTATTCTGAGCGTGCCGGAACAGTTGCCGCTTCCATGCCGGATTCCGTCCCCCAGCAAGTGCGCTCACAGCGTGCAAATACTGTGCGTCAGCTTGCGTCGCACATGAGCCAGAATTTTTTACAGCAGTTTATGGGACAAACCATTCCGGTTGTTTTAGAACACGGACGTGCAGATGCACAGCCGGCACACGGCAAATGGCATTTTCCGGTTATTCTCCCTCCAGATTCCGGAAAACAAGGCTCTGAAATCATCGTACAACTAACCGAACCCACGAAAAATGGTATGAAAGCTGTGGTCCTGTAAAAAGACCGTTTCCCTTTCACTCCTACCACCACTGCTATGCGGCGGTGGTGAAGGAGTAAAATGCAACAATTTCGTATCAATTGCGACCTGTGTACAAATAACAAATGAGATTATACTCTCTCAATCACGGCAGAGCCGTGACTGCTCCCTCCTCCGAGTGAGCTTGGTCTGTATTTTTCGACAGGCTGGCGGCTGAGACAAATGTCTCAGCCGTATTTTCATTCTTTCCGTCCCTTAACAGCATCCCAGTATGCTTTTGCACGCTGTTCCGTCTTATTTTCACCGTACGTATAGTATTTTGCATTCTTGAGTGTATCCGGCAGATACTGCTGCTCTATCCAGTGATTGGGATAGGTATGCGGATACTGATACGTCAGACCGCGTCCCAGCTTTGCCGCACCGCCGTAATGGCAATCCTTCAAATGCGCCGGAATATCACCGGATTTACCTGCACGAATATCCGACAGTGCAGCATCAATTGCCATAATACCACTATTGGATTTGGGCGCCGTGGCCAACAAAATCACGGCATCAGACAATGGAATCCGAGCTTCCGGCATACCTAACTGGTTTGCCATATCCACACAGGCTTTGACAATAGGCAATGCCTGCGGATATGCCAGACCAATATCCTCTGCCGCACAGACCATCAGACGGCGACAGGCAGAAATCATATCGTCTGCTTCCAGCAATCTTGCAAGATAGTGGATTGCTGCATCCGGATCAGAGCCTCGGATAGATTTCTGAAAGCCGGACAGGATATCATAATGCTGGTCACCATCACGGTCATAGCGCATATTGGACCGCTGTGCTGCCTGCTGTGCGTCCTCCAATGTCACGGTATTATCCCGTGCAGAATTGGCAAGCAGCTCCACCGCATTCATTGCCTTGCGCACATCCCCGCCGCATGCCATTGCAACATGCGCGCACACCTCATCCGAAACTGTCAGCTCAGAATTGGCAAGGGTAAATGCCCGCCGTACCGCCGGTTCGATATCCTCCGCTTCTACCGGACGGAACTCAAACACCGTACAGCGGCTTAAAATTGCGTTATACACATAAAAATATGGATTTTCCGTCGTGGATGCAATCAATGTGATGCGTCCATCCTCGATAAATTCCAGCAGGGACTGCTGCTGCTTTTTATTAAAATATTGAATCTCATCCAGATAGACCAGCGCGCCATTGGGTGCAATTAAGGTTCCCAGCTCGTCAAAAATCTTCTTGATATCTGAAATCGATGCTGTTGTCGCATTGAGCCGATATAACTTGCGGTCTGTCTGGTTTGCAATAATAGACGCAACTGTTGTCTTACCCACACCAGATGGTCCATAAAAAATCATATTGGGTATATTGCCGCTCTCGATAATCCGCCGCAGCAGGCCGGATTTTCCCAGAATATGCGGCTGGCCAACCACATCCGCCAGTGTGGTTGGGCGGATGCAGTCGGCCAGAGGCTGAAATTTCATATAGGTTTTAAAATCAATACAGCGGGAACTGCTTGCAGATTTCCTCAACGCCAGCGCGGATTTCATCTGCCTTGTTCTCGAAGTCAAAGATTGCATCGGCAATAAAGCCTGCGATCTTATCCATTTCTGCTTCCTTGAAGCCACGCGTGGTAACTGCCGGAGTACCAAGACGAACGCCAGAGGTTACAAACGGGCTGAGCGGCTCATTCGGAACAGTGTTCTTGTTTGCAGTGATATAAACTTCATCCAGACGGTTCTGCAGCTCCTTGCCGGTGATACCGGTGCCACGCAGATCAACCAGCATCAGATGGTTATCTGTGCCGCCGGAAACCAGATTCACGCCGCGCTTCATCAGGCCCTCTGCCAGCGCCTGTGCATTCTTTCTGATCTGCGCCTGATACTCCTTGAATTCCGGTGTCAGCGCCTCACCGAAGCAAACTGCCTTTGCAGCGATAACATGCATCAGCGGGCCGCCCTGTGTGCCTGGGAAAATAGCAGAATTGAACTTTTTCGCCAGCGCCTCATCGTTGGTCAGGATGCAACCGCCGCGCGGACCACGCAGGGTTTTATGCGTAGTAGTGGTAACAACATCAGCATATTCCATCGGGTTCTGATGTTCACCTGCGGCTACCAGACCTGCAATATGCGCCATATCTACAAACAAATATGCGCCGACTTCCTTTGCAATTTCAGCAAACTTATCAAATGCAATTGCACGCGGATAAGCAGAAGCACCAGCGATAATCATCTTCGGCTTGTTCTCCAGCGCCTTCTGACGAACATCCTCATAATCGATATAACCGTTGTCATCTACGCCATAAGCTACCATGTTGTACAGCTTACCCGACTGGTTTGCCGGAGAGCCATGGGTCAGATGACCGCCGTTGTCCAGACTCATGCCCAGAACCGTGTCGCCCGGCTGGCAAAGAGCCTGATAAACTGCCATGTTCGCCTGTGCGCCGGAATGCGGCTGTACATTGGCAAACTTTGCACCGAACAGCTTGCATACGCGCTCAATTGCCAGATTTTCTGCAATATCAACGCACTCACAACCACCATAGTAACGCTTTCCCGGATAACCTTCTGCGTACTTGTTCGTCAGAACAGTACCCATAGCTGCCATAACAGCCGGGGAAACGATGTTTTCCGATGCAATCAGCTCGATGTTGCGGCACTGGCGTTCATATTCCTTCTGGATAGCCTCGCCCAACTCCGGGTCCATGCTGGTAATGAACGCAATGTTTTCTTCAATTCTTTTTGCTTCTGCCATTGCTGCAAATTCCTCCATACACAAATTACGGTTTGAATTTTTCTTTTGGTTGATAAGCGGCAGATTAGGAATCTTCGCTTCACCTTAATTAAAGCAGGAATCTCCGTTTTTTTCAAGGCACATTTGCTCTATTTTCTTTTTTTCCCTTTCATGCATGAAAACTTTTGCAGAAATTATATTTTTTTGTGCATATTTTGTGTTACAATGGAGGCAACGATAAAAAGCTTTTACTATATGACCAAATTGAAAAGGAGTTTTACCCTATGCTCACACCAAAAGAACGGGCGGAAGCTGCTGTCATGCTGCTGGAACAGGAATATCCTGACGCTATCTGCGCCCTGCAATATAAAAAAGATTATGAGCTGCTGTTTGCTACCCGCCTGTCTGCCCAGTGCACAGACAAGCGCGTCAATATTGTAACCCAAGATCTGTATACCATTTTTCCGACACTCGAATCGTTTGCGCAGGCCCAGCCAGAAGAAATTGAAAAAATCATCCGCCCGTGCGGCCTTGGCAGAACCAAAGCGCGTGACTTAAATGCTGCTGCACAATATCTGTTAGAGGTACATGGCGGCAAGGTTCCGGGAACCATGGAAGAACTGTTAAAGATTCCAGGCGTCGGACGCAAGACCGCAAATCTTATTCTGGGTGATTTATATGGTAAGCCCGCCATTGTCACGGATACACACTGCATTCGCTTGTCGAACCGCATTGGCCTGGTGGACGGTATCAAGGAACCCGGAAAGGTGGAAAAGGCCCTGCGTCCGATTGTACCGCCGGAGGCATCCAGTGATTTCTGTCATCGTCTTGTACTGCACGGACGCGATGTCTGTACCGCACGCAAGCCGTATTGTGACAAATGCTGCCTAAAAGAAATCTGTATGACCGGCAGCGGCGAAAAGGAAGCGTAAAAAGATGCAAAAACAGGCTGATACCTGCGCAGTACCAGCCTGTTTTTTGTTGTGTATTACATCTGCTCTGTGATTTCTTCCTCAGCGGAAGCAATCAGTTTGCCAATCGGCTTTACCGCCGAAAATTTTTCCCTGTTTGCTTCATAAATCATACGAAGGCCGGTCAGCGTCAGATTTGCATCCACGTCTGTAATCGTATCACAGTACTCTGCCATCATGCGCCCCATACCGCCGGTTGCAACAACATTGCATTTGCCACCGATTTCATCCATCATTTCACGCACAATCCCTTGAATCGCACCTGCATAACCGCGCACAGCGCCGGATTGCATACTCATGACCGTATTTGTGCCAATCGCTTTCTCGGGACGCACAATATCAACGCGCGGCAGCTTGGATGCCTTCTGGAACAGCGCTTCCATGGCAACCTTAATGCCCGGGAAAATTGCTCCGCCGCGGTATGCTCCGTTTTCATCAATGACATCAAAGGTAGTTGCCGTGCCGATGTCAATGATAATCAGCGGACATCCATATTTCTCCACAGCCGAAACAGCATTGACCAGACGATCAATGCCAACCTCCTTCGGGTTGTCATAGCAATTTGTCAGACCGGTATCAATATCCTTGCCAACAATGAAAGGGCGGACACCGACATATTTTCGGATTGCATTGATCAATGTATACATAACCGGCGGAACAACCGATGCAATGATAACAGCATCCGTATCGCTGGTCTGCAAACCCAGAAATGTATAATACAAATGGATCTGCATACCGATTTCATCGGAGGTACGCTCCGCTGTTGTGGAAAGGCGGAAGCTGCCAATCAACTCTTTTTCCCTGTAAATGCCAAAAACCGTATTGGTATTGCCAACGTCAATGGCCAGTAACATAGTTCGTTTCCCCTTCTCTTTTTCTATCTATATTCATCAGAACCAACGTTTTTTCTTCGATTGTTGCAGATAAACAAGCTCTGGCTCAACCGTTTCCCCATGAATTATCAAACGTAGATAGGACGGTGGTTCCATGGTATACGGCATACTGATACTGCCCGGATTGGCAACCAGCATGTCCCCTCTTTGCCTTATCTCAGCCGCATGAGTATGACCGTACAGCGCTACGGTGCAGTGGTTCTTTCTTGCTGCCTCCTCCAACGCATGGGTATTCCGGCGCACGCCATGCAAATGTCCATGTGTTATAAAAATACGCACCTGCTCCGCACAGACAACCATCTTGTCTGGCGCATCTACATTCCAGTCGTTGTTTCCGCGGACGTTATATACCTGCAGGTCAGGATATACATTTCTGACGTCGTCTACATCAGCTACCAGATCTCCTAAATGCAGCACGGCATCTGGCTTCTCTTCGTCAATAACCGCAAGCATATCCGTGATATTGGCATGATGTGAATCTGAAAATACAACCAGCTTCATCCACTGCCCCCTCTCTGCCTGACCAATATTACTTCAATGACTATACACTATTTTTTTCAGAAAGTCAAAGAACAATTGCCCCCTTCTCTGCGTATAGTAATTGTGACACAATTGTGTGGGGAAGAACTCCCCTCCAAGCATCATCAACATGCTACACAAGGAGGTTCTTTGTATGCAGCAAAAAGACATGGAAAACCTACTCCATAACCTCTCTCACAAATCCGGTAATCCGGAGGCTGAACAGGCCGCAGATCGAATGCGGGCTGCCATGAACACCCCGCAGGGCAGACAGGCAGCACAGAAAATCATGAAAAATTATGGCAACTCACTGGAACAGGCAGCACATCTGGCACAGGCCGGCGACTTAAACGCCGCAAAAAAATCCATACAAAGCCTGATGCAGACGCCGGAAGGTGCACAGCTTGCAGCCCAGATCGCAAAAATGATGGGACGGTGATGCAGTTTTGGAATCTGCTGATCTGTTTTCCTCCATATTGCAGAATCCGGAAACCATGCAAAAGCTTGCCGGCATTGCCTCTGAGCTGATGGGCAATGCCGGCAGCCCGGCAAATCAGACATTGGAAGCGCCGGAACAGCATTCGGGATCAGATACGTCAGACGAACTGATGGGCCGACTTCTGCCTGTATTTTCCAACATTGCACAGAGCGGACAAAAGCTGTCCAATCCGGCAAAACGGGAACTGTTACATGCACTACGTCCGTTTTTGTCCTCCGATACCTGTGCAAAAATTGACCATGCAGAGCATATTCTCCAAATGGCACAGATGGCAAAAGCTGCAGCGGAACAGTTTTTGCCGCAATATTCCGGTACAAGGGAGGTCTGACCCATGTATAACCGTTATTTACAAAACAATTACCAGACGCAGGAGCCGCCCTGCTCCCCGCCCGCTCCTTCCTGTCCGCCTCCCAAACCGCAGCCTTGCCATCCTTCATGGGATGACAAACCGAAACATTGTGAAAAAGACTGGGATGAAAAACCGGAGCATTGTGAAAAGGAAAGGGAAAGTAGTGGTATTTTTTCTTTATTGGGCAATTTGCTTGGCGGAGAAAAAAAAGGTGGTCTGAGCAAGCTGCTGGATGACAATACCCTGCTTATCCTGATTATTTTGTTTTTCCTGTTAAAGGATGACGACGGCATTGACCATGATTTATTGATTCTCGCAGGTGTTTTCCTGTTAATCGGGCTTTAAAAGCCTTCCCTGTGCACCAATTGATACAGCAGTGCATTGACAATCGCTGCTGCTACATTGCTGCCGCCTTTGCGTCCGCGTGCTACAATATGCGGCACACCTGACCGGATTATCAGCTCTTTGGACTCCACAACATTGACGAAACCTACCGGAACGCCGATCACCAGCTCTGGTTTCAGTCCATCCTCCCGAATCAGCTTTTCCAGTTGAATCAGCGCTGTCGGCGCATTGCCGATGGCAAAAATCACAGGTACATCCAGCTTTGCGGCGCGTTCCATTGATACAATGGAGCGCGTCACATTTCGTTGCTTTGCTTCTGCCGCAACATCCGGTTCTGCGATAAAACAGTGTACTTCACCGCCAAATTTCGCCAATGTTTTCTTGTTGATGCCAGCCTTCGCCATATTGGTATCTGTGACAATATGCGCTCCGTTCCGAATGGCATTCATCGCACGGCTCACTGCATCGTTAGAAAAGACAAGATTATCTGCGTAATCAAAATCCGCTGTGGTATGGATGACCCGCTTGACTACCAGTGCAATCTCTTCGGGAAATGTTCTGTTTCCCAACTCCTCCGTGATGATCGCAAAACTGCGTTTTTCAATCTCCGCCGGATTTCTATATTCGATTTCCATACCCTTACCTCTCAATCCCTCTGCGTGCTGCAATCCCTTTGTCATATGGATGCCGCGTCTTTTTCATCTCTGTAATATAATCTGCCAGTGCAAGCAGCTTGTCCGACGGATTTCTGCCTGTCATAACAATTTCCAGCTGCTCCGGCTTGCCCTCAAGCAGTTTGATAAGATACTTTTCTTCCACCACGCCAGTGGAACATGCTGCCATAATCTCATCCAACACCAGCATACGCAGGCCATCCGTCTGTGCAAACGCCTGATCCAACAGCGTCATATGATCTGCTTTTGCCTGCGCACGTTCTGCTTCGTTCATCTGGAACGTGAATTTTGTCCCTTGCTTGGCACGCAGGATTTCCACATTCGGTACATGCTTCATAGCAGCTACCTCTCCGGTTTCGCCCCCCTTGAGGAACTGCACAATACGTACGTTTCCACCGGTTCCGGCGCATCGCAAAGCCAATCCAAAAGCGCAGGTAGTCTTGCCTTTGCCATCGCCGCAATAAATATGAATCAATCCCTGTTCCATACTACACCTCACGGTTTAAAATACGGTAAATTCTATCCATATCCAGTGAACTCCGCACGGCATCTGCCAGTAAATCATACTGCTGTTGTTTGTATGCTTCCGTATCAAATGCCTGTACGTCAGCCGCAGAAATGCCTTTCCGCTCCATCAAAGCAGCTATCAGCGTTTTGCTGACCACTTCCTGATCGAATATACCATGGACATAGGTGCCATAACAATTCCCACGTTGTGCGCCGTCCATCACGCGCTCGGTTCCCCGTGTAATAGCTGTAAGTGGCTTTGCTGTATTCTCATATGTTGTTTCTCCCATATGGATTTCATACCCGTCAAATTCCGTACCGGACAGGCCGGGAAATATGCCGTGCACTGTTTCCATGCAGCCATGTACCTGCGTGGTTGTCTTATTCGCACAAAAAGTCGTATGTACTGGCAGCAGTCCCATGCCTTCCATGCAGCCGCCGGCTTCCACGCCCTCCGGATCTGACAATGTCAGTCCCATCATCTGATAGCCACCACAGATACCAAACACCGGATTTCCGGCCGCTGCATATTGTTTCACAGCAGCTTCCAGACCATTCTGCCGCATCCATTTCAAATCGTCCATCGTATTCTTACTGCCAGGAAGCAAAACCAAATCCGGTTTGCGCAGTTCATTTGTCCGCGTAACATAGCGCACAGAAACACCTGGAATGCGTTCCAACGGAGCAAAATCGGTAAAATTGGAAATACGCGGCAATCGGATAACGGTAATATCAAGTAATGCTGCCTGCTGCTTTGTATACAGCCGTTCGGATAAGCTGTCCTCATCGTCAATATCCAGATACAAATACGGTACAACACCGACAAATGGTATATGCAGCTTTTCCTCCATCATATCCAGTCCTGGCCTTAAAATATCCACATCGCCGCGGAATTTATTGATCATCAGCCCCTTGATCCGCCGCTGCTCCTCTGGCTGCAACAATGCCACCGTACCATATAACGAAGCAAAGACACCGCCGCGGTCAATATCACCAACCAGCAGCACCGGCGCATCCACCAGTTCTGCCAATCCCATATTGACAATATCATTTTCCCGCAGATTGATTTCCGCCGGAGAGCCTGCGCCTTCTATGACAATGATATCATATTCCGCAGCGAGGCTGTCGTACGCATCCATGATATCGGGAATGAGCTGTTTTTTATAGGGATAATAGTCCCGTGCGGACATCGTACCGCGTACCGTGCCGTTGACAATCACCTGCGAGCCGCAGTCGCTCGTCGGCTTGAGCAGGATCGGATTCATTCGCACATCCGGGGCAATGCCAGCCGCCTCTGCCTGCATGACCTGTGCCCGCCCCATCTCCGCGCCATCTGCCGTGATATAGGAATTGAGCGCCATATTCTGGGATTTAAACGGCGCTGTTTTGAAACCGTCCTGTTTTAAAATACGGCACAACGCAGCCACCATCAGGCTTTTGCCTGCATTGGATGTGGTACCCTGCACCATGATTACCTTAGCCACTGATCTGCACCTTCTTTCTCACTACATTACCATAAAATGCTTTAGAATGCGCATGGTTATATTTTCAACTCAAAAAAGAAATGATTTTGGTGTTGAATTTTTCCTCCAATTAACATGTTTGTCGTTCCTGCCAATTGAAAGCCAAACTTTGTATAGAAAGCTATAGCCGGCTTGTTTTGCGATCCGGTATCCAATCGGATCACTTTACAATGCAACGCTGTTGCTTTCTGAATAGCAAATTCCATCATTTGGGTTCCAAATCCACATCCTTTCTTCCAGGGTGAGACACAAAGAAGATGAAGAACCATCACTTCTTCTGGTTCTACATTCCATTTCCACGGTATCATATTGTATTCTTCCGGTTGAATCCGGTTTAAAATCATACTCGCGCAAATTCCATCCGTCTGTTCTATCACATACAGATTCCCATTTGATAAAGCTTCTTCAGCAGTTTCTTTTGTTGGATAGACTCCTAATTGCCATACTGTGAATGCATCGTGTTCTTTTTCATAATTCAACAGTTCTATGTAATTCTTTTCAACACCATCTATATCCGCCGACATAGCTTCTCTAACCATAAGAGCGAACCTCCATAACCGCTGTTTTAGTAAATCCAATTTTCCGCTTGATGATGTACATCCTTTAACTCCTGCAATGTGCGCAACAGTATAAAATTCTCTGCTTCTGTCCGCACTGCAACGCGGAACCAGCGGTCACCGAGTCCTGCAAAATTATCACAGGAACGAAGTAAAATACCTCTTTTCCGCATTTCCTGCACCAAATCCGGTATGATTTCATTTTTACACAGCAGGAAATTTGCTTTCCCCTGCATGACTGTAAAGCCAAGCTCCTGTAAGCCGTCCTGCAAATATGCTCGCTGCTCTGCGATATAGTTTCGTGTCCACACCGTAAATTCGGTATCCTGTGCCGCCGCGATGCCGCACGCCTGCGCAATGACGGACACAGACCACGGTGCTCCCATGTCATACAGGCTTTCCAACAATAAGATATCCGATGACAGGCAATAGCCCAGCCGGATACCCGGCATAGCATACATCTTGGTAAAGGATCGCAGTAAAATCAAATTGGGATTGTCTGCTATATCATCCGTCATCACGATTTCTTCCGGCTCATCAAGAAAATCATGGAAGCATTCATCTACAATCAGCCTTGCGCCAACTGCGGCACAGCGTTCCATACCTTTCTTCACCAGCCATTTCGGTGTCGCCTGTCCGGTTGGATTATTCGGATTGCACAGGATTACCAGGTCAATTCCCGTCATCACAGCATCCCAAAACCGTTCGGGAACTGCAAAGCAATCGCTTTCCTGCAAGGGAAACCGAACAATTTCACTGCCTGCAAGTATTGCTGCCTGCTCATACTCCGTAAAGGTTGGCGCCGGGAGCAGGATCTTTTTCGGCTTGAATGCCAGCAACAGGCGGTACAATACATCTGCGGCGCCATTGCCGCAAAAAATCTGCTGATCAGCTACCTGTTCCCGCTGTGCAATAGCTGCGCGAAGTTTACGGCATTTTGGATCTGGATAATGCACACAGCCGGATAATGCATGTTCCGCGGCTCTGCGAACCCGCTCCGGCATACCAAGCGGATTGATACTGGCAGAAAAATCCAGCGGTTCCACTGTCAAATCTTCCGCATAAATATCGCCGCCGTGCCTGTTTTCCGTCATGGTATCACCCTTCCTCTGTTCTATCCAGTCAGTATAATCGACACACGCAATGCAATCAGCATACGCAGGATACACAGCAGCATGACTGCCGAGGCCGAAGCCCAATACATCAGCCGATTTGTCCGAATAATATCCTGTGGTTCAATTGGCCTTGTGGCATCACCTAACGTCGGTTTCTCATACAGCTTTCCAAAATAATATGCATTGCCAGCCAGTTGGACGCCCAATGCACCCGCACAGGCCGCTTCCGTCTGGGCGGAATTCGGGCTGGAATGTTGTAGCCGATCCCGCCGGAAGCATTTCCACGCGCCGCGTGTGCTGAGTCCTGCCGGTGCTGCACACAGCACAAACAACAGTCCGCTTAACCGTGCCGGAATAAAGTTCCATACATCATCCATTTTGGCAGAAAACCGTCCGAAATACAAAAATTCATCGTTTTTGTAACCCACCATGGAATCCAGTGTATTGACCGCCTTATAGGCAAAGCCCAACGGCGCGCCGCCAATCAATAGGAAGCATAGTGGTGCAATAACGCCGTCGCTGGTATTCTCCGCAACGGTTTCCACAGCAGCCCTGGTCACCTGCTCTTCATTTAATCCGGCAGTATCGCGTCCGACAATCCAGGATACATATTTGCGGGCAAGCTGCAAATCCCCCGCTTGTAATGCGTGATATACGCGCAAGGCTGCTATCTTTAACGATTTTGCGGCAAAAATCTGCCAACAGAACAGTGTCTCCAGCGCAAAGCGTGCAATCGGATGCAGCAAACCTGCAACCCACAGCATGGCAAATGGAATCACCCCCGATGGAATGACAACCAGAAACCAGAGCAGCACACCTGCCCGGAATTGTCCGCTGTTTGAGTCAGGAAACCATTTACGCAGCCTTTTTTTCCAAAAGGAGATCATAGAACCGATACCCATAATCGGATGCCATAACCGCTCTGGGTCACCGAGCACACAGTCGATCAAAAATCCCAAAGCTACCGCCGCCGCAATTCTCATGCTTCCTCCTTGATGCACTGTGGGATGCCGCAGCACATACGATATACCCGATCTGCCTTTGCTGCAATATCACAGCACAGCCGTCCGGTATGTTCCCGCCAGTCCCGTTCAAAAGGGTCCATTGGTACAACACCACAGCCCAACTCGTTGCAAACGATGGTTTTGCCTATCAAGTCCTCTGCCTTTGGTATCGGCTTTTCCTCCTGCATCGCTGTTTTTACGATATTATGTAAATTGTCCACAATTTCCGTTTCCGGCGATATCGTCTTTGCAAAGGTGCTCTTGCCCTGTGCCACACCGCCAACGATCAATATGGTCATCTTCATTTCCTCTCATATCTCTATCAGCGCAGGCACAGGCCACCAATCACGGTTACAAGCAGCACCAGCGTTTCTATCATTGTAATACACATACCGCACAAATCTCCGGTAATACCGCCGAATTGCTTGTAACACAGACGGACATGGTACACAAAATACAGCAGAACCAACACAAATGCCGCGATGCCAAAGCCCTTTCCCATGACCAGCAGCCAGCATACACACGCAGCAATCCAGCCAGCCATGACATAGGACACCTGTTTTTTATCCGCGTTATCCGCAAACAGCCGCGCCAGACCGGAATCCTTTGCACAGGTCTGTGTCACAATCATGCCGCCGCCGAAGGCACGTGCCAGTGCATAACCGGCAAGCAGCAAGCCAGCGGCCCTTGGCGCTTCATACAGTTGTGCAAATAAACCAAACTGCATAAGCAGCAGCACAATAATCCACAATATTCCAAACGCACCGACATGTGGGTCTTTTAAAATTTCCAGCTTTTTTTCTTTATCACCGTAAGAACACAATGCATCACAGGTATCGACAAAGCCATCCAGATGGATACCACCTGTGATGGCAAGCGGCAGCAAAACGGCACCAGCAGCATACAGCATGGCATTCAACTGCCAATTCTGTGCCAAAGCCAACCATCCATATTCACACGCGCCGACAAGCAAGCCAATCAATGGCAGAAAACCCAGTGCATAGCGCATGGTATTCTTTTTCCATTCCACCTGCGGAAGCGGCAGCGCGGAATACAGCCCAAATGCTACCAACAACCCGCCAAATAATTCACGCAGCATCAATCCATTGCTCCTTTTCTTATCACCGGAATACCAAAAACGCTTTCCACAACGCAATCTGCCCGCTGTGCCAAAAGCTGATTCAGTTCTCCCAATGCATACAGGTATCGCATCGTCCATTCGTCATAGGTGACGCCATCTGTGAAAATATCGTTTGTCACAATGACAACGTGTACACAAGCTGTGCAAAGCCGATCGATTCCGGACAAAATGCTTTGTTTCCAGTTCTCTCCGGCCCCTTCCGGCGAAAACATTTCATTTGCCAGCGCATTGCTCATACATTCAAACAAGGCCCCTTCATAGCCCGCCGGAACAGCAATCTGGTCAAACCGTTTCGTATGTTCCAACGTTGTAAAACCTTTTCCAGCCCGCATGGCACGATGACGCGCAATGCGCCTCTTCGCTTCCTCACCCTCGTTTTCCATTGCAGCAACATACAGCATTGGCTTTCCGGCTGACAGCTGACAGATGATTTTCTCTGCCAGCCCGGATTTTCCGCTGGCAGCACCGCCTGTTACCAGTATCAGCATTGGTTCAGGACAGGGGCTGATACGCTTCGATGTTGCTGTCATCGAAGGTATTTCCATTGCAGTACAGTGAAGCTGCTGCATCCAATAGACCGAACATCAGCACTGCGCCGGTTCCCTCGCCAAGCGCCATATGCGCATCAATCACCGGTTTGATATCCAGCGCCTGCTCCAACAGCACGCCTGCTGGCTCTGCCGTATGATGGGACGGAATCAGGTAATCCCGTACAGTCGGGCACATGCGGGCAGCACACAATGCGGCAGCGGCGGAAATCACGCCATCGACAATGGCAGGCAGTCCGCACGCTGCACTGCCTAAAAACAGTCCGGTCAAACCGCAAAGGTCAAAGCCACCAACCTTAGTCAGAATATCGATCGGATCATGCTGATCTGGCTGCATCCGTTCGATCGCTTCCGAAATCACCCGGATTTTTCGTTCCAGCCCTTCTGTTGTCAGACCGGAGCCGCGGCCTGTTACCAGCTCCACTGGCGCACGCAGCAGCGATGCCACAACCGCAGAGGTTGTAGTTGTATTGCCGATGCCCATTTCACCGGTTGCAATGATATCATAGCCCTGCATCTGACACAGATATGCGGTTTCGATACCAACCTCTATCGCACGGACAGCCTGTTCCCGTGTCATAGCCGGTTCTTTTGCAATATTTTTCGTACCATAGGCAATTTTCCTGCGCAGAATATGATCCCCCTCTACCGCACTGGCAACGCCAATATCTACCGGCAGTACATCTGCTCCGGCAGCACGTGCCATATGGCAGACAGTCGAAGTACCATTTGACAGATTTTCCGTGATAATTTTTGTGACATCCTGCCCGCTTTGGGAAATGCCCTCGGCAACGACACCGTTGTCCGCACATAGGATAACCACACATTTCCGACGCAGATCAATCGTCGGAGAACGGCGGATACCTGCAATACGAATCAGAAGCTTTTCCAGATCGCCCAGACCGTTCAATGGCTTTGCAAGGGAATCCCAGTGCACCTTTGCCCGTGCCATGGACTCATAATCCAATGGCAAAATGTTCTGTATCGTTTGTTCCAGCGTCATGTTTTTTCCTCCTGATGATACCTTTGGCAGGCAGTCAGAAACCGCTCCGCCGCAGGAATATTACCCGAAAAATGAATATGCGGATACCCGGCATGCAGCGTTTCCGTCGCATGAATACAGTCCCAGCCACGTTTGCGCAACGGCTTTTGAGCATAAAAGCAATCGCCCTGCTGTGTGCTCTGCACATAATGAAATTCATGCGCGGTGAGTTGCTCTCCTGCCCTACACAGCAGCGAATCGTGCTTTGCCGTTACCGTAATATAGCCGAATTGCCGCAATCGCTTGCCCATCTGTGCTGTTCCACCGCAGAGGCCTGCCATGGGTTCTCCTTCCAGCTTATCGTGTAGCAACAGAAATCCGCCGCATTCGGCAATGGTTGGAAGCTTATGTTGAATTGCTGTCCGTATATCCGTCAGCATGGATGTATTTTCACTGAGCTGCTTTGCATACAGCTCGGGATAGCCGCCACACAACAGCATACCGTCTATATGCTGCGGCAAATGCGCATCATGCAGCGGGGAAAATGGCACAAGCTGCGCCCCCATGCGTTCCAATGTCTCCAAACTGTCCGCATAATCAAAGCAAAACGCTTCATCCCGTGCCATGGCAATGCGCAGCTTTGCGCCGCTCTGTGGAAGCTCTGGCAAGACGGCTTCCATATCCGGTGCAGTCTGTGCCAATGCAAGCAACCCGGATAAATCCAGACCTTCCCTTGCATGTTGCGCCAAAATACGCATTTTCTGCTTTAAATTTTTAATTTCACCGGCTGTTACCAACCCCAGATGCCGGCTTTCCACCGCACAGGATGCGTCATACGGCATTGCGCCATAGACATGCAGTCCGGTGTTCTGTTCTACAATATTGGCGTAATAATTCGTCATAGACGGAGAAATCCCGTTCAAAATCACACCTTGGATGGTGTTACTACTGAAATCGACAAATCCCTTCAGCAACGCCGCCAGCGTCAGAGACATGCCTTTCACGGATACCACCAGTATTGTCGGGGACCGTGTAAGCACGGCAAGATCTGCCGTAGAATTTTCACTGGATGTGCCGGCAAGTCCATCATAATAGCCCATCACGCCTTCGATGACAGAAACGTCCTGTCCTGCGCTGTTCGCCAGCAAAGCTGGCACCAGTTCCCTGCCGCATAAAAAAGCATCCAGATTGCGTGACCGTGCGCCGATAATTCGGCTGTGGAACATCGGGTCAATGTAATCCGGCCCACATTTGAATGCTGCTGTGTCCAGCCCCTGCTCCACAAAGCTCTGTAACAATGCACAGGTTACCGTCGTTTTTCCGCACCCGCTCCCTGTGCCGCCGATGACCAGCCGCGGCGCCTTCCTGCTCACAGGTTTCCTCCTATCAGATAAACCGGATTCTGCGCCATCATCATATGATAGCTCCCCACCTTCTTCGCACGGGAAATATTGACACAGGAAATTTCCACAGCAAAGCCATTGTCCTCTAGAACTGCAACTGCCATATGTACGGTTTCCAGTGCAATCGCTGTAATCACAAGCCGTACCTTTGGGTTCTTTTCTCGAATCGCCGCTACAATTTCCGCCATATTGCCGCGGCTTCCGCCAATAAATACACAGTCCGGCGCAGGAAGTGATTCCAGTCCTTCCGGCGCCATAGCTTTGATCGTAGTGACGTTATAGCAGCCGGTGTTTCTGCGGTTGTGTTCCACCAGCTCCTGCGCCTCCAGCTTACATTCCACAGCATACACCTGTCCGCGATTGGCACGACGCGCCAAGTCCATGGAAACCGAACCGGTCCCCGCGCCGATGTCATAGACGATATCTGTCGGCTTTACCGAGAGCAGATCACAGGCAAGCCAGCGGACCTCCTGTTTGGTCATCGGCACATCCCCGCGGATAAAATCACGGTCCCGCAATGGGCGGCTGGCATCGGCAGGCTGGTCATTTTCAACCATCATGACACACAAATCGCTAAACACCTGTCCGGCAAGCTGTTGCGGTGTACCGGATACCATACATTCTGTTTCTGCACCAAGATTTTCCCCTATCGTCACTTTGACATGCTTCAAACCGGCTTCCAACAGATCTTTGCACAGCACATGTGCTTTGTTTCGCCCACCAGTCAGCGCAATAACTTTTCTATTGTAGCTGGCAGCGCCCAGCAGCGCACCGGAACGTCCGTGCAAGCTGAGTAAGACTGCATCATCATACGGCGTGCCTGCTTTTGCACAAAAAGCCTGTATGCTGCTGATACCCGGCAACAATTGCACATGTCCATACGCCGACAGTTTTGGATATAAAATCTTTGCTGCACTATAAAAGCCGGTATCGCCGCTGAGCAGGATCACGGTTGCCCCGTCCTGCTCCTGTGCCGTATTTGACAGTTGAGCAAACGGGACTGTCCGGATATCCTGTCGAATATCCAACAGGCCATCTGCCAGACGGGCAGTGGATAAAACCGTATCGGCCCGTTGTATGACATCCCGCGCCTGTGTGGTCAACATATCCGCTGTACCCATACCGGCGCCAATCAGGTAAAACTCCTTCATGCCTCTGTACTCAGTTCTGCCATAACAGCTCTTGCTGCATCTACGGTTGCCTGTAAGTCCTGCTGGGTATGTGCGGCACTGACAAACATCGCTTCAAACTGCGCCGGCGCCAGATAGACCTTGTGCTTCAGCATGGCGCGGAAATATGCCGCATATTTCTCGGTATCGCTGGATTTTGCACCGACATAGTTGGTGACTGTCTGCTCCGTGAAGAACACACTGAGCAGAGATCCAATCTGGTTGACTGTACAGCCCAGATGATATTCTTTTTCCAGTTCACACATCTGCTGTGCCAGCCATGCAGCATCGCGTTCAATCTGCGTATAGATTTTCGGCTGCTCGTTCAGTATGGTTAGCTGTGCCAATCCCGCTGCCATGGCAACCGGATTGCCGGACAACGTCCCCGCCTGATAAACCGGTCCTGTCGGTGCAACCTGTTCCATCAGCTTTCTCGTACCCGCAAATGCGCCAACCGGCATACCGCCGCCGATAATCTTGCCAAACGTCACAAGATCCGCACGCACGCCAAAATATTCCTGTGCGCCGCCGCGTGCCAGACGGAAACCAGTGATGACTTCATCAAAAATCAGCAGCGCTCCATATTGGTCACACAGTACGCGCAGTCCCTGTAAAAATCCTTCTTCCGGCGCAACAACACCCATATTGGCCGCAACTGGCTCGACAATGACAGCCGCCACTTGATCTTGATTGGCAGCAAGCAGCTGTTCTACGCTTTCCAGATTATTGTACGTTGCTGTCAGGGTATTTTCTGCAATCGATGCGGGAACGCCGGCAGAATCCGGTCTGCCCTGTGTCAGTGCGCCGGAACCCGCCTTGACCAGCATGGAATCCGAATGACCATGATAGCAGCCCTCAAACTTGATGATTTTATCTTTTCCTGTCGCGCCGCGCGCCACACGCACAGCGCTCATAACAGCTTCCGTGCCGGAATTGACCATGCGTACCATTTCGATATTCGGTACCATGGAAACCACCAGCTCTGCCAGCTGGGTTTCGCGTCCTGTCGGTGCGCCAAAGCTCAAGCCATGCTGCATGACCTCCGCAACAGCAGACAGCACCTGCGGATGCGCATGTCCCAGAATCATCGGTCCCCAGGAACCCACATAGTCGATATATTCCACACCGTCAACATCGGTGATATATGCCCCCTTCGCGCTGCGGATAAACCGCGGTGTCATACCAACAGCACGATACGCACGCACCGGACTGTTAACGCCGCCCGGCATGACCTTACACGCCTGTTCAAACAGCTTTTCAGAAGTATCCATCGTTATCCGATATCTCCTTTCTTCATCGCCTGTGCCAGCTCCTTGGCATAATATGTGATCAGAATATCTGCGCCAGCACGGTAAATGCTCAGTGCTGATTCACACATAATCCGATATTCATCTACCAAATCCGCAGCAGCTGCCGCCTTCATCATGGCATACTCGCCGCTGACCGAATATGCCGCCAGCGGCAGATCAAAACGTTCTTTCGCCTTGACAATGACATCCAGATAGCTCAGTGCGGGCTTGACCATGATGATATCCGCGCCTTCCTGTATATCCAGCTCACATTCCAGCATTGCCTCGCGGCTGTTGTGTGGGTCCATCTGATAGGACTTACGGTCACCAAAGGACGGCGCAGAGCCTGCAGCGTCGCGGAACGGACCATAAAAGGCCGACGCATACTTTGCAGAATATGCCATCACCGGCACATTGATAAAGCCGTTTGCATCCAAAATAGCACGGATTGCGCCGACACGTCCGTCCATCATATCGGACGGCGCTACCATATCCGCACCGGCCTGTGCATGTGACAGTGCGATTTTAGCCAAACACTCCAGCGTCTTGTCGTTGTCAACATAATGATCGCACAGGATACCACAATGTCCATGAGAGGTATATTCACACATGCACACATCCGTAATAACATAAAAATCCGGATATTTCGCTTTGATCACGCGGATCGTCTGCTGTACAATGCCATCCTCTGCCCATCCACCGGAGCCAATTTCATCCTTATGTGCCGGAAGTCCGAACAGGATGACCTTTTCCACACCGGCCTGGATACATTCTTCAATTGCCTCACAAATACGATCCGGCGACCAGTGATACTGCCCCGGTAAAGACGGGATTTCACGCTTAATATTTTCTCCCTCAATCGCAAACAGCGGATAAATCAGGCTGGATGGTGACATGCGGGTTTCGCGCATCATAGAACGAAGCGTCGGCGTGGTGCGCAATCTGCGCGGACGATTGATCAGATTCATTTGTGATATTCCTCCTGTAGCGTCATAAGCATCGCGTCAATGGTAGCATTGGCAGCGGTGATAGTATGCATTCCTGCGGCTTTTGCCGCCTTTTCTGTAGACGGGCCAATACAAAGTGCAGTAAAACCCGTCATATTTGTGCCCTCTGGCAGGCTTTCTACAAAGCCGTGTACGGTAGAAGCGCTGGTAAACGTAATGTAATCGATGCTACCGTCAGCCAGCATTGCAGCCATCTCTTCCCTGCGTTCACTGTGGTACAGCGTCCGATAAACCGGCACATCATCAAACGAAACACACGCCTGTGCCAGCAGCTCTGGCAACTCCGGTGTGCCGATTTCGGCTCGTAGCATGAGCACGCGCTCGCCCTCCTGCACCAATCGAATCAGACCTTCCGCCAGATGGACAGAATCATACACTGCCGGAATATAATCCGCACGCAGGCCGTGCTCCTTTAGCTTTTTCGCAGTCCCGGCGCCAATGACGGCTACCTTCATATGCGCCAGACTGCGCATATCCATATCCGCAGCGTTGAGGAGCTGTACCAGGACATCCACACCCGCAGGGCTGGTCAGGACCAGCCAATGATACTGTTCCATCGAGGCTAATGCCTCCACTACCGGCATATTCGGCCAGATGGTTTCTGTTTCAATACACGGATACGAAATAACATCTGCACCCAGCCTGCGAAGCCGTTCGGTCAGCGTACCGGCACGCTGCTTCGGACGGGTAACCGCTACCGTTACACCATGAAGCGGCAGCTTATCATACCAGTCAAAGCCATCAGACAAAGCACACACACTGCCGACAATCAAAATCGCCGGACTTTCAATACCGGCTTTCTGCATTTCCTGCACCAATGTGCCGACAGTTGCCACAACCTTCCGCTGTCCCGGCAGTGTGCCGCGTTCAATCATCGCGGCAGGCATATCCGCCGACATACCAGCCTGCATTAAACGATGCAGAATCATCGGCGTACTGCTGACGCTCATCAAAAATACCAGTGTGCCCTTATGGCGTACCAGTGCGTCAAAATCAATGTCCAACTCACTGCCAGCCTTCGCATGTCCGGTGATGATATGCACCGAGGAAGTGAAATCCCTGTGTGTCACCGGAATACCTGCATATGCCGGTACTGCCAGTGCACTGGTCACGCCCGGTACAACGTCAAAATCAATGCCGTTTTCCACCAGCAGCTCCAATTCTTCGCCGCCGCGTCCGAACAAAAAGCAATCGCCGCCCTTAAGCCGGACAACACGCTTTCCTTCCCTCGCCTTTTCCAGCAGGATTTCATTGATGCGCCATTGCGGCACCGGGTGATGGTTGCTCTTTTTGCCGACATCAATGCATTCTGCTTTGGATGGCATTAACGCCAGAATTTCCGGCCCCACCAAACGATCATATACAACGACATCGGCATTTAAAATCGCCTGCCGTCCCTTCACGGTCAGCAGCCCCGGATCACCGGGTCCTGCGCCAACCAGTGTTACATGTCCCATACTATCAGCCCTCGTTTTTCATCCGCAACGCCAGCTCCGCTGCATATGCCGCACTGTCAGTCCGCGGACAGATCATGGTTTTCACGCTCGAATGCATCCGGTCTTCTGTGACATACAGACCAGTCAGCTTGATGGTATTCATATCCACAAGCTGTGCAAAGGATGCAACCGGCGACGAGCAGCCGCCATCCAGCGCGCGGATAAACGCACGCTCTGCCATCGCACAATCCCATGCATCTGCATCGTGAAATTTCGTTAAAATATCGATATCAAAGCCCTTTGTCGCCTGTACGGCAAGAATGCCCTGACAGGCGGAAGGGAGTATTTCTTCCGGTGTAAAAATATGGTGAATGCGCTCCTCCAGCCCCAAACGGTGCAGCCCTGCCTGCGCCAAAATCAATGCGCCGTATTCTCCATTGTCCAGCTTACGCAGGCGGGTTTGGAGGTTGCCGCGCACAGGCTTTACTGCAATGTCAGGATACAGTTTTTTGATCTGCACGGCACGGCGTGCAGAGGCACAGCCAACTGGCTTTGTTGTATCCCACGCCGTACAGCCTTCGGGAAGAACAAGAACATCATACGGTGTTTCCCGGCTGGATACTGCTATAAGCGGAAGCCTTTCATCCAGTTGGGCCGGTAAATCCTTCATAGAATGCACCGTCAGGTCAACCTCACCCGCCAGCAGCGCGCGGTCAAGCTCCTTGACAAACAAGCCCTTGCCACCAACTTTGTCCAGTGTCCGGTCGAGGATTTTATCGCCGGTGGTTTTCATTGTCACCAGCTGAATATCAATAGAAGAATCATATGCACGAATGGCATCGATGACCATTTCACTTTGTATAACAGCCAGTTTGGATTCTCGGCTGCCTACCCGTATTGTCCTGCTCATCTGTTGTTCTCCTCCTGTAAAACTGCCTCGATGGTACGCGCTATCCGGGCGGTTTTCTTGTGATCACTGCCATCGGATACCAGCCCGACAGACAGTCCTGCGCCAGTCCGTACTGCCGGAAAGAAGAAGGTACATTCGTTCCGGTTATCTGCTGTGCTGATAAAAATATTTTTTACCGCACACAGCTCATAAATGCTGTGGTTGAGATCCCTGTCATCTGTCGCGGCTGTCACAAGGAACATGCCGTCCAGGTCATCCGGCTGAAATACCCGTCTGAGCAACTTTGCTCCTACCGGCGCTTCCCCTTTGGGAGCCACCACGGTCACATCCGCGCCATAGCGCAGCAGAACCTCCGCCCGGTGTGCGCCGATTGTTCCGCATCCAACCACCAGACATCGTTTTCCAGTCAAATCAACAAACAATGGAAACCGTGGCCTCTTTTGAGGAAGCAGCAAATCCCGCACCTCATCCGGCGTCATGCCGTCCTCCTGCGGGCGGTCAATCAAAATCACCTTACAGCCACATGCCTTTGCCGCTGCCAGCTTCTCCGGCAAACCACCTGCTGTACCAGTGTCCTTTGTCACCAGCCATTTTGCGCCACAGGTATGCAGCAGCGCCGTATTCAGTTCCTCAGAAAACGGCCCTTGCATCATGACAATATGAGCCGCCGGAAATCCGAGCATTTTGCAGATTTCCAGCGAAGCCTCCGCAGGCAGCACTCTGGGCCACAGACGTTCTGCATAATCCGGTACAGCGGTGAAGCAGTGCAGTTCCTTGCTGCCAACTGTCAGCAGGACAGCGCCCTCCGTATCCGCCAGATATTCCGCCGCTTCTGCGGCGCTGCTGACATGGATCACGCCCTCTGCCTGCGTTTTGGGACGCAGAAGCCGGATATACTGACATTCTGCTGTCCGACATGCCTGCCGGATATTCTGGCTGACCTCAACGGCATAAGGATGCGTCGCATCAATCACCAATTCGGTATCCTGCAAAAAAGCCGCCATCTCATCCGCCGTCATCCGTCCGGTATGCACTGTGATACCCGGCATTTCCGGCAAAACCGCTTTCCCATATTCCGTCGCCACACACACCGTTGCACACAGTCTGGCCTTTGACAGTTGTTCACACAGCGTCCGTCCTTCACTTGTTCCGGCAAAAATCACACGCTTCATTTGTTTTCATACCCTCTCGGTGTGACAAGCTTTCCATGTATCACCTTTGTCTGGCTATTGCCGATGAACACCGTTGTGAACATATCCACCTTCGCATCCCGCAGCTCAGCCAGTGTACAGATTGTACCCTGCTCCCCATCGCGTCCGATGTTGCGCACGATACCGCACGGTGTATCCGGCGCCTTGCTTTGCAGCACGATATTACACGCCTTTTGCAAATAATCTGCACGCTTGCGGCTGGATGGATTATACAGGCAGATACTAAAATCCGCCTGTGATGCAAAATCCAGACGTTTTGCAATGGTTTCCCACGGCGTCAACAGGTCGCTCAGACTGATAACCGCAAAATCATGCACCAGCGGAGCGCCCAACACTGCCGCACCGCCGCACGCCGCCGTAATGCCCGGAATGACCTCAATTTCCAATTCCGGATATTCAGCACAAACCTCATGCATCAGACCCGCCATACCATAGACACCGGCATCACCGGAGCAGATCATGGAAACCGTCTTGCCGGTCAGCGCCGCATCCCGCGCCTTTACACAGCGATCGATTTCCTGCTTCATCGGCGTCTGTAAAATCTCCTTATTGCCGATATAATCACGTACCAAATCAATATATACGGTATAACCCGCGATGATATCACTTTTTTGCATGGCAGACAGTGCACGCGGCGTCATCTGATCCGCGCCGCCCGGCCCAATGCCAATCACATACAGCTTCATTGTGTCCTCCTGTCCCGCAACTGCGGCGCTTTGCGCAGAATAGCCTCCCGACAGGCCTCCAGTGCGCTGTCAGACAATTCTCCCTGCAAGCCGCTGAGCAGCAGCCGTGCAGTTTTCTCTGCCGCCAGCCGTGCAGCATGTTCCATTTTATCCACAGTCTGCGCATTTTCTCCATCTGACAACACAGCAAAATCATAACCGGTGACAATTCGCTCACTGACAAGATGGCCCAGCTCATCCATCAGCGGCAATGCCTGCCGATATGCTTTCCATCGCAGCAGCTCCGCCATTTCTTCTTCGATGATCGCCTCCACCTGCCTGCGGTCATCGGCATCCACATGTACATCACGCCCGCCCATACTGTCCATATCGAGAAAAATCTGTACACCGGGTAAATTGCGTATCGCCGGGTCAATATCCCGCGGAATCGACAGATCACAAACTGCGCACGGGATACTATCTAAGGCTTCCAAACTCTCCCGTGTGATCGTATAATGCGGGCTTGTAGTTGCACTGAGCAGGATTTCACATTCCGGTATCATGGCCATGCGTTCGTCATACGCAATGGTACTGCACCCTGCCGGGACGACAGTTTGTCCGTGCTTATAGGAACGCAGTGTGACTGTGACCTGACAGCCGGCTGCTACCAGCAGACTGGAGGCCAGACGCCCCATTTCACCATTGCCAATGACGAGTGCACGCTTTCCCTTTACATGCATTGCAGATGTCAAAAGTGCAACAGCCTGTCCTGCAACTGAGAGCGGTGCAGCGGAAAGCCGTACCTGTGTCCGACTGCGCTTTCCGGCTGTTGCTGCCAGGCGAAACAACTGGCTTAAAACAGCATCTGTCGTTTCCGCTTCATGTGCCATCTGGTACGCACGCTTAACCTGTGAGACAATCTGATCCTCTCCCAGAATCTGTGAGCACAGACCGCACGAAACCTCCATCAGATGACGTTCCGCTGTCTCTGCAAAGCGTTCTGAGAACAGATTTTCCGATCCCTGTGCCGCTGCTGCCCGACATAGGATTTCTGCGGGCTTCAATCCGGCATTTCCACTGAGATATAGCTCCGTCCGGTTACAGGTGGACAGCAGCACACAGCCATCAACACCATCGGCGCATACAATCCGACGGCACAGCCGTTCAACCTGACTGTTCGTAAAGGAAAATGCTTCACGTTTGTCCATATTCGCATTTTCCCAGTCAATTCCAGCCATGCAAATGCTCAAAATTCTGTCCTCCAATCCTCACAATACAACGATATCGTCATGCCGTTCTGTGCTGTCTTCGACAGCAGACAGCACCCTTCACCGGATGCCTTTGCCGCTGACCGCTGACAGACATTGTCCGTCCCTGTGATCTTCCGCACAAATTCCGATGATACGAAGTCACCCTTCACCTGTTCCAGCTGTTGTGCGGTATAAAAATGTACTGGTACATCCCATGCTTCTGCCAGCCGACATACCGCAGGCTCATCCTTTTTTAAATCAATGGATGCAATAGAAGCCACGGCACGCACGTGAATGTGCCTGTCGTTCATCACCTGTTCCACCCAGTCTTGCAATGCTTCCGGCGGCGTATTCCGCTTACAGCCCACACCGACATGGACAATGCGCGGTGTCAGCCACAGAGTATGTGCAAACGGCTCCTGCTTCCTTTGATATATGGAAATCTCTATGCCGTTTTCCGGCGTTGTTTCTGTTACAATTCCTTCCGGCAGTGTACCGCAAATCGGGAAATCACTGCGCAGTCCGACATGCTCTCCTCGCAGCAATGCGCCGGAAACGTATTTGATGCAGTCAATATTGCGGACAATGCAGTTATGCTCCACCGCCCAGCTGTCAGCCGCAAAAACACCACGCCCGTCGGTTGCCGTTGTAATAACCGGAACAGCATGTAACGCCAGCGCAAGCCGCTCCGCCAGACGGTTGGCACCGCCGATATGACCGGACAACAGAGAAATGACAAACCGTCCGTTTTCATCTATGACAATGACTGCCGGATCGGTGTCCTTGCTTTTGACAAACGGGGCAATTGCCCGCACAGCAATCCCTGTCGCTCCGATAAAAACAACGGCATCCGATTGCTCCATAGCATATTGTGCAAAGGTATGGACAGTTTCATACCGCTGGAAGCCCGTTGCCTTTGCATATAATTGAACGGATTCTTCCGCAAGCTGTGCTGCTATTTTCCCGCTCAGCTCCCGCCCGCGGTCTGTGAACGCAATTACGTTGATCTTCATGGATCCGCCTCACGGCAGCCATGCGCAAACGACGGGTCATACAGCTTGGAGCGCTCATACTGGTTACCCAAAAAACCGCCGACAGTAATCAGCGCAGTTTTATGAATGCCGTTTTCGTTCGCCATCTGTTCCAGCCCCGCAATTGTCGTGCGAAACACCTTTTCCTCCGGCCACGTTGCCTTATAAACGATTGCCGCCGGTGTTTCCGGTGCATAGCCGCCTGCAATCAGCTCTTCTGCCAGTTTTCCAAGCATCCCCGAAGACAGGAACAGCACCATTGTACTGCCATGTGCCGCCAATGCGCGGATGGATTCCCGCTCCGGTACCGGCGTCCGCCCGGCCATACGGCTTAAAATCACAGTCTGGCTGACATTCGGCAGAGTATATTCTGCCCGCAATGCCGCCGCTGCACCGCAGAAGGAGGAAACACCCGGACATACCTCATATGGTACGCCCTTTGCATCCAAAATGTCCATCTGTTCCCGTATTGCACCATAGATTGACGGGTCACCGGTATGCAACCGTACCACCTGTTTTCCCGTCTGTGCCGCGGGAACCATCACTTCCATCACCTGTTCCAGTGTCATGGACGCACTGTTATAGATTGCACAGTCCGCTTTTGTCCGCGCCAAATGCGCCGGATTGACCAGCGAACCGGCATAAACGACAACATCTGCTTCTTCCAGCAGTTTTGCGCCGCGAACCGTGATCAAATCCTCCGCCCCCGGTCCTGCTCCAACAAAATGAATCATTGCTTTTTCTCCTCCCGCTGTGCCGCAATGCAGTCGGCTGCGTGCTCTGTCTGCATCATCACGCCATATTGATTGGTAAAAATCACATAATCTACAGCAAACTGTCTGCCGGATTTCCTGGCTGTCCGCCGTGTCAGATGTGCCAGTATTTTCTTTGAAATAGAATCCAAAACGGTCTTGTCCAGCCCTGTTTCCCGTAAAATATCCAGACAGGCATCCACAGTCACAGCCTGCATCAGCGCGCGTACTGTTTCGGTATCCGCACCGCATAGGGCGGCATGCGCCGCAAAAATCTCCTGCCGTGCATCCGCATAGGCAGAATGTGTCTGGAAAACTCCAGCCGCCAATTTAATCAGTTTTCCTGCATGTCCAATCAGCAAAACACCGTCAAAGCCGCGGTACACTGCATAATCCAGCGCTTCACCGATAAAATTGGAGCACTTGACACCTCTGGAAATATCCAATCCAAGGATCTCCTTGGCAAAATCCGCTCCGTAATTGCCCGGACACAGCAGCAAAGTTCGCTGTCCTGCGGCATACCGTGCATCAATGTCCACATGAATGGTATCAATCAGCGCCTGTTCACTCATCGGCTCGACAATGCCGCTGGTTCCCAACACCGACAAGCCGCCTATAATTCCCAAATTGGGATTCAAGGTACGTGCTGCAAGCTCCTCGCCGTTCGGAATGGAAATAATAACGGAAAACCCGCCGGAATAGCGATACTGCTGCGCCACAGCTTCCAATGCGTGTGTAATCTGTTCGCGCGGTGCAGGATTGATTGCTGCTGTGCCAACCGGCTGGGCCAGCCCTGGACGCGTCACTCGTCCGACGCCTTCGCCTCCATCGATGACGATATCCGCGTCAATACAGCTTACGGTAGCATAAACCAGCATGTGATGTGTGATATCGGGATCATCTCCTGCGTCCTTGCGCACCGCGCATCGAACAGTCTCCGGTGTCCGCGTCATATCCTCAATATCCAGTGTCAAAAGGACGCCCTTCGGTGTCATCAGCTGTACCTGCCGCACCGGTTCCCCGCACAACAAGGCAACAGCGGCTGCCTTTGCCGCAGCCGCTGCACAACTACCGGTTGTGTAGCCCAAAGCAAGCTTTTTTTGATTTTTTACCACATACCGGTTCATATGTGTTCCTTTCTATTCCTCTGCCATACGCTGTTCCGCCAGTTCCGTCAGCTTGGCATAATCCGCAAGGCTTAGCTTTTCTCCCCGAATTCTTGCATCAAAGCCGCAATCTGTAATCAGCTGGAGAATTCCAGCTTTTCCCATCGAACTGCCCAGAACGGAACCCAAGGCATTGGCAAGCGTCTTGCGGCGCTGTCCGAATGCCGCTTTGACCAATGAGAAAAACAGCTTTTCATTGCATACTGGCACCGGCGGTTGGCTGCGAGGGGTCAGCTTCACCACAGCAGAATCTACCTTCGGCTGCGGTACAAAGCAGTCCCGTGGCACCTGAAACAGAATTTCCGCGTCTGCATAGTAGTCGATATAGATGGAAAATGCACTGTAGTCCGAGCTGCCGGCGGGAGCGCAGATGCGCTCTGCAACTTCCTTTTGTACCATAACTGTAATTGTCCGAAAGGCTTTGGATGCCAACAGTGCAGAGATTGCAGGCGTCGTGATGTAATATGGCAGATTGGCACACGCATATACCGGAGCATCACCAAATTTTTCCTGACAAATGCCTGCGAGATCACATTTCAGAACATCACCCTGCACAATCTCAATATTATCACAATCCGCCAATGTTTCCCGCAGCACAGGAAACAGATTGCGGTCCAGCTCAATCGCGCATACCTTATCCGCACGCTGCGACAGCTGTTCTGTCAGGCAGCCCATACCCGGACCAACCTCCAATGCGCAGCTTTCCTTATCCACGCCGCAGGAATCTGCAATCTGTGCCGGCACCCATGCCGCTGTCAGGAAGTTCTGCCCGAGCGACTTGGAAAACCGGAAACCGTGCCTGCCCAGTACAGCCCGGATATCATCAATATTACAAAGATCCATTCCATTTCCTCATCTTTCAAACATTTGATAGCTTTAAACACCTGTATTATACACTGTTTGCCAAATGCATGCAATCAACTTCCATTATTCAGATAAGAAATTCAAAGAAATTGCACGATTATGAAAAAATCCCGGCAGGAAAGCCTGTCGGGATATCATACGATTATTTAATTGAGGATGTATACCTTTGCACTGCGTCTGCCAAAGCTGTTGCATTCAGCCTCTGTATTGAAATACAGATCAATGCGGTTGCCCTTGATCGCACCGCCGGTATCCGCTGCCACTGCCTGGCCATAAATCCAAGAGGTGCCATCCGCAGAAGTGATATACAATCTCGTGCCCAGCGGGATTACACTCGGATCAACAGCAATTCTGCCTACCTGCGCACTCATGCCGCTTGCAGTTGTACCACCGCCGCTATACGCAGTCGCTTCTACTGTGATAACTCTGGAATAAGACAGACTGGTGCCGCCACTCGTGGTTACTGTCGGCTGCCTGGTACCATTTTCAACGATCTCCGTTACCGGTTCCTTAATCACCTGTGTACCGATCTGTGCGCAAGAAACCTCTTCCCCATCATGATAGGTATATTCCAGCGTGACTTCTTCGACGCCTTCAATACCCTTCTGTACAACACGGGACTTACCGATTTCCAAATCACTGGAATTCCGGGTTTCCGTTGTATATGCAATCGCCTTTGTCTGTGTTTTCTGCTCTATTGTGACACGCGTTACGTCAATATTGCCCGGCTCAGTAATGACTGTATCCAAACTTGGCTCCGTCAGGTCATCCTCACTCAGCTCAATGCCAGCCTTGTGCAGGATGCTGGAAACACGCGCATCGCCGGTATATACCGTCAACGTTTCACCATCCACTGTGATCGTAACATAATAATTTTGTTTTACTGTGACTTCATAACCATTTTCATTTTCCAAAACCGATGCGATGCTATAATCCTCCTTATCAAAGGAAGACCTCTCAAAAGCTGCTTCTGCATCTGCCTGATACATGGATATTTCTTCTGTCGTCGTACCATCTGTGACTGTATAGACATCCATTCCGACTGCAATCACCGGGAAAGTCATCGCTGTAACCACAGCCAGCGCTGCCAGCGGAACCGCACGCCGCTTTAGATGTACTCTTGTGAAATCATAATGAAAATCCTTTATTGAAGATAACAGGTTCATAAAACTCCTTTCGCCTAAGCCGCACAGCAACCTGTATTTGTGCGGGCGCTTCGCCGCCATCTGAAAAGGCAGCCCATCTAACTGCAACCGGAAATAATTTGATTACATTTCGGTTACAATCTCAATTTATGTGCATTGTAGCTCAAAAATAGCATAAAGTCAAGGAATCTCATACCTTTTCGGCACTATTTACACCCTATTTACAATTTGTTCACATATAAACCGTGATAGTGCACAGTTTTTTTCCGCTTTTTTTACAGTATTCCATGAAGCTGCAAAAAACAGACAGAAACCGGAAAAATGGCTTTTCTATGTCTGTTTTTCATTCTATTTACATTTCCAGATAAATTTTTATATATTGCCCTTTCAAATTGTCCTCTTCCAGGTGTACAATAAACATATCATTCTGCAAAGTTCACTGGAGGGATGCCTGTTTATGAATTCTATTTTGCACCATCAAACGCTGCCCGATGTCGTTTACCATTACTGCAGCGTAGAAACGTTTTTTCATATTGTGTCCAATCACACGCTTCGCTTATCTGATATCGAAAAAAGCAATGACTTCATGGAAAAAAAGTGGACAATTCAACAATGTCTACAACATATCCGCAACAACCTGCACAATCCCAATTATCCATGCAGCAGACAGCCGGAGCTTGCGGCAAGCCTCCTGAAAGAAATGGAACAGCAATTCCATTATTACAATACAATGATCCTTGCTGCCTGTTTTTCATCCAAACGCGATCTACTCAGCCAGTGGCGCGGATATGGTGAAAATGGTTATGGTGTCTGCATCGGTGTTTCCTCCGGCACAGAATTCCTTCCGGCCTTCCGCCGTGCGGAACGGTATCTGGGCTTGAAGGGCAGCGAACAGGCTCTGCCGGATGGTCTGGTATTTCACAGCGTACAGTATACAACAAAAGGGATTGAAACCATCTGTATGCAGCTGTTTTGCATTTATATGCGCTGGTTGCCGCTGCGCACCTCACTGGAAGACGCCGCAGCACAGCTCATACGCATTATGTACCCGGCGCTCCCCTTTTTCAAATCCCACGCTTTTTCCGAAGAAGCCGAGTGGCGCTGCGTGTATTATCCGGAACTTCCCGCACCACCTTATGAAACAAAAACCTTTGATGAAGTTCATTTTCAACAATTGCTTGACAGACAAGTCAACGAACAACAGCTGGATCGTTTTCATATGCTCCCATTGGATTACCGTCTGCGCGAAAACAATCTGGTTCCATATCGTGATCTGGCCTTTGACAGCTGCAAAGGCTCCTTTATCCGCAGTGTAACCATCGGTCCAAAATGTCCGTTGGATCGCGAAACCGTAAAGGTCTTTCTGGAACGATATCATATTCCCATCGATCTAAAGGATATTTATCTGTCTGATGTATCCTACCGATAAATATGTAGTAAAGAATCCTCCTGCATCCTTTCGGAATCAGAGGATTCATTCTTTCAATTCATTCTTCCACAGAAAGTACAGCTGCGCATGACACTGCCTTTTAGCTTTCCGCCGCAAAACTGGCAGCGGTCTTCCAGACACCAGATTGTCGGACATTCCCATTGCAGCTCAGCTTGTTCTGCCAATCCGAGATATTCCCGCAAGGCCACAGGGCGTGTAAATCGTTTTCCGTCACGATCCTCTACTTCACCAAAAATGGATACTTTTGTTAAATTACTACAGCCGTCAAATAAACCTTTGGACTGGATGCAGATATAATTCGCTTCCATCGTCACTGTTTTCAGTATCACGCAGGATTGAAATGCGGATGCGGAAATAGATGTAATTTCCGCAGGAAGTGTGACCTCTTCTTCCTGCCCGCGATATTGCAGCAGAGTATGATCCTGTATAACAAAGCTTTCCTGGTTCAGCATGGTGATATCCCCTTCCTTGTTCTGCTTCTTCGTAGAATCAAACACATTTGTTTTGATATCGTTATCATAGCATATTTTCAATTGACTGACAACAAAAGGGCGTGCTGGAAAGCAGTCCCCAAAATAAAGTCCACCGAAGTACAAAGCAATGTACCTCGGTGGAATATGATAGGAAAGTTAGAGAGATAAAATAAACATATTACGTGAAACAATATGAAGATTTTGTGCTTATCCCTTTACAGACAGCAGATCCTGACCAGCCTTTACATCGCCTGTTGCCAGCGGCTTGATCACTGCATAATCATCCGTATTGCAAACAATCATCGGAGTTGCCATTGGATAGCCTTCTGCTTTGATTGCTTCCAGATCGAAGGTTACCAGCAGATCACCCTTGTTGACATGCTGCTCGGGTTCAACATGGGCGTCAAAATACTTGCCGCCAAGCTTTACAGTGTCAATGCCGATATGCAGTAGAAGTTCTGCACCATCATCTGTTGTCAATCCAATTGCGTGCTTGGTATCAAAAACAGTTTCGATCACACCGTCTGCCGGAGCATACAGCTTGCCTTCGCTCGGTTCAATCGCAACGCCATCACCCATTGCACAGGATGAAAATGCCTCATCCGGAACCTCATTCATCAACATCATACGGCCATTCATATGTGCACCGAGTACAACATCCTGCATTTTCTTTGCCGGAGATCCTGATGTGGTTTCCGGTACCGAAGCTGCTGCGGGCGTCTCTGTGCCGACTCTGCTTGCCTCTGAGGTTTCCATAAAGTCAACCAGATTGGACTTGATGACAGCAACCTGCGGTCCATAAATGACCTGAATACCGTTGCCCTTGTGAATGATGCCAGACGCGCCAGACTGCTTGAGCATCGGATCAGAAACCTTCGCCGGATCAATGACCGTAACACGAAGGCGGGTTGCACAGCAGTCAACATCAGAAAGGTTTTCCTTGCCGCCAAGACCGCCAAGAATCAATGCAGACGTCGGATCAGAATATCCACCGGCCGGAGCAGCGGAACCATCTGGTCCAATACCAGTTTTCTCCTTGAAATCTGAACGGGTAAACAGCTTGGTTTCTTCATCATCCTCCTCACGTCCCGGTGTTTTCAGGTTCATCTTGCGAATCATAAACGAGAATGTGAAATAGTACAGGAAGAAATAAATAACACCAACTACAAGAATCCAGATCCAATGTGTTTTTGCATTGCCCTGCAGCACACCAAACAGTACAAGGTCAATAATACCGCCGGAGAAGGTCATACCTACGCCAACATTCAGGATGTGCATTAGCATATAAGACAAACCAGCATAAATGCAATGCACAACATACATTGCCGGAGCAACAAAGAGGAAGGTAAATTCAATTGGCTCTGTAATACCAGTGAGCATTGCAGTCAATGCCGCGGAAATCAACAGGCCTCCAGCAACCTTACGCTTTTCCGGACGTGCACAGCGGTACATTGCCAGCGCTGCACCAGGCAGTCCAAAAATCATAAGCGGGAACTTTCCTGCCATAAAACGGGTTGCAGAAACAGAGAATACTTCTGTCGACTTGGAAGCCAGTTCAGCAAAGAAGATATTCTGTGCTCCCTGAATTGTTACGCCGTCAACAACTGCTGAGCCACCAACTGCGGTCTGCCAGAACGGCATATAAAATACGTGATGCAGACCAAACGGAATCAATGCACGTTCGATAATACCATAAATCCACGTGCCGATGTATCCGGAATGAATAACCAGATTGCCGAGCATTGCAATACCGCTCTGAATAACGGGCCATATAAAGAACATGGCAATGCCAACAACCAGATAAACTGCTGTAGAAACAATCGGAACAAAACGGGTACCGCCAAAAAAGGATAATACCTGAGGCAATTGTATCTTATAGAAACGGTTATGCAATGCTGCAACACCTAATCCAACAATAATACCGCCAAATACGCCCATCTGAAGCGTTGTAATACCAAGTACAGAAGCAGTGGAATTTTCGGCCATAGCTTCAACACCGCCTGCGGCTTCGATCATGGCGCTAATTGCGGTATTCATAACCAGATATGCAATCGCGCCTGACAATGCAGCAACTTCTTTTTCCTTCTTCGCCATACCAATTGCAACACCCATCGCAAACAGCAATGCGAGGTTATTGAATACGGCACTTCCGCACTGGTTCATAATGTCCAGAATCGTGTAAAGGATACTGCCCGGATAAATAACTCCAGTCAGTCCATATGCTTCCAGCATCGTCTGGTTGGTAAACGAGCTGCCGATGCCCAGCAGCAGGCCTGCGATTGGCAACAGTGCAATTGGCAACATGAATGATCTGCCGACACGCTGCAAAACGCCAAAAATCTTGTCTTTCATACAAATCCTCCTCTGAATTTTTTTGAGAATATATCAGACTTTTCGGAAAGAAAGTCTGTTTCTACTATATAGTCCTCAGCTTATCTTTCCCGAAATGATAAAAACCCATACCAAATGCGCAGATATTCCCTGCGTACCTGATATGGGTTTAGCCCGACGAACGGTAACTATCCCACTCCCGGCAATTGACCGGGGCAGATATAAAATTATAACATTATGCTTCTGTATCCATATTGATTCGTTTCAAATGGATTGTCAAATAAATCAATTCTTCCTCGGAAAGCGTTTTATCATAAGCATTTTGAATATATTCGCCGATACACTGCGCACATTTAAAATGCTGCTTACAGTTGCGGGCAATCAATTGACGAAACATTGCATCTTGCGCATCCGCTGTATCGATTATTGTCTTACCCTGAAACAGACGCTGTGCAAAATAACGCAGATGGACAACAAATCGGCTAAAGCCCAACGAATCACGATCAAACTCTTTTTTGTAATAAAACTCTACAATAGAAATGGAGCCTTCTATAAGTTTGGTGATCTCATACATCTCGCTCATATCCGTATTCAGCTCTGCATTCACGATATGAAGTGCGATAAATGCCGCCTCGTCCTCATGTAAATCAATTTGCAATTGGTTCTGAATCTCTCGCAGACAATATTGACCAAGATGATATTCCGTCGGATAATACGCCATAATGGAACCCTTTAACGGATTACTGAACTCAATGCCATCCTGCTTACGCTTGATTGCAAAGCTGATATGGTCAGATAATGTAATCAAAAGGGATTCGTTCAGCTTCTGCGGAATCTGTGACTTTACATATGTGATCAGTTCTTCTGTCAGCCGCAAATGTTCCAATGGGATTTGTTCCACCAATTCACGAAGTTTCCTCTGCTCGGCTTTCCCTTCCATGCGGTAAACCCGTTCAACAGCCGACATATCAATCCGTTCCCCTCGATGCTTTTGAAAGCCAATTCCACGTCCGGTAACAATCATTTCGCTGCCTTTTTCATCAACCGTACACAGGATATTATTATTGATCACTTTTTTAATTCTCATAGTATCCTGTTTCCTTTCAAAAAAAATAACCAGCTCCATCCTTAACTACAATAATACTCTTACTAAAGCACCATGTACTAAGATAGAGTTGGTCAAGCCTGCATTACCAGTAACATTCCAACGAATTTATTGCTAAAATATTAACACCTGTTTAAGAAAATGTCAATAATAGATTCAACAACTTATGCAAATTCAGTACTAATACACAAAATTTATACAAACAATTTATGCATTATGATTTATATCCTTCCCCGATATGCGTCTTACCAGAATAGAAATATTACCACTTAAATACATAAAACCCCTGCATCCTTGCGGAAACAGGGGTTTTCTTTTTTGTAAAGTTGCAGAAATAATTTTGGAAATTATCTCTTGGAGAACTGCGGAGCGCGACGTGCAGCCTTGAGGCCGTATT
>JAUNGQ010000023.1 GCA_030524285.1 Eubacteriales bacterium
GTTAAATTGAGTATAGCATCCATCAAGTACCATTGTCAAGAATAAATTTCAATTTGTAACCAAATATAAAATTGATTATTTATTAGCGATTTTTTAATATTTTCAATTTCCCTGACCAAAATATATTAAAATGCTCGTCAGAGATATATTTATAAAAAACGCACAAATTTTATAAATGAACAATCATTTTTTCTATCACAATTTATATTTATATGGTGAAATCAGCTAAAACAGACAATATAAAACCGCGCAATCCATTTCTGCCAGAAAACTATCAAATTGATATACGATTTTTGAAGGCGCACTGCTGTTCCACGACACGAAAAGTGACAGGAAGCAAACATATCTGAACCGTTTTTCTCGAGCAAAAGCCTGTGTCCACAGGAAAAACCAAAAGTATTTTCCCATTTTATTCCAGCCGCTCCGCATACTGTCATATCGATGGTTGTCCCTGTTCCAAGCATAAATTTGTTTCAACTACCCATCTACTCCGCGAATTTTGTCAAATATCCCAACATATCAATAAGCTTTTCCCCTTTTTTTGTTTTGTGAATCATATGCCCTTTATGGCGGGCCGGATTTTTTTCATATACGTTTCGATAGGAATATATAAAAAAACACCTGTCAGATTCTCTGACAGGCGTCCATCCTACGGTGATATACTGAGGCGAAACAATCAATCTCTCGGCATGGTCTTGCCCTTGCCTACAGACATTGCATACGGCGCATTGATAACAGTTTCTACATATGTCTTTGCGAGCTTCTGGAAGAAATTCATAACAATTACCTCTTTCTCAAATGATAATACAAACTTTACATTGAAGGAGCGAATTTTGCATAATCATATTTTTATTCTTGCATTTTTCTTTCCCCTTTTGTTGCGATTATCATACTCCAAAGCTAACTCGCTGTCTAGTGAAATACTGCACGAAACATATAAAAATCAGCAATTTTATTTATACATGTTGCCATAATAAACATTATTGTTGTTATATACCCCCTTTTTATTATACTTTTTATTTATATTTTTGCTTTGCTTATTTTCATATATTTTTTGCATACTTTCGTATCTTTTCCTGTCATGCAAAGACATGTTATGCAAGTCTTCTTCGCACTCTCTTGCATTTTCCAATTCCAAGCTAATCGTATGCAATAGAAAAAGCAGACGGCCGGAAATCCAGCCGCCCGCTTTTCTATGGAATGTAGGAAAGTTGGTGTCGAATAAGGATTAGGAAACAGAGTCAATAAACTGTAAAAAAGCCTGCTTTCCGTTTTCATCGCGCTTGAACACACCGGCGTGCTCCAATACCTTAGAGAACACAACGCCCACTTCCTTCTGCACAATGTCCATCACATTGTCAGAAGTAAAGGTGTAGCGTGTTTTCAGCTCCTCCGCCCAGTCTGCGTGCTTTGCAATGCGCTCGTCTGCACGGATATCCGCACCTTGCACCAGTGCGTCAGCCAGCAGCGCCAGTTCCTCTTTCAGTCGTGCCGGCAGGACTGCCAGACCCATGACTTCAATCAAACCGATATTTTCTTTCTTGATATGATGCAGCTCCGCATGTGGGTGATACACGCCGAGCGGATACTCTTCGGTTGTGATGTTGTTGCGCAGCACCAGATCAAGCTCAAATTTTCCGTCTCTCTGACGGGCAATCGGGGTGATCGTGTTATGCGGTTCGCCATCGGTTTCTGCAAACACAAACGCTGCCTCATCCGTATAACCGCGCCATGCTGCAAGGATTTTTGCGCCTAATTCTACCAGAGCATCGTCATCTGCACTGCGCAGACGGATAACCGACATCGGCCACTTGACAATACCGGCTTCCACGTGATCAAATCCAGCGAATGTGAGTGGTGTTTCCATCGGAGCCTTGGCCATTGCAAAGTCATAATGTCCGCCCTGGAAATGATCGTGTGCCAGAATCGAACCGCCGACAATCGGCAGATCTGCGTTGGAGCCAACAAAGTAATGCGGGAATTGCTTAACAAAATCCAGCAGCTTGCGGAACGTTGCCGGCTCAATCTTCATCGGTGTGTGCTGCGAGTTAAACACAATGCAATGCTCATTGTAGTACACATACGGCGAATACTGCATAAACCATGCGCTGTCATTGATTGTTACCGGAATGATGCGGTGATTCTGACGTGCTGGATGGTTGACGCGGCCTGCATAGCCTTCATTTTCGCGGCACAGCAGGCACTTCGGATACGATGCCTGCGGCATCAGCTTAGCGGCTGCAATTGCCTTCGGGTCCTTTTCCGGCTTGGACAGGTTGATGGTAATATCGAGCTCGCCATACTCTGTCGGCGCAACCCATTTGACATCCTTTGCAATACGATCACGGCGGATGTAATTGGTATCCTGGCTAAACTTGTAATACCAGTCGGTTGCAGCCTGCGGATTCTGCTCATACAATGCATAAAATTTTCTGCGGATTTCACTCGGCATCGGTGTGATGGCGCCCATCAGCTTGGTATCAAACAGGTCACGGTACACGATGCTGTTTTCCTTCAGCGCACCGGTCTCCAGCGCACAGTCACACAGCGCGTTCAAAACGGATGGCAAATCAATCCCGTCATCAATATCTTCCGGTTCCTCGTAGCTGTCGATACCCAGCACGTCCAACAGCTGATTGACTGCCCAGGTTTCGTCATCCGATGTAATCATACCGGCGCGCACACCATAGGAAACCAGTTTTTTCATGTTCATATAGTCCAGCATGCCGCACCTCTCATTCTGCAAAGCCGTTTGGATGATTCTTGTGCCAGTTCCATGCCGTTGCAATGATTTCTTCAAGATCTGCGTGCTGCGGGTCCCATCCGAGCACTTCGCGTGCCTTGTCGCTCGATGCAATCAGCTGTGCCGGATCGCCTGCACGGCGCGGTGTGGTCTTGGCCGGAATCGGATGACCGGTCACCTTGCGTGCGGTATCGATCACTTCCCTGACCGTGAAGCCAACGCCGTTGCCAAGATTGAAGATATTGTTTTCGCCGCCGTTCATCAGATAGTCCATTGCAAGGATATGCGCCTGTGCCAGATCGGTAACATGGATATAATCGCGGATGCAGGTGCCGTCCTTGGTATCGTAATCATCGCCAAAGATCGAGATAAACGCACGCTTGCCGTTCGGAACCTGCAAAATCAGTGGAATCAGATGGGATTCCGGATTATGTGCTTCACCGATGCTACCGGACACATGTGCGCCGCAGGCATTGAAGTAGCGCAGGGATACAAACCGCAGGCCATGTGCCGCACTTGTCCACTTGAACATCTTTTCCATGGACAGCTTGGTTTCGCCATAGCAGTTTGTCGGCTCTGTGCGGTCAGTTTCCAGAATCGGTACACGCTCCGGCTCGCCATAGGTTGCCGCTGTGGAAGAAAAGACAATTTTATCAATTCCGTGTGCAACCATAGATTCCAACAGAACCTTGGTGCCACACAGGTTGTTGTCATAATACTTGAGCGGGTTGGTCATGGATTCGCCCACCAGAGAATTGGCTGCGAAATGGATCACACCCTCGATCTGCTCATTGTCAAAGACGGAATCAACAAACGCTCTGTCGCGGATATCACCCTGATAAAACTTTGCCTTCGGATGAACCGCTTCCATGTGACCGGTCTCCAGATTGTCTGCAATAACGACATCGCGCCCCGCGTCAATCAATTCATATACCGTATGCGAACCGATGTAGCCCGCACCGCCGAGTACCAGAATAGCCATAATGATTTTCCTCCTTTTTATGACATCAATACCACGCCGCCTGCCGGGCGGATGGTTAATACATGACACATATCTTTTCCCAGTACGGATTCGATGGTAGTTTTGAAATACGGCAGCATATCATTCGGAACAAATGCCTGAATGGTACCTGCAAAGCCGCCTCCATGAACACGGACAGCCCCTCGATCCCCCAAAATGTTTTCTGCCAGCGCGAGCGCAATTGACATGTCCTGCTTTTCCGGATTTACGCCGGTATAGACATTTTGCAGATACATGGCGGAAGATCGCCCCGATCGGCGTACCAACTGACGGAAGCGTTCAAAGTTGCCCCGTTCCAGCGCTTCCTTCTCCGCAACAGCGCGGCGGTTTTCCGCAAAGAAATGCATCGCACGCAGGACAGCGCGGTCACCAAGCTGGCGGCGCAGGGATGGAACAGAACGCAGAAATTCTGCTTCGTCCACTTCACGCAGCACTTCCTTGCCAAATGCAGCGGCAATCTCGCCCATTTCCCGCGGAATAGCAGCATATTCACTCGTCAGCTCTGCATGATCCCCGCCGGTATCGATGATACACAGCGAATGCTCGCTCGCCTGCATGTCATACGAAATACGGCGGACAACCGGATCGGATTCCTGATCGAAATCGATGGCAATAATGCCGCCAACAGAGGATGCCATCTGATCCATCAGTCCGCATGGCTTGCCAAAGTAGATTTTTTCCGCATACTGACCGATTTTTGCAATGTCAATCGCTGTCAGCTTTCCTTCACAGAAGAACCGGTTCACCATAACACCAATGATGGTTTCATAGGCCGCAGAGGACGACAGCCCTGAGCCACTGAGAACATTACTGGTCATGTATGCGTCAAAGCCCCGCACTTCAAATCCCTGCTTATATGCTGCTGCGGCAACGCCGCGAATCAGGGCAGCTGTACGGTTGGTTTCCTCCGGATGCGGGGTCAGGTCAGATAAATCAATCTCATCGAGCGGATACCCTTCGGACTGGATACGGACAATCATACTGTCGTTGGGCGCCGCGCAGGAAACAATATCCAAATTAACGCTGGCTGCCAATACGTTGCCGTGCTGATGATCCGTATGATTGCCGCCCAACTCCGTGCGTCCGGGAGCGCTGAACAGCTCAATCATATCTTTTCGCCCGAACGTTGTACGAAATCCGTCGACCACATGCAACAGACGGCTGCGGTATTCATCCAACTGCTCGCTTCCGCCGCTGCATCCATAAACATTACAAATTGTGGTATCCATACTGCCGGTGCGAAGGGAAAGTTCGGCTTGATTGAAAGGAATCACAACAGTTCACCTCATTTTTGCGTAGATAGATTTTATTGGGAATTTATGTTAAAATAGTACCATCCATTTTACCCAGGGGGAAATATCATGGAAGATGCTTATGTATTGACGATGGAGGACAACGAAAAACAATTTCATGAACTCCGTCTGTGCTTTTGCGGCCATTCGATCTGCCATCCTGATCACAGCTTTGGGCCGTCTGTGTGTCCGGTCTATATTCTCCATTACATTCTGGACGGGAAAGGTCAGTATCATCTGGATGGCCGCACCTATACATTGGGACCGGAACAGGGCTTTTTGATCGAACCGAATGTCATGACCTCATATAAGGCAGACCATGCGCAGCCATGGACTTATCTGTGGGTGGCATTCGAGGGCAGCTACGTCCCAAAACTGCTCGGACAAATCGGCCTGTCGCATCGCACGCCTACCTTTTCAGCAAACTGCGGTGCACAGCTGATGACCGTTATCAAAAACATGCTGGAATGCGAGGCAAAGGGCCTTGAGCGCGAGCTATACATACAGGCACAATTGTACCAGTTCTTCGCCTGCTTATCCCATGATCTAACGAATCGTGCCAGCACGTTTCAGCTGGAGCGTCAGAATTACTAT
>JAUNGQ010000015.1 GCA_030524285.1 Eubacteriales bacterium
GGCCAATGTATGGCGTCCCTGAGAGGATTCGAACCTCCGGCCTACCGCTTAGGAGGCGGTCGCTCTATCCAGCTGAGCTACAGAGACAAATGGGAATCAACAGCATTTACAGTATACCTGATTGGTATAAAAATTGCAAGCATCAGCTGGATCGAAAACCGGATTTTATCTGTAAGATAATTTGTAACAGTATCTTGCATTGAGGGAGAAAAAGCTTTATTATATAAAGAATAGAAAAGACTTGAACTTGGTTATAAGGGAGGAAATTGCCATGCTGACAGGACAAAAGCAGAAGCTGATGCTGGTAATTAACCCGACTGCTGGTAAAAACCGTGCGCGGGATAATCTGTTCATGCTGATAAACTATTTTTTTACGCATGATTATCATGTAACTGTTTTCCCAACACAGGCGAAAGGGGATGCCTGTAATTTTGTTGCGGAATATGCAACGGCCTTTGACGCATTGGTATGTGTCGGCGGCGACGGTACGCTCAATGAGGTTGTCACAGGGCTGATGATGTGTGAACCGGAGCGCCGTCCACGGCTCGGTTATATTCCCGGAGGCTCTACCAATGATTTTGCCAATACCCTCGGCATCAGCAGTGAAATGGAAAAGGCGGCGCAGGAATTTTGTGCCGGAGAACCGTTCTGTTGTGATATCGGACGGTTTAATGGACGATATTTCACCTATGTTGCAGCATTTGGGCTTTTCACGGAGGTTTCCTACGAGACACCCCAGCCGTTGAAAAATACACTGGGACATGCTGCATATATTCTGGAGGGAGCGAAATCTCTGGCCTCCATCAAGAGCTATCCGTTAAAAATTATCTGTGACGACGAAGAAACCGAGGGCAATTTTATTTATGGACAATTCTCCAATTCTACTTCGATCGGCGGTATTCTGAATATCGGACGAACTGGCGTACAATTGGATGACGGTTTATTTGAGGTTATTTTGATTCATATGCCGGAAAACCTGTTGGTATTGAATGAAATTATCGCTAAGTTGATGACACAGAATCTGGAAGGCAGCGATCATATTTTTTTCCGTCGGGCAAAAAAAGTAACAGTTGTTTCAGAAGACCTGCTTCCATGGACATTAGATGGCGAGTCCGGCGGAAGCTTCCGCTATTCCCAAGCAGAAATTATGCCGGGAGCGGTTACCTTCAATCTGGTTTCGCAGGAGCGTTCTGTAAAGGCTTTGAAGGAGCAGGACAATCCTGCTGCACAGGAGCAGACGGAAACTGAAATATAAATCATATCTTTATATTTTGTAACATGTTTCTGGATTCGTATTGGCATAAATTCACACAAAATAGTTTTATTTTTCTCGGATTTTTTTCTGTTTTTTGTTTTGACACACCGAAAAAAGCGTGATAAAATGAATACAATTCAATAAGAAACGCAAACGACACATGTTTTACCTTAGGGTATGTAAATCTGATCACGGAACGTAAAAGTCCCGTGATCTTTTTACCGTAAACATGTGTCTTTTTTTGCGTCAATGTAAAGGAGTATCATATTCATATGCCAAGAAATCAGTTTCAGCGAATGGTATTCGCATTCATCACCGTTTTGATTACAGTTCATGCGTATGTATTCTTTAGCCTGTATGTTGTCAATGGCGGCACACTGTGCGAGGCTACCGGCGCGGCAAGCGTGTTGGAAGCAATTCGTCAGATGGGCGGCGTGTATATGTTTGGACGACATCTCCCAATTTGGACAGTGGTACTGGTTGAGTTTTGTTTTGCGTATGCGTTGGAGCTTGTAATGGGAAGCCCATGTTCCTTCCGCCTGGCAATGAAGGTATTTGACCCGCGTGAAACTCATCCGGTTCTGTTTGAAAGTGCAATTATTTGCGCCACTGTTGGTCTTATGTGCCCAACGATGAGTTTCATTGCTGCATGGCTGTATTATCCATATTATGAAGGCTTCCACATCATCACATTGCTGGCAAACTGGCTCAAGCTGATGTGTTTTAATTTCCCATTCGCATATTTTACGCAGATGTTCTTTATTCAGCCGTTTGTGCGTACAGCATTCAAGCTGCTGTTCCATAAGGATTTGGCAAAGCGTGTCCAGCAGCCAGCTCCGGAAGCGGCATAAAGTATAGTGGTTATACACGAATCCATCGGATTACGCAGGAGAACCCACAGAGGCAAGTGGGTTCTCCTGTGCTTTTTTTAAATCATCTTGCGGCAATGCTCCGGCTATGCTATACTGATAAATACGATTAGGCATAGTTTGGCCTTATGTATTGTAAATGTCCGCCGCAGATACGGTTGCGGTGGAAAGGAGAAATCATGAAAGATCAATCCCTTATTCGAAATTTTTCCATTGTTGCACATATTGACCATGGTAAATCCACGCTGGCAGACCGTCTTTTGGAACGCTGCCGGGCTGTTACACAGCGAGAGATGGAAAGCCAGCTTTTGGACAATATGGATCTGGAACGTGAACGCGGTATTACCATCAAAGCGCGTGCCGTCCGTATGGATTATGAAGCGCAGGATGGCAATACCTATCAGATGAACCTGATTGATACACCGGGTCATGTAGACTTCAACTATGAAGTATCTCGCTCACTGGCAGCCTGTGAAGGCGCGGTTTTGGTTGTCGATGCCACACAGGGCATTGAGGCGCAGACACTTGCCAATACCTATCTCGCTATTGAGAATAATCTGGAGGTTCTGCCAGTTGTCAATAAAATCGATCTGCCCTCGGCAGATCCGGCGCGTGCCAAGCATGAAATTGAAGATATCATCGGCATTCCGGCGGAGGATGCACCGGAAGTATCCGCAAAAATGGGCCTGAATATTGAAGCTGTGCTCGAACGGATTATCACGGATATTCCGGCGCCGGAGGGCGATCCGCAGGCGCCGCTTCGGGCGTTGATTTTTGACAGCCAGTATGATTCCTATCGCGGCGTTATTGTTTATGTCCGTGTTATGGAAGGCTCGATTCGGCCGGGGATGAAGGTGAAAATGATGGCAACCGGCGCACAATTCCAGGTTGTGGAAACCGGATATATGCGCCCGCTGACACTCGAGCCGTCCAGGGATGGACTCATCGCAGGTGAAGTCGGCTATTTTACCGCTTCCATTAAAAATGTATCGGATACCCGTGTCGGCGATACCGTTACCGGAGTGGAAAATCCGGCAGACGAAGCCCTTCCGGGCTATCGTAAGGTACAGCCGATGGTATTTTCCGGTGTTTATCCGGCAGATAGTGCACGCTATCCTGACTTGCGCGATGCATTGGAAAAGCTGCAGCTCAACGATGCGGCATTGACGTTTGAGCCGGAAAGTTCGGTTGCTCTTGGCTTTGGTTTCCGCTGTGGCTTCCTTGGGCTGCTGCATATGGAGATTATTCAGGAACGTCTGGAACGTGAATATGACCTCGATTTGATTACAACTGCACCGAGCGTTATTTATAAAATTAAGCGCACGGATGGCGAAGAGGAATATATCGACAATCCGCTGAATTACCCGGACCCGACGACACTGGATTATGCGGAGGAGCCGTATGTCAAGGCGAGCATTATGACGCCGAGTGAATATGTCGGCAATATCATGGAGCTGTGCCAGGAACGCCGTGGTATTTATCAGGATATGGAGTATATCGACGCGGACCGTGTGGAAATGCATTATGAGCTGCCATTGGGCGAAATTATTTATGATTTCTTTGATGCGCTCAAATCGCGTACCCGCGGCTATGCATCGCTGGACTATGAACTGATCGGTTACCGCCGTTCGGAGCTGGTTAAGCTGGATGTACTGCTCAATGGGGATTCCGTGGATGCGCTGTCCTTTATTGTCCATCAGGAAAAGGCATATGGACGTGCGCGTAAAATTGTCGAAAAGCTGAAGGAAAACATTCCGCGTCAGCTGTTTGAGGTTCCGGTACAGGCGGCAATTGGAAATAAAATCATCGCCCGTGAAACCATCAAGGCAATGCGTAAGGATGTCCTTGCCAAGTGCTACGGCGGCGATATTACCCGAAAGAAAAAGCTGCTGGAAAAGCAGAAGGAAGGCAAAAAACGTATGCGTGCCCTTGGTTCCGTACAGGTTCCCCAGGAAGCGTTTATGGCTGTGCTCAAGCTGGATGAAGAATAAGCTCGGGCTTTATATCCATGTGCCGTTCTGTGCTGCCAAATGTGCCTATTGTGATTTTTATTCCCTTGGAGACAGGCTGGAGCAGCGGGATGCCTATGTCCATCGCTTGCTTGCGGATTTACAGCGGCAGGCGCTGCAATGCAGGCAATATGTTGTGGATACCATCTATTTTGGCGGTGGGACGCCCAGTCTGTTGGGCGGGAAACGCATTGCGCACATACTGGATGCGATCCGGTCACAGTATCCCATTGCACCGGATGTGGAAATCACCGTGGAAGCCAATCCGGATTCCATGACGGAGGAATTTCTCACAACATCGCATGCCGCCGGTGTCAATCGGTTATCCATGGGGATACAGTCCGCGCACGACGATGAGCTGAAAGCGATCGGACGCATTCATACCTTTTCACAGGCACAGGCTGCGTTTGCAGCGGCACGAAAGGCCGGATTTGAAAATATCAGTGTGGATTTGATGTATGCCCTGCCGGGACAGACCATGGACAGGCTGGAGCAGTCCATCGATGCACTGCTTGCGTTGCAGCCGGAGCATTTGTCCTGCTATGGACTGACGCTGGAACAGCATACACCGCTGGGGCGAAAAAATCCGCGACTGCCGGATGAGGACACACAGGCGGATATGTATCTGATGTTGTGTCAAAGAATGGATGACGCCGGATTTCTGCATTATGAAATTTCCAATTTCGCGAAGCAGGGCTTTCATAGCAGACACAACAGCCGGTATTGGGAGCAGTCATCCTATCTGGGTTTTGGCCCGGGCGCACATGGGGATTTTGCGGGAATCCGCTATGAAATTCCGCGGGATTTTACTGCATGGCTTGCGGGAATAGCAAAGCCGCAAGGGGAGGACAACGAAGCGATTGACCGCGCCGCGGAATATATCATGCTGTCCTTGCGTACAGCGCATGGCTTTGATGCACAGTATTTTGAACAGACCTTTTCACAAGATTCCAAACCGGTTGCGCAGGCGCTGGCTGCGCTGCCGGAGCAGTATATCCGGCAGACAGATAGCCGCTGGCATTTGACCGATGCGGGCTTTCTGATTTCCAATGCGATTATCGTTGCTGCATTGGATGCAATGGAAACAGCAAAATAAAAATAACATGCGTTTATCCAACCCCTCCAAGAGGGAGGGGGATCGCCGCGAAGCGGTGGTGGAAGGAGTAAAATCAACCTTTAGGAGGAAACATACATGCGTGCAATGTTAACTGTGGCGGGCAAGGACCGCACCGGCGTAATCGCCCGAATTTCCGGTACTTTAAGCAATCACAATGTCAATATTATTGACGTGCGCCAGAATATCATGGGCGGCGATCTGTTTGCCATGATTATGCTGGTTGAGCTGGAGGGCTGTGATATCAGCTTCCCGGCACTCACGGCACAGCTGGAGGCTGACGGCGTTGAGCTGGGCATGAAGGTGCATCTGATGCATGAAGATATTTTTAACGCGATGCATCGTATTTAAGGAGATTCCGTGATGTTAAACAGCTTTGATATTTTAGAAACCATCAAGATGATTGAGGATGAGCATCTGGATATCCGTACCATTACCATGGGTATCTCTCTGCTCGACTGTATTTCCGGCGACATCAATATGACTGCCGATAAGGTGTATGATAAAATCACCCGTAAGGCAGAGCATCTGGTAAAGACGGGGGAAAGCATTGAAGCGGAGCTGGGAATCCCGATTATTCATAAGCGTATTTCCGTCACACCGATTTCCATGATCGGCGCTGCAAGCGATGCCAACTCCTATGTACCACTGGCACAGGCGTTAGACCGTGCCGCTGCAACCTGTGGTGTGAATTTTGTCGGCGGATTTTCTGCGCTTGTACAAAAGGGCTTTGCCAAGGGCGATGAGATATTGATCCGTTCCATTCCGGAAGCGCTGGCAGAGACGGAATTGGTATGCTCCTCTGTCAATGTTGCGTCCACCAAGGCGGGCACCAATCTGGATGCTGTTCGCATGATGGGCGAAGTGATTCGACAGACCGCAGAGCTGACGGCTGATCGCCAGTGCATTGGCGCAGGCAAGCTGGTTGTTTTTGCCAATGCCGTTGAGGATAACCCGTTTATGGCTGGCGCTTTTCATGGCGTTGGGGAAGCGGATTGTGTGCTCAATGTCGGCGTATCCGGCCCGGGTGTTGTACATTCCGCCATCCAGCGTGCCGGTGAAGACTGCTCGATGAATGAAATTGCGGATATCATTAAGAAGACTGCGTTTAAGATTACTCGTATGGGCCAGTTGGTAGGCTCAATTGCTTCGGAGCGTCTGGGCGTTCCGTTTGGCATTGTGGACCTTTCGCTTGCACCGACTCCGGCTGTCGGTGACTCGGTAGCCCGTATTCTGGAAGAGGTTGGCCTGGAATGCTGCGGTACGCACGGTACAACGGCGGTTCTGGCAATGCTGAATGATGCAGTGAAAAAGGGCGGTGTGATGGCATCTGCTGCTGTCGGCGGCCTGTCCGGTGCATTTATTCCGGTATCGGAGGACGAGGGTATGATCCATGCAGTAAACGAAGGCAGCCTGTATCTGGATAAGTTGGAGGCCATGACGGCGGTTTGCTCGGTTGGCCTGGATATGATTGCCATTCCGGGCGACACACCGGCAGAAACCATTTCTGCCATTATTGCGGATGAGGCTGCGATCGGCGTTGTAAACAACAAGACCACGGCGGTCCGTGTGATTCCGGCAATCGGTAAGAAGGTTGGCGATGAGCTGGAGTTTGGCGGCTTGCTCGGTTCAGCGCCGGTTATGGATGTCCATCCGTTCTCTGCGGCGAAGTTTATCCGGCGCGGCGGACGCATTCCGGCTCCGATGCATTCTCTCAAAAACTGAGGAAGCAGTTATGCGGCGTACATGGAAGCTGTTCCGCGCCTGGTATGCATTTGGCCTGATCTGTATGATGGGGCTGCTGGGCGTGCTCGGGAGAAAAAAGAAGTGAAGACAATGGCTGGGCATGTATATATGTCCAGCCGTTTTGACCCTTTCCGGTTATTCCCAAAAAGCAAAGCGGGTTGTTCCATGGCTTTTCGGGCATGATAAGCTTAGCGCCTGCTGCGTCAGGCACGGGATTGGTATTCATGAGCTGATTTCATCGGGAAACTTTTGCTTTTTTGTATAGAAATCCAGTTGTCGGCATTCCGCAGGAGGTGCTATAATAAGCTAACATATGCTGACCGGAAGGGGGAGATATCCGCATGAAAAGGCGTTGGCATATCATAGGATTGGCGGTATGCATGGTCATGCTTTGCTGTGCATGCGGAAAATCCAGCAATAAGCCTTCCAATCAGGCCGGAAGTGGTGCCGATCAAAACACTACGTCTGAGTCGGAAAATGTGGCTGATCTGCCATATGTTGGTATTGTTTTAAAATCCACGGATAATCCATATTTTGCTTTGATTAAGGCTGGTGCGGAGGATGAAGCGGATATCCTTGGCGTGCAGGTTATGGTAGTTTCACCGGACACGGAATCCAATACACAGGAGCAGGCCGATCTGGTTTCTACAATGGCAAATATGGCAGTCGATGTGATTGCAGTTGCGCCAAGTGATGAGGAGAGCCTGACAGATGCGCTGGAACAGGCAGTGGATCGTGGGAAAATTATCATGTCGGTTGATACATCACTGGACTTTGCGGATTGTTCCTGTTATATCGGAAGTGACCAGTATGCGGGCGGCTATCAGCAGGGAAAATATGCTGCGGAGCTGGTAGCGCAAAATGATAATGCGTATGCCGTCATTCTCCGTGGCGCGGAGACAGATAAAACCCATACCCTGCGGGAATATGGAATTACTGATGCGCTGGAGGATGGCAACGTATATGTTCTGGGAGCAGAGGACTGCGGCAGTGATGAAGAGCAGGCAGAGAAAGCCATGGCAGATCTGCTGGAAGAGCACCCGGAGCTGAATGTTGTATGCACAACCTCGGACAGTATGGCGGTTGGCGCCCAGCGTGCGATTGCAAATGCAAAACGGAAGGATATTCATATTGTTTCGTTTGATGGTTTACAGGAGGCATTGGAGCTGGTCCGTATTGGCGAGCTGGATGCGACGTTCGCGCAGGATCCATATGAAATGGGCAGAAAGTGCATTGAGTACGCAATGAGGCTGTACAACGGCGAAAAACTGGATGAATCGTACCATACGGAGGTCAAACGGATTACATCGGGGAATGCAGAAGCGCAAGTGGATAAAATCAACCGCCAGCTGAATCACAAAGGCGGAAAATAACCTTTTGGGGACATAGCAAAACTCCATTCCAGAGCATTTCTGAAATGGAGTTTTTTGTTTCAAGCCATGGTAGGCCATCCTGCTACAGGGCATTCTCATCCGAGGGAGGCGTTTGGACATTATAGTGTGATTTTCACCTGTGTTCCATCGCTGGCGGTTACTTCAACAAAGGTTAGACCGCGGTGCTGCCGGAAAATATCACAACACTGTTGGAGCAAAGAGGCGAGATGCTTTTGCTCCATCGAAATACCGTCCTTCTGCATGGCTTTTAGGATGATAAAGACGGAGAAACGGCTGCAAATAAGCCAATTTGGAATGTAAAAAACAAGTGGAACATGTTTTTTCACAAAAATCCTCATTCGACAACAACCTCGACGCAGGTGCCGTCGGCAGCTTCCACCTCAACCAGCTTGCCGATCATGCCGCTGTCGATCATCAGAAGAATCTGTTCGATATCGATTTGACGGAGAATATCGGCATCCTGTCCCTGTGGGATAAATTTTGCAATTTCCAGACCAACCTTTACCAGTGCCATCGGTAAGTTGACGCGCACCTTATCCCCCTGTGGGGAATCGACAATGACATGCAGCAGCATATCATCAATATTTTTTCGCTGTTCCTGTGGGACAAGCTGTACCGGCATATCACCGGCTAACAGGGCGTCGACGGTTACGCCCAGCTCAGCTGCCAGCTTGGGGAGCAGAGAAATGTCCGGGCAGGAAGTATCCGTTTCCCATTTGGAAACAGCTTGTGGGGAAACACCCAATGCCTCTGCCAATGCTTCCTGCGTCAAGCCGCGCTGTTTTCGCAGCGTTGCAATATGCTTTCCGAGTTGTTTCATACGATAAACCTCCATTGCTGTTTGGGATGGTTCTATTGTATCGTTCGCACAACCAGAGTACAAGGGAACATTGGTTGGTTTGTTTGCAACCATCTGGCGGAAAATCAACGGAAGCATTCAACCAGAGGTTGAGGAACCTGTTAATTGCAATACTATTAGTATAATAAAAATATAAATATACATTTTATTATATAGCATAAGACCGTCCGTGACAGACCGGTTTGGCGCAAAGGTTCTGCGTTGACACAGATGTTGGAAAAATTCAGCAAAATTGTAGTAAATTCGTGATAAAATCCCGTATCATCCTGTGTGCGGCTGTGGTATGATAAAGATGGAATAGAGGCATGATTGAAATGAGGGGCATATGGCGAGAAAACATGGCGGCTTTCTGCCGATTTCAAAAGAGGATATGCTGGAACGCGGCTGGTATTACTGTGATTTCCTGTTGGTAACGGGTGATGCATATGTTGATCATCCGTCCTTTGGCACGGCTGTTATTTCCCGTGTGCTGGAGGATGCAGGTTATCGAGTTGCGATTTTGTCCCAGCCGGATTTCCGCTCCGAGGCGGATTTTACAGCGATGGGGCGTCCAAGATATGCCGTGCTCATCAACAGTGGCAACATCGATTCGATGGTTGCACATTATACCGCGGCAAAAAAACGCCGTCATGACGATTCCTATTCACCCGGCGGTGTCGGTGGCAAACGCCCGGATCGTGCGGTAACCGTCTATGCCAGGCTGGCGCGCAAAGCATTTCCGGATGTGCCGATTTATCTGGGCGGGTTGGAAGCCAGCCTGCGCCGGTTTGCGCACTATGATTATTGGGCAGACCGTATTATGCCGTCTGTTTTACAGGATGCCGGCGCGGATGGACTCATGTTTGGCATGGGCGAAAAATCCGTGCTGGAAATCGCGGCGAACCTCAAAGCAGGCAAACGCGGCGCAGATGTTGTCAAAGATATCCGCGGCGTTGCTTATTTTACGAAGAATGAAGGAGATATTTCGTATCCGGCCGTGCGGTGTCCTTCGCTCGAAGACACGCTGGAGGACAAGCTTCAATATGCAGAGTCGGTCAAAATTCAATATCAACAGCAGGATCATGTGACCGGCAAGGCAGTCGTACAGAAGCATGGTCATCGTCTTCTGGTGCAAAATCCACCATCTATTCCACTGACAACACAGGAAATGGACTGGGTGTACGGCCTGCCATATGAAAGAACCTATCATCCGTCCTATGAAGCCGTCGGCGGTGTGCCGGCAATTGCTGAGGTACAATTTTCCATTATTCATAACAGAGGCTGCTTTGGCGGTTGTAATTTCTGTTCGCTCGCCTTCCATCAGGGACGGTATATTTCCTCCCGTTCGCATGAATCCGTGGTGGCAGAAGCAAAACGCATTGCACAGCACCCGGATTTCAAGGGCTATATCCATGATGTCGGCGGCCCGACAGCCAATTTTCGGTTTCCTGCCTGTGCAAAGCAGGAAAAGCATGGCTTATGTCAGAACAAACGCTGCCTGTTTCCGAAGGCATGCTCCAACCTGCGGGCAGATCATACCGATTATCTGACCTTATTGCGCAAACTGCGGGAAATTCCGGGCGTGAAAAAGGTCTTTGTCCGTTCCGGCCTGCGGTATGACTATATGATGGCAGACGATAACGATGAATTTTTCCTTGAGCTGGTCAAGTACCATATCAGCGGTCAATTGAAGGTTGCGCCGGAGCATATGAGCGACAATGCGCTATACTATATGGGCAAGCCATCCTTTGATGTATACCGGCGGTTTAAAGAGCGTTATGAGCGCATCAATGCAAAATTAGGAAAAAAACAGTATCTTGTGCCGTATCTGATGTCATCGCATCCGGGCGCAGAACTGCGGGATGCCGTTAATTTGGCGGAATATTTGAATTCCGTCGGTTATATGCCGCAGCAGGTACAGGACTTTTATCCGACGCCGGGTACGTTGTCAACGGCAATGTATTATTCCGGTGTAGACCCAAGAACCATGAAACCGGTTTATGTTGCCAAAACGCCGGAGGAAAAGGAGATGCAGCGTGCGCTGCTGCAATGGAGAAGGCCGGATAAACGTGCGCTTGTCATCAAGGCGTTGTTACAGGCAGGGCGTGAGGATTTGATCGGTTATACCCGTGACTGCCTCATTCATCCAAAGCCGAATGAGCATTTTGCACATTTGCATGAGGCAAAGCCGAAGGGCAAACAGGCAAACAAGGGACGCAGTACCCGCAGCGGAAAACCGCAGGGAAAGCAGGACAGACGGAACAGCAGACCGGCCGCAAAAAGCAGCGCTGGCAGGACGGAACAAAAATCAGTACAGCGTCAGCCAAAGCGCAAGGCCGGCTGGGCAAAGCCGAAGAAGCGATAACAAGGCTCAAAAAGAAAGCATCCCTCGTCTGAGGGAGCCTTCGCACAGGGAATGATATCAAATCATAGAAACATAGTTGGAGAAAAACATATGTGGATTGCAGATAAATGGAAGGAATTTGAGGTGCTTGACTGCGGCAATGGTGAAAAAGTCGAGCGCTGGGGAAAGCAGGTTTTGGTAAGGCCGGACCCGCAGGCCATCTGGCCGAAGCAGAAGGGCGTATCTGCATGGAAAACTGCGGATGCAACCTATCATCGGTCATCCTCCGGCGGAGGAAAATGGAATATTAAGAAGCTGCCGCCGCAGTGGGATATCCACTATCGGGAACTGACGTTCCATATCAAGCCAATGAGCTTTAAGCATACCGGATTGTTTCCGGAGCAGGCGGCAAACTGGGATTTCATCGATACGCTTATCCGCCGCTCGGACAAGCCGGTACGTGTACTCAATTTGTTTGCGTATACCGGCGGCGCAACACTGGCGGCCGCCGCAGCTGGCGCCAGTGTATGCCATGTCGATGCCTCCAAGGGTATGACGCAGTGGGCAAAGGAAAATGCAGCGGCTTCCGGTTTGGCAGACCGTCCAATCCGCTGGATTGTAGATGACTGCAAGAAATTTGTCGAGCGCGAGATCCGTCGCGGACATCAATATGACGGTATTATTATGGACCCGCCGAGCTATGGCAGAGGTCCCACCGGGCAGGTTTGGAAGATTGAACAGGATATTGCGGATTTTATCAGCCTGACCACGCAGGTATTGTCAGATGACCCGTTGTTTATGCTGGTTAACAGCTATTCTACCGGACTTGCCCCGGCGGTCATGGGATATATCCTTGGTACGACGGTTGCACCGCGGTTCGGTGGGAAAATTGATTGTCAGGAGCTGGGACTGCCGGTCCAATCTACCGGCTATGCACTGCCCTGTGGCAATACCGCACGCTGGGTCAACCCGAATCGATAAAGCGGGGAGGCTCCCTCCAAGAGGAAGCCTTGAATATCGATTTTTCCATACTCTATTATAAAATAAAAGTACACTTTTTTTATAGTCCTCAATAGAAAGCAGCGATGTTATGTCATTCATGATACAGGCAGATGATCTGACCTATCGTTATACTGATTTTTCCCATGCCGCGCATCTGGCGCTGGATGAGGTAAATTTACACATTCCATACGGACAATTTGCAGCAATTCTCGGACGCAATGGTTCGGGGAAATCCACCTTTGCGCGGCACTGCAATGCCATTGCGCTGCCCTCTGGCGGAAAAGTATGGGTAGATGGCATGGATACCATGGATGCCGATAAGCTATGGGATATCCGCAGCGCATGCAGCATGGTGTTTCAGAATCCGGACAACCAGATTGTAGCCACTGTTGTCGAAGAGGATGTTGCCTTCGGTTTGGAAAATATGGGTATTGCACCGCAGGAGATCCGGCGGCGTGTCGATGCGGCCTTGAAGCTGGTTGGTATGTATGAATACCGGATGCATGCACCGCATTTGCTGTCCGGCGGACAGAAGCAGCGTGTTGCGATTGCCGGCGTACTGGCAATGGAGCCGAAATGCATTGTGCTGGACGAGCCGACGGCGATGCTTGACCCACAGGGCAGGGCAGATGTCATGCGGGTGCTGCATACGCTGCACGAGGAAAAGCATATCACGATTGTGCTGATTACACATCATATGGATGAGGCGGTACAGGCGCAGCGTGTCGCCGTACTCGATGGCGGGCATTTGGTCATAGACGGAACGCCACGCGAGGTCTTTTCCCAGTCAAAACGGTTGCATTCACTTGGACTGGCGGCGCCGCAGAGTGTGCAGCTGTTGGAGACGCTGAATGCTGCTGCGCATACAGGTTTGCAAACCGATGCTTTGACGGTAGAAGAATGCGCAGACCGGTTGGAGGCATGGCTGAGAGGAGGAAACTGTTGATGGATATGATATATGGAACTCCTGAACAGCCTATTCTTGAGGTGCGTGATCTGAGCCATGTATACAGTAAGGGTACGCCGTTTGAGCGGAAAGCGTTGGATCATGTCAATCTCAGTGTGAAAAAAGGTGAATTGATTGCAATCATCGGACACACCGGCTCTGGTAAATCCACGTTAATCCAGCATTTCAATGGACTGTTGAAGCCTTCTGCGGGACAGGTTTTTTTTCATGGACAGGACATTTTTGCAAAATCCGCAGATTTACAAAAAATCCGGTTCCAAATCGGATTGGTATTCCAGTATCCGGAATATCAGCTGTTTGAGGAAACAGTCGGACAGGATATCGCATATGGCCCGATGAATATGGGGCTGGAGCATGAGGAAGTGACCCGGCGGGTCAATGATGCGCTGGATGCTGTCGGCCTGCCGCAGGCAATCAGTGAGAAATCCCCCTTTGAGCTGTCCGGCGGACAGAAACGGCGTGTGGCGCTGGCAGGTGTCATTGCCATGCAGCCGGAAATACTGGTGCTGGATGAGCCGACTGCCGGACTGGACCCGGCGGGGCGGGAGGAAATGTTTGATTTGATCCGTGGCTTACATGAAAAACGTGGTACAACAATCCTGTTGGTGACGCATTCCATGGAGGATGCAGCCCGTATGGCCTCCCGGCTGGTTGTATTAAAAGAAGGCAGCATTTTCCTGACTGGAGCGCCGTCTGAGGTATTTACACAGGCAGAAGCACTGGAACGTTCCGGTCTGTCCGTGCCGCAGGTGACAAAGATTATGCTGGAGCTGCGGCGACGTGGGATTCCGGTAAAAACCAATTGCTTTACCGTAGAACAGGCGCTGGATGAGCTGCTGCGTTGTAGAACAGGGGGCATAGGATGCTGAAGGACATTACACTGGGACAGTATTTTCCAGGAAACTCGCTGCTGCATCGTGCAGACCCGCGGACAAAAATCCTGCTGGTTATGGCAGTTATTGTTGCATTATTTGTATGCAGCACATGGATTCCGTTTGTTATTCTGACAGTTTTTATCGTCGGGATGGTATATGCTTCCAAGCTTAGACTGCGTATGGTTATGCGCGGGCTCAAGCCGCTGATCTTTATTCTTGTGTTTACGGCGGTACTCAATCTGTTCATGACCTCCGGTGATACGGTTTTATGGCGTGCAGGCCCGCTGAGTATCACCTCAGCAGGTGTCAATAAATCGATATTGATTGTGGTGCGCCTGGTTCTGCTGGTTATCAGCGCATCGCTGCTGACCTATACTACCTCACCAATTCAACTGACAGATGGGCTGGAGCGTCTGCTTTCGCCGCTGAAAAAGCTGCACGCACCAGTGCATGAGCTGGCGATGATGATGTCTCTGGCATTGCGCTTTATCCCAACGCTGGTGGAGGAAACCGATCGGATCATGTGTGCGCAGCGTGCACGCGGTGCGGATTTTGACAACGGAGGTCTGCTGCGCCGTGCAAAAGCATTGATTCCGATTCTGGTACCGTTGTTTGTTTCCGCCTTCCGCCGAGCGGATGAGCTGGCAACGGCAATGGAATGCCGTTTGTATCGCGGTGATACCGGACGTACACGCCTGCGCCAGTTGAAATTTGGCGGCGCAGATGCTGCTTGCGCAGCATTGACGATATGCTTTCTTGGCGCCGCAATTGCACTGCAATTGATAATGGCCTGATTGGATGGGGATATAGGATCCCTCATCTAAGGGAGCCTCATAGAAGAATATATCCTGCAATTTATGATTGACACAATAGGCAAGGATTCCTCTTGTATGAAGGAAATCAGTTTTTATTTTTATAAAAAGGAATGAGGAAAAGATGTATCGTTTGATTGCACTGGATTTGGACGGCACGGTGCTGACCAGCCAGGTAGATATCCTGCCGTCAACGGTAGAGGCAGTGGCATATGCACGCAGCAAGGGCGTGAAGGTGATTGTCTGTACCGGACGTATTGTCGGAGAGGCAGCAGTATTTTCAAAGGAGATCGGTGCATCCTCCCTGCTGATTTCTGCCGGCGGCGCGGCGATTTCCGATGTACGCAATTCGCGCAATGTCAAGGAATGGGCTATGCCATGGGACATCGGTGCACAGGTAGTGGAAGCCGTGCAGAACCGCCCGGTAACCGTTATGATTTATGTCGGAGATCGTTTATATCTGAATCCGTATTCAGATGAAATTTTGTCCAGCACCAAGCGGACAGAAGGCTTCTGGGCAAGCAAGGTTGTTTTACCGGATATCGCGGCAACCATACGGGAGCATCGTTTTCCGGTTTCCAAGGTATTTGCCCGCGGCGATGTCACGGTACTGGCGGAGGCGCTGGCGGAAATCAACCAGTTGCCGAGTATTCATATTACCCGTTCTGCGGAAAATAATTTCGAGGTCATGCCAGCTGGCGTCAACAAAGGTCTTGCGCTCAAAGAGCTAGCCAATGTTATGGGCATTTCCATGAACCAGGTTATGGCAATCGGTGACAGTGACAATGATACGGATATGCTGAAAATCGCCGGTATGCCGGTTGTCATGGGAAATGGTGATGATGCCGTCAAGCAGCTCGCCAAATTCGTCACGGATACCAATGACAACGATGGCGTGGCAAAGGCAATTTATCAGTTTATTTGAGGTTATTTCAGTAGAAATAAAAAAGGCTCCCTCGGAGAAGGGAGCTGTCAGCGAAGCTGACTGAGGGGCGCGTGCTGCTGAATGCAGCCGAGCGCATGCGAGAGAGCGCCCCGGCCAATGTAACAAAACCACTTACAGGTTTACTCCTTACAGGTATTCTGAAACCATGCCGAGCTTGCTTTATGGAAGCAAGCTTGCGGCATGATAATCTGTTTCAGAATACACTGCACCGAGGTCCGTCTTCGCCTGCGGCGAATCCACCTCCCTCAAAGAGGGAGGCTTTATTGTTTATGTTTCATTTGCATTTAGAAGTTCCGACAGCGGCATATAATCATAGGTATTCAACACTTCGGCGGAGCCTGTTCCGCTGATGGTAGTTCCGATCAGGCTTCCGTTTGTATTGTAGCTGTATTCCCAGATGGCATTGATTTGCGCTGCTGCATTGTATGCGGTCTGGCGGATGAGATTACCGTCGGCATCATAGTCATTTTCTGACCAGCCTTGCAGCATTTCCATGGCGGCGTCTTCATAGGTTGTTGTCTTGATGAGCAGGTTATCAGAATTGTAATCAGATACAATGACCATTTCCGGATTATCGGAATCATCCATCATGGTACGTTTGGTTTCATTGCCGTTTTTATCGTTTTCGACGTCATACCAATAGGATGTCGTGTCATCGGTATAGGTTTCCTTTGTCAGGAATCCGTCTTCGTCATAGGTAAAGGTTTCCTGATACTGCTGTATATCTTCTGCATCATAACATGTCCGGCTGATCATATTACCGTTGTCGTATTCCATTGTGCTATGGGTCTGTACTGCGCCCTCGGGATCATAGGTGATTTCCTCGGTTTTCAGACCATTTTCATTATATGTATATTCTGTCCAGCCTAACAGCGTGCCAGTGGCGGAATAATTGGTGGCTTTGGTTTGACTACCATCAGTATTATAATCATAGGTAATATAGCTGCCATCCGAGCTGGTTTGTTTGATACAAACCTCTTCGCTCTGATGATCGGGTCCATTGCCGCCACAGCCCGAAAGCAGGGTTACAACAAGGATACCACTGAGAGCAGCGGAAAAAATGTGTTTCATAGGGGTCACCTCATCTTGTATTGTATATCCAGAATAGCATAAATGTTAGCGGAAAACAACTGGAAACCAAAAATATCCCCGGTCAGTATAATACTGATCGGGGGAAATAGATAGGATTAATTTTTACGGTTGCGCTTCTGCCATTCGCGCGGCGGGATGCCGAATACCTTATGGAAGGCACGGGAGAAATGCAACTGGTTTGGATAGCCGACAGAACGTGCAATGGTTGCGATCGGTGCAGCGCCGCGCTCCAGATAGCTGCAAGCAACGCTCATACGCTGACGAATGAGGTATTCCTGCGTGGTAATGCCGGTAGCATCGCGGAACAGCTTGCCCAGATAGCTGCGGTTCAGGCCGCAGTACTGCGCAACATCCTCAACGGAAATATCCTGTTGATATCTTGCTTTGATATAACGGATGGACTTGTCGACATAATACTGCTGGAGATTGGAAACCTTCGGCTGGCACGGACGCGATGTCTCGCACAGCAGGCTGTCCAGCAGTTCCAAAGCGATTCCTGTGGCACGCAGCGGGCCATATTCCTGTTCCGGATCGGTGAGCCTTGTGAATGCAGCAACCGTTTCCGAAGTATCACCGGAGGTGGTGAGGCTCAGTACCGGCTTGTGCGGAGTCAGGCCTGCACGGGTCAGTGTTTCCGGAAGGGCGCTGCCGTCCAGCTCCAGCCACATAGCGGTAATCTGCTGTCCGTCCAAACCGGAGCAGTTGACACAAACGTTGGGGAAAAATACAACAATGGAACCGGGTTCGATGGCATGCTGGGAAGAACCAAGCTTGATTGTTCCGGCCCCACTGGTTACATATGTGACAACGGTGCGCTCATTCAGAAAAGGTAGAAGCGGGGTATCTGTGCCGCCAAGGTATCGCCCATACTGAACCAGAGAAATATCCGCAAAGCCCGCGGAATCGCAGAAGTGAGTTAATATTTCGGTCATAAGAATCTCTCCTTTGTCATACATGGTTGCGCAAGGGGAAAAACGCAGCCATGATGCAGTTATTCGCTCTCAAATCTCTCAATAGTAATCATTATACGGAAAAAAGCAACATATTTCAAGAAGAAAAACAAAATTTTCGTTAAAATGATGAAACTGCATTTAGAGATAAAAAAAGAATAAAAATCGATCAAATGCGACATTTTGCATCAAACGGAAAATAGGGAGCAGAACAGACCTGCGAAAATATCACATAGGATAATAAGCCGGAAAAGTTAGAAAAAATGTGTACCAAATGCGAAAATTGCTGAAAAAAGAGCGGTGGAGATAAAAAGTAACATTGACGGGTTTTAAAATTTGCAATAGGTAATCTGCAAGCAGCAGGGAAAAACATATTATAGAAAATTCTGGGAAATCAGGATGTAATAAATTTTTATAAATTGTAGAGAAAGCCTTGTTTCGGAAATCCAGTTGTGATATCCTAGACAAGATGGGTGGTATTGTAGCCGGATGAAAAGCCGGCGCGAACTGCACCGGATGTTTTTTTTACTTTTTTCGGCACACAGCTCATATTGCAAAAGCAAATGGGACTGATGCACAGGGAATCGCCGCCGGACAGGTTTGTACGGAGGTGGTTCATATGAAAATTGGTTTTATTGGCGCGGGCAAGGTTGGAACATCGCTGGGCAAGCTGTTCCGACAGCACGATGTTACGGTTACCGGCTACTATAGCCGTACCCGGGAACACGCCGAAGAGGCAGCAGCATTTACAAGGACGCAATGCTTTGATTCATTGAAGAATGCAGTTGATGCGAGCGATACCCTGTTTATAACGACACCGGATGGTGTGATTGCACGTGTGTGGAATGACATAGCGTCGCTGCCGATCAAAAGTAAATGTATTTGCCATTGCAGCGGAGCGCTGCCCAGCTCGATCTTTGCGAATGCGGACGAGCATGGCGCACGTGTTAGTTCGGTTCATCCGCTGCTGGCAGTCAGCGACAGGTTCTCGTCCTGGCAGCAGCTGGAAGGTGCGTTTTTTACACTGGAAGGAAGCTGCGCTGCGGAAATGGAAGCGCTTATGCAGCACTGTGGTGCGCAGACAGCAACCATCCATGCAGAGGATAAGGCACGCTACCATCTGGCGGCGTGTGTGGTGAGCAATCTGGCAGTCGGTTTGTCTGACTGGGGAATGAAGCTGCTGGAACAATGCGGCTTTACGAAGCAGCAGGCGCTTACAGCCTTGTCGCCGCTTATTCTGGGCAATGCACAGGCAATCTGTGACAAAGGCCCGCAGGCGGCGCTCACCGGCCCGGCAGAACGGGGGGATATGGGAACCATCCAATCGCATATGGCTTGCCTTGATCAGGAGGATCAGGCGCTTTATGCACTGCTGACACGCAAGCTGTGCGATCTGGCACAGGAGAAACATCCTGACAGAGATGATACTACCCTCAGAACATACTTGGAGGGATTGTCATGAAAAACACAGTATTAACGTTCCGGCAGGCAAAACAAGAAGGAAAAAAACAGACCATGCTCACAGCATACGACTATTCGACTGCCAAGCTGATTGATGAGGCAGGCATCAACTCGATTCTTGTCGGTGACTCGCTGGGCATGGTCTGCCTTGGTTATGAGGATACCCTGTCTGTTACCATGGAGGATATGATCCATCATACGAGGGCCGTTACCCGCGGCGCAAAAAATGCACTGGTTGTGGCAGATATGCCGTTCATGTCCTATCAGGCATCCATTTACGATGCTGTAATGAATGCAGGACGTTTGATTAAGGAAGGCCGTGCACAGGCAGTCAAGCTGGAAGGCGGCGCAACCGTATGCGAGCAGATCAAGGCAATTGTCGATGCTTCTATCCCGGTATGCGCCCATATCGGCATGACCCCGCAGTCCGTCAATGCTTTCGGCGGCTTTAAGGTACAGGGCAAGGGCGAAGCTGCTGCACAGAAGATTTTAGATGATGCGCGCCGCGTAGAAGAAGCTGGCGCATTTGCGGTTGTTCTGGAATGCGTTCCGGCACCGCTGGCAGCAAAGATTACTGAAACACTGGAAATTCCGACAATCGGTATCGGCGCCGGTCCGGATTGTGATGCACAGGTTCTGGTATATCAGGATATGATTGCCATGTTCTCTGATTTTACCCCGAAGTTTGCAAAGACCTTTGCCAATGCAGGCGCAGTGATGATGGAAGGCTTCAAGGCTTATGATAAGGAAGTCAAGGATGGCACCTTCCCGGCAAAGGAGCATACCTTCAAGATGGACGAGACCATTATTGATAAATTGTATTAAATGAAATGGCTCCCTCGTCTGAGGGAGCCTAAGAACCGGAGTTTTCAATATGATGCACCAAAGCCTCCCTCTTTGAGGGAGGTGGCACGGCGCGAGCCGTGACGGAGGGAGTTTGCAAAGTAACGCTTGTGATATCAACGAAAACAGCGGTGCAGAAGACACATGCGATGGAACTCCCTCAGTCAGCTTCGCTGACAGCTCCCTCGAAGAGGGAGCCTAAGAACCGGAGTTTTCAATATGATACACCAAAGCCTCCCTCTTTGAGGGAGGTGGCACGGCGCGAGCCGTGACGGAGGGAGTTTGCAAAGTAACGCTTGTGATATCAACGAAAACAGCGGTGCAGAAGACACATGCGATGGAACTCCCTCAGTCAGCTTCGCTGACAGCTCCCTCGTCTGAGGGAGCCTTATGGTGCGGCTCCATTACGTTAGCCGGAGGATTAAATTATAATATAAAGGAAGTATAAACTATGAAAATCGTTAAGACGATAGAAGAGGTACGCGAGCAGGTAAAGGCTTGGCGCAAAGAAGGTCTGTCTGTTGGTCTGGTGCCGACAATGGGCTATCTGCATGAAGGACATCAGAGCCTGATCGCCCGTTCCGTGGCAGAAAATGACCGCACGGTTGTATCCGACTTTGTCAATCCGATCCAGTTCGGGCCGACAGAAGACCTTGCAACGTATCCGCGTGATCTGGAGCGTGACGCAGCTCTGTGTGAGGCAACCGGCGCAAACCTGATTTTCAACCCGGAAGCAGAAGAAATGTATGCGCCGGATTTCTGTACCTATGTTGATATGGATCATCTGACCAAGGGGCTGTGCGGCGCATCCCGCCCAATCCACTTCCGCGGCGTATGCACGGTTGTCAGCAAGCTGTTCCATATTGTACAGCCGGATCGCGCATATTTTGGACAAAAGGATGCGCAGCAGCTCGCTGTTATTCGCCGTATGGTACGTGATCTGAATATGCCGTTGGAGATTGTCGGGTGCCCGATTATCCGCGAGGAGGACGGCCTGGCAAAAAGCTCCCGTAATACATATCTCAGCGCAGAAGAGCGTCAGGCTGCCCTGTGCCTGTCCCGCGCACTGAACAAGGGCAAAGCTGCTATCGAAGCAGGCGAGACAGACGCTGCAAAGGTAAAGGCAATCATTACTGCTGAAATCAAGGCGGAGCCGCTGAGCAGAATTGATTATGTGGAAATCGTTGACTGGAATAATCTGGAGCCGGTTGCTTCCACAGAAGGCTCGATCCTGACTGCCATTGCTGTTTATATCGGTAAAACCCGTCTGATTGATAACTTTATTATCGAACGCTAAGGAGGATTAAGACGTGACGATTTCCATGCTGAAAGGCAAGATTCATCGTGCTGTTGTCAAGCAGGCAGAGCTGAACTATGTTGGCTCCATTACAGTTGACAGTGAGCTGTTGAATACTGCTGGTATATTGGAGTATGAAAAAGTACAGATCGTAGATATTAACAACGGAAACCGTTTTGAAACCTATACCATTGCCGGAGAAGCTGGCAGCGGTATGATCTGCCTGAACGGTGCAGCGGCACGCTGTGTGTCCGAGGGTGACCGCATTATTATCATGTCCTATGCGGATGTGACACCGGAGGAGGCCAAGACGCACAAGCCGAAGGTTGTCTTTGTGGATGATGACAACCATGTCTGCCGTGTGACACATTATGAGAAGTACGGCGCGCTGTATGATGATGAGTGTGATGAGAAGTAAGCCATTCATATTGATTTGCAGGCGAGCTTTGGTGGACAGGTAATGAGAAACATCAGCATACATCGTTCGGCGTTGATGGGCTTTGCAGCTTTGTGGATTTATTATTTTCACATCGTACCGGTAGAATTGTTTTCGCGGGGACAGCAGCCTTCTGAGCTGGCGATCTATTTCCATGGCGAGGGCTTTTGCGGTGTTGATATTTTCCTGTTGGTATCCAGTTTTGGTCTGGCATATGCGTTTCAAAAGGAACGCGTTACCGATGCCAGAAGCTACCGGAAGTATCTGGTTCGGCGGTTCTCACGGATTTATACCGTGCTGCTGCCGACAGCGCTGGTGATTGGTCTGGTAGACAATTGGAGCCTGCGGGAATTTTTTGGACGGATTACAGGTCTGCGTCAGTTGTGGATTGATGTGTATGACTTTTTGTGGTTTGTCCCGTGTATCCTGCTGTTTTATCTGCTGGCGCCTTTCTATTATGCCCTGTTTTATCGGGCCAGGCGGAAAGGAACCTTTACACTGGTTGCCATTGTACTGATGCTGGCGATCAATTTTGCGCTGCGGAATGTGGCAAGATACGATCTGTATGGGATTCTGACCCGGATACCGGTGTTTCTGCTCGGTTTTTATTTTGGCCATTTGAGTATAGAGGACAAAAAACTCACAGCCTGCGGTACATTGGGCGCTGTTGTATGCCTCATGGCAGGGCTGTGGTATAGCTTTTGTCTCTCCCAGCAAAAGACTGTATGGTTGTTGCCGGCATATAATGCACAGGTGAACCTGTTCATTGCTCCATCGATTGCACTGCTGCTGGCAAATCTGTGTCAGTTGGCAAAGGAAAGCAGCATACCTAAGATGGTAAAGCGGATTGGCAGGGGGATCTATGCGGTGTTTGGCTTTTTCGGCGCTATCAGCTTTGAGTTTTATGTTGTACAGGAATGGGTATGGCTCAAGGTATGCAATTCTTCCACACTTCAGGCGTTGCTGGGCAGTAGTATGGAGCGTATGCAGGCAGGCTGCTTTTTGCTGACACTGGTGGGTGCCGTAGGACTGCACTGGATAGCTGGAAGACTTTCCCATCCTGCAATCAGCAGGAAAAAAAGAAAATGCTGAAAAGACTGGGAAAAGGCAGCTTGAAGCACGAGAAAACGCAAATAATATGAAAGGAACGGGCATTGCAATGCCCGTTTTGTCTTGTCCGCACAAAATCTTTCTGATATAATAAAAGTAATATATTGTAACACGGGAGGGACATGATGAAAAAAAGAATGATGGCATTTGTCCTGGCGGTAACATGCATGTTTTCCGGTATGGTAACGGCACAGGCGGCTGGCAATGAAGTCTATAGCATTGATAGTGCGGCGGATCTTATACAGCTTGCAGAAGATATCAATAGCGGCAAAACCTATGCAAAGGTTGAGCTGAATGCAGATATCACGCTCAATCGCGATGTCATTGCGGCGGATGGGACGCTGAACAGCGGAACATTTCAGGAATGGATACCGATCGGCACAGAGAAAAATCCATTTACCAGTACCTTTGATGGACGTGGACATACGATTTCCGGTCTGTATGTAAAGAATAACAACACTTGTCAGGGTTTATTTGGTGTTTTGTCCAATGCAATTGTTTATAACGTCACTGTTCAAGACAGCTATATTGATGCAAACAGTCATGTTGGCGCAGTGGCAGGCTATGCGAAAAAGGATACAATCATCAGCAATTGCTATTCCCTGCATAACTATCTGTATACAACTGTAACACGGACCGGAGGCATCGTTGGCTGGACAGATCAATCGGATGTATACAACTGCACCAACAGCAGCTATTGCTACAGCAAACGTTGCTCCGGCGGCATTGTCGGTGACGTTTACAGCAACGGCGGGATCTATAACTGCATGAACAGCGGTAAAATAGAAGGCGGCGAGCTTGTTGGCGGTATGTCTGGCGGTACAACGAGCGCAGTCATTACAAACTGCCTGAATATAGGCGAAGTCAGCGGCTATCTGATGGCGGGAGGCGCCGGAAGCCGGACACTGACCAATTGCTATTCTGTGAAAAATGACACGTTGAACAGCAATTGCTCGATGGGTACCAGCTCCAAAACGGCAGTTACCTTTACGGAACCTGCTGCTGTTTTAAGCAGCGCAGTGACAGTAGATGGCACATCCTATACAAACGCTGTCGATGCGCTCAATGCATGGGTTCATGCTCAAACGGACGGTATCGCATATGTTAGCTGGCAACAGGACGATTCCTATCCCTATTTGGAGAAAACCGTACTTCCTGCTGTGCGCAGCATGACGGAGAATACCTTTACCGACGTCAGTCTGCGGGACTGGTTCTATAATCCGGTTAAGAAAGCTTATGATGAAAACCTGATGATGGGTACCAGCACGACAACCTTTGAACCGAAGATTGTTGTTACCCGCGGTATGGTAGCACAGATGCTGTATAACAAATCCGGCAGACCCAATTATACACAGGGAATCGCATTCTCCGATGTAAAATCCAGTGCATGGTATTATGATGCTGTGCAGTGGGCAAGTGAGAATGGCTATGCGGCAGGCTATGGCAATGGCAAGTTTGGACCACAGGATGAAGTAACCCGTGAACAGTTTGCACAGTTCCTGTACAGCTATTATTATGACGGTAATACACCGGCTTCCTATACTGGCCCCATGAGCAAATTTACGGACGCTGAAAGGGTTTCCGGCTGGGCAAAAAATGCTGTTGCATGGGCTGTCAGCAATGGCATTATCAACGGCAGAACGCAGAGCAATGGCAGTTTGGAGATTGCGCCGAAGGGTACGACAACCCGCGCGGAAGCAGCTGCCATGCTGTCGAGCTATACACAGCTTGCAGCACGCTGAAAACAGAAATAACGGAAAAAGGACGGGCGCAGCGAGGTAGCTGTGCCCGTTTTATCTACCAGCTGGAACATTTGCCTGTTTTATCCAATCAGATATGCCAATGCCTGTCCGATATCAGGGAAGTTGACGTCCACTTTATCCTCCTGCGCCACATGCACACCGATGGCATAGCCTGCATAATCAAACATCGGATAATCATTCACACCGTCGCCAACAGCAATGACGTTTTCTGGTGGGATGTCGAGCAGTTTTCCGAGGTAGGCCATACCGTTGTATTTATTCACGCCGCACGGTACAATATCGAAGGAATCGGCATGGCGGTATACCCGGACATCTGTTACATGCGGCTTGTTCTTTTGCAGACAGTCTGCGATGATGTCAAATTCCGCCTGATTTTTTGGAAATGGCGTGAGCGCCACGAGATTCGGCTGATACCATATATGAGGCAGCAGAGTATTGATTTTTGTGCGTATGAAATCAATGCTCTGCTTTGCTTTTTGAGAATAGGGAAGGATATAGAAATCCCTTGGCGGAAGGTCAACACCGATTTGAATGACGGCACCGTTTTCTCCGACGAGGATAGGCCGAGTCAAGCCGAGCTGGCGTGCAAAGCCGCACAGATAATCCACCGGCTTGCCGGAAACAATCGCAATCCGATAGCCCGACGCCTCCAACAGCCGCAGCTGGTCAACGTGCTCTGGGAGAATCCTCTTGCCGATCTCTGCCAGTGTACCGTCCAAATCAAATGCAAGCAGCTGTTTCATTTGTTCTTTCCCGCCTGAATGCTATGGACAATGCGCAGCAGGGGCTTTTCCGGTACGAAACGGGAGAAGACAGCGCCCAGCTTAACCATGGTGCCCGGGATAATCAGCAGCTTTCCGGCAAGGGTCTGCTGGATTGCGAGCCTTGCTACATAATGACTGGGATGCGCTTTGACAGAGAAGCCGCCAATACCGGCATGCTGATTAAATTCCGTATCCACCGGACCGGGGCACAGACAGCTGATCGTAACCGAGCTTCCCATCGAACGGAGCTCTTCATAAATAGCCTCGCTCAGACGCACAACATAATTCTTGGTTGCATAATAGGTGGAAAGCATCGGTCCTGCCATAAAACCGGCGGAGGATGCAACATTTAAAATATGTCCTTCATCGTTCTCGATAAAATCCTGCAAAAACAGCTTAGTTAGAATATGGACTGCCTTGATGTTGACATCAATCATCTGCATTTCACGGTTCAGATCTGTATCAGTAAAATTACCGTATAAGCCGAAGCCGGCAGCGTTCACCAACAGGCTGATATTCTGGCCTCTGGTGTGCTCGTACAGCCAGCGGCAGTTACTTTCTCTGGAAACGTCGCAGACATAGATGCGGCAGGGTGTACCCAACTCACGCGACAGCTTTTCCAGACGATCCCGGCGGCGGGCAACCAACAGCAGCCGCCAGCCACGGCGGCTTAGCTCGCGGGCAATGTCCCGTCCAATGCCGGAGGATGCTCCGGTAATCAATGCGGTTTTCATAGCATGGTACCTCCATATCAATGAATTTTTTTTCGTTGTATCTATTATAGCATGTGAGGGGAGCTTTGCCTATAGAAGCATAAATATCAGGAAGCTGCGCAAGCTACTTGTACATGAAAATCTGCCAAAAAAAGCTGTGTATAACCATGTGCAAAACAGTAAATTTTCCATTTTTTCCGCAGCTTTACAAATTATTCACAGAAAATCCGGGTCTTTCGCTTGACAAGGCGGGAGTTGGGTGGTATCTTGTATTTAGCACTCGGGAACCTTGAGTGCTAACACTCCGAAATAGACAGTGCCAAAGCATCCGGAATCCATCAGGAGGTGAGACCGGTGGAGCTGTCCGCACGAAAAAAACTGATTTTAAAAACGGTCATCAGTGACTACATCCGTACAGCAGAGCCGGTAGGCTCGAAAGCGCTGGCAAGCCGTCCGGAGCTGCGGTTTTCTTCGGCAACCATCCGAAATGAAATGAGCGAGCTGGAGGAAATGGGATTTTTGGAAAAGCCGCACACCTCGGCAGGACGAATTCCATCCCCGGCGGGTTACCGCCTGTACGTCGATGAGCTGATGGGTATGGCGGATCTGAGCGCGGCAGATATTGACCGTATCAATTCGGTTACCAAGCTGAAGGTGAAAGAGCTTGACCGCATGGTTTCCGAAGCCGGAAAACTGATTTCCAATCTGACCGATTATACAACACTGGCTGTGACGCCGTATATGCAGCGCGTCACCATACGTAAATTCCAGATTATTTGTGTCAGTCCTTTGGACTTTGTTATCGTCGTTGTCACAGATAGCGGCGTGGTCAAAAATAAGATGCTGCGTACCGCAACGCCGGTTACGTCAGACGAAGCAGAGCTGCTGACCTATGTACTCAATCAGACGTTAACCGATATTCCGATTGATGCCATTACACAGGAGCGGTTTGATATCGTCCGTCGGGCGGCAGGCGCGACGGCATTGCTGTCGCTGATCGCAGAGTTCCTTGATGAATTTATTGAGGAAATGAGCGAACAGAAGGTATTTTTGCAGGGCGCCTCCAAGCTGCTGGCCTATCCGGAATACCGCGATGTGCATAAGGCGCAGGAGCTGCTGGATTTTATCTCGGACGAAAGCAATGTCCCGGCGCTGCGTACCTTTACGCGGGATATCGACGGTGTACGTATTACCATTGGCCCGGAAAACGGCAGAGGCCCGCTGCAAAGCGCCAGCATGGTATATGCCACCTATAATATCGGCAATATGGGACGCGGCCTGATCGGCATTGTCGGCCCGACACGTATGGATTATGCCAAGCTTTCTGCAAGGCTTGCATTGTTCTCGAAGGGCCTGAACCGCTTGATTGCAGAAACATTCTTTGATGAAGACGACAAGTAAGCATATTGCTTGCATAGCATACTATGAACCGCGCCGCAGGGATATCGCGGTGATGGAGGAGGAACACCATGGAAACCAAAGACAGCGTAGAGCAGGAAACTGTTCAGCAGGACGTTGAGACTGCTGCTGCCGAAGAAGCAAAAGCAGAAGAAGTGGCAGAACAGCCGCAGGAAACAGCAGAGGAAAAGCTGCAAAAGCAGCTGGATGAGCTGAATGACCGCTATATGCGCATGGCAGCTGAGTATGATAACTACCGTAAACGCGCCGTCAAGGAGCGTGATCTGATCCGTTCCGAGGCAACCGGCAAGGCATTGACTGCCCTGCTTCCGATATATGATAATCTGGAGCGTGCACTGGCACAGGAAACAGCTGATACCGAATATAAAAAGGGTGTTGAGATGACAGCGCGTCAGTTTGATTCCGCATTGGAATCGCTGGGCGTAGAGATCATTACAGCAGAACCCGGCAGTGCATTTGATCCGACTGTCCACAATGCAGTGATGCATATCGAGGACGAGGAACTGGGCGAAAGCTGTATTGCGGAATGCTTCCAGAAGGGCTTCCGCCACGGTGACAAGATCATCCGTACCGCGATGGTCAAGGTTGCAAACTAAGGCCTTTATTTGGCTCCCTCAGAGGAGGGAGCAGTCAGCACCAGCAGCGCTGGCTGAGGGAGTATGGACTCCTTCCGGCTCCGCTGGTTCGGCAGAGCCACCTTTCTCGAAGAGAAAGGCTTCTCAAAGTGTAAAAACATTATCTTTTCTTATAGGAGGAACTTATTATGGGCAAGATTATCGGCATTGATCTGGGTACAACCAACTCTTGTGTAGCAGTTATGGAAGGCGGCGAAGCCGTTGTAATCCCGAACAGCGAAGGTGCAAGAACCACCCCGTCTGTCGTAGCATTTAACAAGCAGGGCGAGCGTATTGTTGGCCAGACTGCAAAGAACCAGGCAGTAACCAACGCAGAGCGCACCATTATTTCCATCAAGCGTCATATGGGCTCGGATTACCGTGTCAATATTGAAGGCAAGCAGTATTCCCCGCAGGAGGTTTCTGCGATGGTTCTGCAGAAGCTGAAGGCGGATGCAGAAGCATATATCGGCTCTCCGGTAACCGATGCGGTTATTACCGTTCCGGCATACTTTACCGACGCACAGCGTCAGGCAACCAAGGACGCAGGCAAGATTGCAGGTCTGAATGTACAGCGTATCATCAACGAGCCGACTGCAGCTGCACTGGCATATGGTGTAGATAAGGAATCCGAGCAGAAGGTTATGGTATACGATCTCGGCGGCGGCACTTTCGACGTTTCCATTCTGGAAATCGGTGACGGCGTTGTTGAAGTACTGGCAACCGCTGGTAACAACCGTCTGGGCGGCGATGACTTTGACCAGCGTATCATCGACTGGATGGCAGCAGAATTCCAGAAGTCCAGCGGCATTGACCTGCGCGGCGACAAGATGGCAATGCAGCGCCTGAAGGAAGCGGCAGAGAAGGCAAAGATTGAGCTGTCCGGTGTTGCTACCGCATCCATTTCCCAGCCGTACATCACTGCTGATGCAACTGGCCCGAAGCATCTGGAACTGACCCTGACCCGTGCAAAGTTCAATGAGCTGACACACGATCTGGTTCAGGCAACCATGGGTCCGGTTAACCAGGCGCTGAGCGATGCAGGCCTGTCCCCGAACGATCTGGCAAAGATCCTGCTGGTTGGCGGTTCCACCCGTATCCCGGCAGTTCAGGAAGCAGTGAAGAAGATCACCGGTAAGGATGCATTCAAGGGCATCAATCCGGACGAATGCGTAGCAGTTGGCGCAGCCATTCAGGGCGGCGTACTTGGCGGCGAGGTCAAGGATGTCCTTCTGCTGGACGTTACCCCGCTGTCTCTGGGTATTGAAACCCTCGGCGGTGTATGCACCAAGCTGATTGAGAGAAATACCACCATCCCGACGAAGAAGAGCCAGATTTTCTCTACCGCAGCAGATAACCAGCCGGCAGTAGAAATCCACGTCCTGCAGGGCGAGCGTGAGATGGCAGCAGATAACAAGACGCTGGGCCGCTTCAATCTGGACGGCATTGCGCCGGCACGCCGCGGCGTTCCGCAGATCGAGGTTACCTTCGACATCGATGCAAATGGTATCGTAAACGTATCCGCTAAGGATCTGGGTACCGGCAAGGAGCAGAAGATTACCATTACCGCTTCCACCAACCTGTCTGATGATGAAATCAACAAGGCGGTTGAAGATGCAGAGAAGTATGCAGAGGAAGACAAGAAGCGCAAGGAAGCTGTTGAAATCCGCAACAACGCAGAGCAGCTTGCATTCCAGTGCAAGAGCACGCTGGATGAGCTGGGCGACAAGGTAGATGCAGCGGATAAGGCTGCAATCGAAGCTGAGATTGAAAAGGTTACCGAGGCACTGAAGGGTACCGATACCGATGCGATCAAGGCAGCAGCAGATGCGCTGGCAGCAAAGTTCCAGGAAGTTTCCGCTAAGGTTTACCAGCAGGCAAATCCGCAGGGTGCACAGGGCTTTGACCCGAATAACTTTGCAGGCGGCGCACAGGGCGGTGCACAGACCGGTGCGAACGGCGAGCAATATTACGATGCTGACTTCAAGGATGTTTCTGACGACAAGTAAGTGAAAACGATAAAGTGTACGGTAGGCAGATCGTTTTTGGAACGATCTGCCTTTCCGGCGCATATTCCCCTGTACATAGGAGGGTCATAGCATATGGCTGATAAGAGAGATTATTACGAGGTGCTTGGCGTCAGCAAGGGTGCAACAGACGATGAAATCAAAAAGTCGTACCGCAAGCTGGCAAGAAAGTACCACCCTGATTTAAATAAAGACAATGCGGAGGCAGCGGAAAAATTCAAGGAAATTGGCGAGGCATATGAAGTTCTGTCCGATAAGGAGAAGCGTGCACGCTATGACCAGTTCGGCTTTGCCGGTGTTGACCCGAATTACGGCGCAGGGCAGGGCGGCGGCTTTGGCGGTGGCTTCGGCTTTGAGGACGTTGACCTTGGCGATATTTTCGGCAGCTTTTTTGGCGGCGGCTTCGGCGGCGGTGCACGTACCAACCGTGCCAATGCGCCGCGGCAGGGTGAGTCCATCCGCCGCACCGTGATGCTGAGCTTTGAGGAAGCTGCATTCGGCTGTGAAAAGGAAATTGAAGTTGACCGTGTAGAGAAGTGCACGGAATGCGACGGCACCGGCGCAGAAAAGGGTTATACCCCGGAAACCTGTTCCAATTGTCATGGCACCGGTACGGTGCAGCAGACCCAGCGCACCCCGTTTGGCGCATTTTCTTCTACCGGTCCGTGCCCGAATTGTCGTGGCACCGGCAAGATCATCAGAAAGCCGTGTAAGAAATGCCGCGGCACCGGTCAGGAACGCCGCACACGCAAGCTGAGCGTCAAGATTCCGGCAGGCATTGATGATGGTCAGAGCGTAGCACTGCGCGGACAGGGCGGCGCAGGCGTCAATGGCGGCCCGGCAGGCGATGTTATCGTCACAGTATCCATCCGTCCACATCCGCTGTTCCAGCGTGATGGTTATGACGTATGGTGCGAGGTACCGATTTCCTATGCACAGGCGTGCCTGGGCGATAAGCTGATTGTCCCGACAATCGACGGTAAGGTGGAATATACCATGCCGGCAGGTACGCAGCCAGGAACCGTATTCCGTATGCGCGGTAAGGGCATTCAGGTTGTCAATGGCCGTGGACGCGGTGACCAGTTCGTGAAGGTTATGCTGGAGGTTCCGCAGAACCTGTCAGACGATCAGAAGGAACTGCTGCGTAAGCTGGAGGACAGCGATATGCCGCAGAACCATACACAACGCAAATCCTTCCGGGATAAGATGAAAAATCTGTTCGGTAAGAAGGATTGATAAAGAAACAAGCTAATAAGGCTCCCTCAGAAGAGGGAGGCTATTGTACATTTCCCGATAAACGAAAAGCGTGCCGTACATGATCGCGGCACGCTTTTTTACGTCGATTTGATTTTATATCATCAACTGCTCAAAAAAATTTGCAATTCAATGTCAGATTATGTATAATAAACATGAGGAAACAAAAATGCGGCAGCTGAGGGAAGGAGCAAGCTTCCTTCAGCCTGCGCAGGTGAAACAGGCACCATACACAGCGGATGATCCGCACCGCATACTTATTATAGGCTATTTTTCCG
>JAUNGQ010000001.1 GCA_030524285.1 Eubacteriales bacterium
AAAGGCCCTTATAGGGCCTGTGCAAGCCACCCGCTATGCGGGTGGTCTTGACTGCACACCGGTGTCATTCGTATCATCAAAGATTTTAAAGTACTTTTTATACGTAATCACAAACAGGATTGCAGCCAGCGCTGTGGACAGATAATCTGTAATCGGCTGTGCATGTGCGATTTGAGCAGCTTCATGGCAGAAATGATTGAGGATATACAGAATCGGCAGGAACAGCAGACCCTGACGGCTGACGGACAGAATCAGTGCCGGAAGCGCTGCACCGGTAGACTGGATTGCATTGATAAATACAAACAGGAAACCGAGGATTGGGCCAGAAAGGATATATGCACGGGAGAAAGAGAAGCCAAACTGGAACGCTTCGGCATCCTGCAGGAAGATGGTGACGAGTGGACCGGCAAAAACATAGCAGATAATCGTCATGATAATGCTCAGACAGAAGGCAAGCGTCAGGGAGAATTTCATAACGGCAACGAAGCGTTTTTTGTTGCCTGCACCATAGCAGTAGCCCAGAAGCGGCTGAATACCGCTGCCAAGGCCAATGAGCAGCATAACAACAATCATATTCACCTTCATCGCAACGCCCAGACCGGCAACTGCCATATCACCATACTGTACCATGACATTGTTGATGAAGATATTGGAAACACTCATCATCACACTGTTCAGGGAAGCCGGAATACCAATTGCCAGTACACCGGTGGCAATGCCATCGCCCGCACGGTAATCCTTTAGGCGGATGGACAGCATGGAGTTTTTGGAAACCAGATGTACTATGTAAAACAGAACGGCAACCACATTGCCCACTACCGTTGCAACTGCGGCACCGGCAACATTCCAGCCCAGAAACAGGATGCAGATCGGGTCAAGCACGATGTTCAGCACATTGCCGATAATCATACCCATCATGGCCTTTTGCGGTTTGCCTTCGGCACGGATAATGTTACTGAAGGTATTACCGATGATGGTAAATGGGATAGAGAATGCAATAATGCTCAAATACTGCGATGCATAGCCGATGGTATCGTCGCTTGCGCCGATCACACGGCAGATCGGCTCGTTGAACAGCCAGATCGCAATCATGGAAATGATACCGATGACAGTGCCTGTCCAGAAACAGAAAGCGGAAATATGGCGGGCTTTTTTCTCATTACCTGCGCCGAGCATACGGGAAATGAGTGAGGTACCGCCGATACCAAACAGCATACCAAATGCCATAAAGATCAGGAATACCGGTGTCGCAACCGATACGGCGGCAACCATCAGGGCATCATTTGTCTGGGAAATGAAAAAGGTATCTGCGATATTATAAATCAGTACCATAATCATACTAACCATCGATGGGATTGCATTGCTGATAACAGCCTTTGGCACCGGGGCATCCCGAAACAGCTGTGTTGTTTTATCATTCTGCATGAATCGTTCCTCCGTTCTCTAAATTATCGTTAACGCGCTTGAGCAGGCAGAGAAAAGTCTGACGTTCCCCATTTGAGAAGCCGGAAAACATGATTTCGTCCATTTTTGCCGCGCCGCTTTCATTCATTTTTACCAGCTCAATGCCATGCTGTGTCAGCCCGACCGGGCGCCTGCCGTTATCTGCTTCCTCGCGGTAAATGCAGTTCTTTTTTTCCAGCAGCCGTAGGACATGCAGGGTACTGGTATGCTTGACGCCGAAAAATTCTGAAATATCCGAAACCTGATTCTTTTCCGGATTATGGTACAGATATTCCAATGTACACAGCTGTGTGCCGGTAACATCCAGATTTTTGAGCGCGGCATTCCAGCCCGCCTCCAGCCGGTTTGCAATTTGTTTGATATAGTATCCGGTATGCCGATTCATGAACAAGCCTCCCATATAGAGCAATGCGCGGACGATATGTAGCCTGCTACTTTGTAGCGTGCTACATATGTTATCACAAGTGCTTTCCATTTGCAATAGCCTATGGCCGGGATATAGGAAATTCGTCGGTTTTCTCAAAAATAGGGAAAGAAATCATCGGATTTCCGATGATTTCTTATGAATCCTGCACCTGTTTTTTTGTCTCCGGTTATGGTATACTTTCACTTACGATTATTCAGATAGTTCGTAGAAAGGAGGGAGCTGCTATGCTGGAGGTATGGACAGAGTGTATTATGGATGTCGTAAAAACGCTTCCCATTTTATTTGTTGTCTATCTTGTTATTAGCTGGATGGAAACCCGAATGGATTCCGTCACACGGATTGTCACCAGCACGGAGCCTGTCGGCCCGATTATTGGTGCGCTCATCGGCGCTATCCCGCAGTGCGGCTTTTCCATGGGCTGTTCCGTATTATATTGCCGCGGATTTCTTGCGCCGGCAACTCTGATTGCAGTATATCTGTCTACGTCGGATGAAGCCATTCCGGTACTGCTTGCCGGAGGCGGCAGCTGGCAAATGGTATTGTTCCTGCTTGTCATTAAAATTGTCATTGCCATTATTGCCGGATATATCTTTTATTTTCTGTGGTTCCGTAAAAAATGGAATCCGGATGAATGGCCGGATGATGAAATGGATATGGATGAGGTGAATGCAGGCTGTTCATGCTGCAATAGTCAATCGCTGCTTGGCGCAGCGCTCAGCCGCACCGTCAATACCACGGTTTTCCTTGTTGTCACCATGCTGATTCTGAACACCGTCATTTACTTTATCAGTGAGGAAACATTGGCGTCTATTCTGCTCGGCGGTTCGATTTTCCAGCCGGTGTTATGTGCACTGATTGGTCTGATTCCAGGCTGTGCGGTATCTGTGCTGCTCGTTGAGCTGCTGACAGCGGGAACGATCAGCCTTGGCAGCGCGATTGCAGGACTGTCTGCAGGAGCGGGCTTTGGCTTTGTACTTCTGCTCCAACAGGCGCCGAACCGAAAGACTGCATGGCAGATTATCGGCTGTACGTATGTTGCTGCTGTTGTGGCGGGTATACTGGTAGATTTGATTTTTTAAGACGATAAAAGCTGCACTTATGTATTCTCAGGAGGTCCCATATGCTTACTGTCAATCATCTGAGTATCAACTTTGACGGAGAAAATTTATTTTCCGATGTCAACCTGAAATTTACCGAGGGTAATTGTTATGGTGTCATCGGTGCAAACGGCGCAGGTAAATCCACCTTTCTGCGTATGCTGTCCGGTGACTTGGAACCGTCCACCGGCACGGTTGAACTGGATCCGAAGCTGCGCATGTCCGTACTGCGTCAGGACCACTTTGCATTTGATGAATTTACGGTACTGGATACCATCATTCAGGGCAATCCGCGGCTGTATGAAATCATGCAGGAAAAGGATGCGTTGTATGCCAAGGATCCGTTTACTGAAGAAGATGGAAACCGTGCGGCCGATCTGGAAGCAGAATTTGCGGATCTGGATGGCTGGAATGCGGATACAGAAGCAGGACGTCTGTTGCAGGGCCTTGGCCTGAAGGCAGATGATATTCTGTACAGCGGTATGAAGTATCGCACCGACGCAGAAAAGGTCAAGATTTTGCTCGCACAGGCATTGTTTGGCAAGCCGGATATCATGCTGTTGGACGAGCCGACAAACCATCTGGATATCCATTCGATCAGCTGGCTGGAGGATTTTCTGGCAGAATATGAGGGTACCGTCATCGTCGTATCCCATGACCGCCATTTCCTCAACAATGTCTGCACCCATATCGTTGATATCGACTATGGAAAGGTTCGCCTGTATGTCGGCAACTATGAATTCTGGTATCAGTCTTCTCAGCTGGTACAGCGTACACTGAATGATCAGAAGAAGAAGGCGGATGAAAAAATTCGTGAATTGCAGGAATTTATCCGCCGGTTTTCCGCAAATAAATCCAAATCGAAGCAGGCCACCAGCCGTAAGAAGCTGATTGATAAGCTGACGGTGGATGAGCTGCCGGCATCGTCCCGTCGGTATCCGTTTGTCGGCTTCCAGATGGACCGTGAGCCGGGCAAAGATATTCTGGAGGTCAAGGGTATTTCCAAAACCATTGACGGCGAAAAGATTCTGAACAATGTATCGTTCCGTGTGGCACGCGGCGATAAGATTGCGTTTGTCGGAAAGACCGAACAGGCAGCGACAACGCTGTTCCAGATTCTCATGGGTGAGATGGAGCCGGATGAAGGCACATTCAAATGGGGCGTTTCTACCAGCCAGTCGTATTTCCCGAAGGATAATTCGGAATTTTTCAATGGGCATACCGAAAGTATGCTGGACTGGCTTGCGCCGTATTCCCGTACCGATACGCTGGAAACCACATTGCGTTCCTTCCTTGGCAAGATGTTGTTTTCCGGCAATGATGTATATAAACCAGTCAATGTCCTGTCCGGTGGTGAAAAGGTGCGTTGTATGCTGGCGCGTATGATGCTGTTCGGCTCCAATGTGCTGGTGGTTGACCAGCCGACAAACCATCTGGATCTGGAATCTATCACCGCTGTCAACAATGGCCTGATTGATTTCAAGGGCAATGTCCTGTTTGCATCGCATGACCATGAATTTACCCAGACCATTGCAAACCGCATCATTGAAATCAATGAAAATGGTGTCTGGGACAAGCAGTGCACGTATGATGAATATATTGAAATCCGCGGTTAAGTTATGACAAAAACCGCCGCTGTATGATACAAAACCAGCGGCGGTTTTTTGACAGTTGATCACATGCTATGAATACAAAAACTGTAAAACTGATTGTTATACTGGGTGTTGTGTTTATGTCCACCTCTGCAATTTTCGGACGTATGGTCACAACGCCGGCTGTCCTGACAGCCATGTACCGTATGTTGTTTACTGCGCTGCTCCTGCTTCCGGCAGTGCTGCTCAAGCACCGGAAGGAGCTGCTGCATATCAGGCGAAGTAATCTGCTGATGTGTCTGTTATGCGGCGTGATTCTCGGTATCCACTTTACAGCATACATGGAATCGGTACAATATACTCATATTGCTTCCAGCACCGTGCTGGTGGATACCGAGGTGCTGTTTGTGGCAGCGATTCTGCTGATCTTTTTTCATGAGAAAATACCGCGTGCCGGGTTGATCGGCATTGCTGTCACAATGGCAGGCAGCGTCATCATTGCATTGGGTGACACCAGCGGTGGCTCGAATATCCTGTACGGTGACCTGATGGCAATTCTCGGCGCCATTTGTTCCTCTGCTTATACGCTGATTGGCAGGAACCAGAGGAAGTATTTGAGCACAACGGTCTATACCTTTCTTGTATATTCCTCTGCGGCGGTAACATTGTTTGTCGCAGCGGCTGCAACCGGACAAAGGTTTACCGGATATGCGCTGTCCAGCTTTGGTTATATCCTCGGTATGGCAGTTTTCTGCACACTGCTTGGACACAGTATTTTCAGCTGGGGACTGAAATATATCAGTGCAGCATTTATTTCCATGGCAAAGCTGGGAGAACCGGTAGCGGCCACCATCATGGCGGTATTCCTGTTTGGGGAAATCCCGCAGCTCAATCAGATAGCAGGCGGTATCATTGTCATCGCCGGTATTGCTATATACCTGTTTGCAAAAGAGAACGCAGAGCTAAGTAAATCATAAAAAAGGAGCACTTTCATGCAGCACACTGCCAGACAGACCATTGTAACCATCATCAATCTTCTCATATTGCTTGCCCTGCTCGTATTTGTTTTCGGACATTCCATGCAGAATCAGGCGGAATCCGCACAGGAAAGCCTTGGTGTTCTGGCGGTACTGTCTCATGTCATGAATACAATTGTGGGACATAACAATCTGACAGATCACATGGTACGGAAGCTGGCGCATTTTTCGGAATTTGCAGCGCTTGGATTTTTTACCATCCATCTATGCCGTGTGCGCTTTGATATCGGATGGCATTTTGTTTTGCATAGCTTATTTTTTGGACTTTTGTGTGCGCTGACAGATGAAAGTATTCAGATATTCAATGACCGCAGTGCGCAGGTGTCTGATGTCTGGATTGATTTTGCTGGTGTCTGCTGTGGGATTCTGTTCTTTTTGTTGTTGCATGGTATCCATAGGATATGGAAAAAGGCTCCCTCAGAGGAGAGAACTGTCAGCGAAGCTGACTGAGGGTCGCGTGCTGCTGAATGCATAGGGTATATTCCTCATTGGGCTCTCTCGAAGAGGGCGACATTTTTTATTCTTTGCAGGAACGGAACACGAGTCAGCTCATGTGTAATATTGACATTCCATATAAAATCTGCTACCCTGATTTTGTAAAGCAGAAGATTGGAGGATTTTATATGGGAAGACCAGTGAAAAAAGTACATAAGAGCCAACAGCAGCGCAAAAAGGAAGCCGAAGCACGCAAGGCAGAACAGCAGAAAAAAGAAGAACGTCTCACCTATATCATGTTAGGTGTGGTAGCGGTTATTTTTGTTATTATTGCCGGTATTATGCTGTTCTGAGCAGGAAAAGAATACCGGAGAGCCATTGATTTTGCCGTGTTATGCGGCACGATATGAATGCATCGTTTCATACGGAATAAAAAGGAGTTTTCAGATGAAAAGGCTGATCGAAGAGTTTAAGGAATTTGCCCTTCGGGGTAATGTAATTGATCTGGCAGTCGGTGTTATCATCGGCGCTGCTTTTCAGAACATCGTCACATCCCTGACGGACGATATCATTTCCCCGATCATCGGACTTGTGGCACAAACGGATTTTAAGGAATTGGTGTTGCATGTATTTGGTGTCAACATCAAGTATGGTTCCTTTATCACGGCCGTCATCAATTTCTTTATCATGGCAGTTGTATTGTTTACATTGATTAAGGTGATGAATAAGGCTGCTTCTATTGGAAAGAAGGAGGAAGATGTTCCGGAAGAGCCGACAACAAAAAGCTGTCCGTTCTGCAAGTCTGAGATTGCAATCGGAGCAACCCGCTGCCCGCATTGCACCTCTGTTCTGGAAGAAACGGAATAGAAAACATATGCGCTGCCGCAAATAGGCGGCGCATTCCTGCATGAGAAAAGAAACAGGCGTGCTGTACATTGACAGCACGCCATCTTTTTTGGATTGTATCAGCTGATCAAGCCATATTCCAGCTTGGCTGCCAGAATACGCTCCACACTTGCTGTAATTTGATCTTCGGTGAGTGTACCGTCCGTCACAGCAGTTGAGATTGCCATATAGGTATCGTTGATGTTTGGCGGGCACAGCAGCATATCTGCACCTGCCTGCAGTGCTTTCACAACCGATTCACTGGTAGCATAGCTTCCCGTGATGGCAGCGTCAGTCAGCCGGTCTGTGAGAATAATGCCGTCATAGCCCAGTTCCTTACGCAGCAGGTCCGTCACAACTTTGTCGGACAGGGAGCATGGTACGTCGGCAAAAGCGGATGCAGTCATATTGGAAACTACAATGAACGAAGCGTCGGCTTCAATGCCTGCCTGGAAAACCTTCAAATCCTTGTCCTGAAATTCCTGGAGGGAACGGTCTGTCTTCACAGCTTCCTGTGCTGTATTGGAATTGATGCTGCCCGCACCCGGGAAATGGGCGATGGCAGACAGTACGCCGCCTTGCTGGATACCGCTGATTTCGCTGCTGACAGTCTTGGAAACAGCTTCTGTGTCCTCCGTGGCGGAAATATCCGCAGTCGGTGCGAAATCCACATTAAAGCCGACTGTACTGAGGCTGGAAGCAAGTGTGCCGCCCAACTCCTTTGACTTTTCGACTTCATCGGAAACAGATACGTCATTCGTCGTATCAACGCCGAGCAGCTGGGAAATCGTTGCATTGTTATATCCTTTTTCCTCAATACCGAGGAACATCGGGATACCGGCGCCGGCTGCTTTTGCATATTCCTGTGTATTGTCGAGCATGGAGCCGATCTGTTCCCTGGTCTGTACATTTTGACTGGAATACAAAATCCCACCGACAGGTGCCTTGGTGATGGATTCCTTTGTTGTATCACCAGCACGGACGACAGTATCACTGGAATCGGTCAATACTTCTGGTGAGACAAACATTAACTGATAGATCTTCTGTTCCAGTGTCAGGTTTGCTGCCAGCTCGCGTGCACGCTCATGTGCTGCATCCGGCGCTTCTTCGTCATCGACAGGTGCCGCACTGCCGCTAGCTGTCTGGGGCTGCGATGTCCCTGCCAGCTGTGTCAGAAAACGGGCGCCCTCCGGTGCACGGTCCGGATGGAATTGAATGTATCCAATGGATGCGGCACATACCATAATACATGCCACAACCGGTATCAATAAGAAATACCGCTTTTTCATATTGTGCCTCCTGTAGAGCTCTTAATCTATCTCAGTATAACGCATGGGACGACAAATTTCTACCTTGTTTGCGATAAAGTTCTATTTTTCTCTATAGAAGTACAAAAATTCCCGGCAGCATCAGCGCCGCCGGGAATACTTTCTTTATGGAGAGAAGAAGTCATCAGGACCGCTCTGCACGAAGACGCTCCATCAGCTCGCCAAAAGCAAGGACGGTTTCTACCGCACCGTCGATACCAGTTGTGCTGGTAGATACGCACAGATCGTAGCTGGAAGCATCGCTCCATCGCTTGCCTGTATAATAATTGTAATAGCTTGCGCGCTTTTTATCCCGCTTGAGCACCGTGTCCTCAATGCGGCGTTCCGGCAGGCCGAGGTCATGTACGGCATGATGCTTGCGGAATTCAATATCTGCTGTACAGAATACGCGTACAACATCCGTGCGCTGCCGCAGGACATAGCTGCCACAGCGTCCGACAACAACACACGGACCCTTTTCCGCAGCTTCGCGGATGATTTTAGCTTCCTCGACAAACAGCTTGTCGCTCATATTCAAATCAGAGGTCTGTGTCAGTGATCCCGCTGCCGTATAGCTTCCCATAACAAGGGAATACAGGAAACTATTGGTTGGTTTTTCATCAAACCCTTCAAAAATTTTACGGCTGACACCCGCGTTTTTTGCTGCCATATCTACGATCTGGGAATCGTAAAATGGGATGTTCAGCAGCTGTGCCAGCTTTTCGCCGACGATGTGTCCACCGGAACCAAATTCACGTTCAATGGTATAGATGGTAGAGGTTGTCATGAGAATATCCCATCCTTTCCTTGATAGCATTGCCGCCATATGGACTGGCAGCAGATCTCTTTTCTGTAAAATAGTATAACATATTTTTGTGATTCTGCAAAGTGCCAGATATCGCTTGACAGGATCAATGTAGGTTTTTCATCATTTTATCGTTTTTTTTCGACTGAAAAAACCACCAAAAGAGCGAACAGAACATTTTAAATCATCAACAGTTTTCACGAAAAAAGCAGGAAAACACTACGTTTCACGTCTTTTTTGAAACAAAAATATTGAATAAAGAGATGTGCTGTGATATAATAACGCAAAGCAGTTATGATATAATTATTTTATCACGATACCATATGCGATTTGTACGTGCGAGAGTGCCATCAGAATCTACAGCCGCTGTGGCATGATAGCTGCTGGAAATACAATGAATTGCAGAAATTTATATATTTTCTGCTGCGAGACAAGGAGTGTCATGATAATGCAGACATTTGACGAAACCGCATGGTACAGCATTGCGGCAAAGGTCGGTGGAAAGGTTATTACAGTTGAAAATGCTTCCACTGAAAATGGTGCAGCTGTTTGCCTGGCAGATGCTACCGGCGCAGATCAGCAGCTTTGGTCCATTGTTCATGTCGATGGAAAATATTATAAGATTATCAATAAGAATTCCGGCAAGGCGCTGGATATCATCAGCATGGGCGTTGTCAATGGTGCAAACCTGCATCAGTGGGAGTTTGTCAGCGGAGATAGCCAGCTGTGGTTCTTTGATGAAAAAGAAAATGGCGCTGTTTCCATTAAGTCCGCGCTGTCGGCCAAGTGCATTGATGTTGTCGGCATGAACGCAGAGGCTGAGGGCGCACGCCTCCAGATCTGGGTAGATGTTGACGGTGAAAATCAGCGTTGGGTTCTGACTGCACAGGAAGCACCGGCAGCTGAAGAGCCGAAGGCAGAGGAAGCTGCTGTAGAGGAAAAGCCAGCTGAAAAGACAACAAAGAAGGCTCCGGCTGCGAAGAAGACTACCCGCAAGAGAACGACGAAGAAGGCTGCTGCCGGTGAGGAGAAGAAGCCGGCTGCAAAGACCACGCGTAAGAGAACGACGAAGAAGGCTGCCGCAGCTGATGGCGAGGAGAAGCCGAAGAAGCGTACCCGCCGTACCAAGGCACAGATTGAGGCAGATAAGGCAGCTGCAGAGGCTGCAAAAGCTACTGAAGAAACCAAGTAAGCTTTTTTTGATGACGACAGGACTTCCTGACGGCTGTTGATTCCGGCTGTCAGGGAGTTTTTGTTTTATGCTGTTTCGGGAAGAATGGATTTCCATGATTGTAACTGGTCTGTCATTGAGTTTACAGGTGGGATATGCTACAATATTATTGTAATTTTTTTTCGCAAAAGACCGAAAGGAGTGTCTGTTATGACATATAATTCCGACGCGCGCAAAGCGTATAAGGCGCAGGCGCGGGCAGATATCCGGGCACGATTCTGGCCGACAATGGGCGCAGTCCTTCTGGAAATGGTACCATTGTTTTTAATCAGTATGATCATGATGATTGGCGTGCAAGGGCTTTCTGAACAACCGACGCTACGGGAAATGCTAAAGCTATATCAATATATGGGTATTTTTATCGTAGCAGAATTCCTGATTGGTTCGCCTATCACCTTTGGCGCAAAGCATTATTTTGTTGCCCGCGCAAGAGGGGAACAGGGCTCTGTGGCACAGGTGCTGACCTGTTTTTCCAGCCTGGGAAAGTATTTAACCGCGCTGAAGCTGAGCCTGTGCATTGCAATCCGTTCCCTCGGCTGGCTGCTGTTGCTGTATGCTGTGATGTTTGTCACCATGATTCCGATGATACTGGTGGGCGACGGCGGACCGATGGTCTTCTATATTGTGGTATGGGCTGTTGTCGTCATTGTGTTGGCATGCTTCGTTGCCGTTAAAATCCGTCGGTATGATGGCGCCTATATCTGCATGATTGATACCCCGGATGCAAGCGTCTGGGAAGCGGTCAAGGCATGTGCGCCGATTTTCAAGGGGCATAACTGGGAACTGCTGGTATTTGACCTGAGCTTTATCCTGTGGGAGCTGCTGTCGGCAATTACCCTGGGTATTGTCGGCATTTACGTGACGGCGTATCAGGAAATTGCATTCGTGCATTATTTTGATGCTCTGTGCGGAAAGGATGAAAACGAATCTCTGAATCAGCCGGAGATGCCGGAACTGTAATCATCTGTCCGAATATAATAAAAAATCCATACAAATAGAAATCCGGAGGCTTCTATCTACGTAGGGAGCATCCGGATTTTATTTATGCCCAGAGGAGCAGCAGGAAGAGAGACAAAACAAAGCTGATAACCATACTCATTGAGCTGAGAGCTGCGATCATGGACTGTCTGCATCCGCAGGACAGACCAAACGGAATTGCCAGTGTGGTTATGGGGCCAATCAAGCACAGGCATAGGGTCTGGCGGGTTACGGGATCAAAGGGCGTCAGCAGGAAGACAACAGCTGCGGCAAGCAGGCATAATCCATAGCGCAGGCCGAGGATTTGTGCAACCTCACGGATATCCTGACGGGTTAAATGCCATTCAAAAATCAAACCAAGCGTAAACATGGCAAGAAAGGCATTTCCCTGACCAAATAAGGTACATAGCTCAAAGAAAGCATCCGGTAGACGGATACCGGGCAGATAGAGCATTAACATAATGAAATATGCCAGAAACGGAGGGGAATGAAACAGTGTCCGCAGGATATTGCGGACAGAAAGCTTTCCATCACCGCCGCTGACAGAGGAAGCTGCGGAATAAGTAATGCCTGCGCCATACGGATTGTTTCCGGCATCGTACATACAAAGACAGAGAATCGCGGAGGAGGGAAGAAAACCCTGTACGAATGGCAGGACAAAGTTGCCAATGTTATACGATGGCGTATTGAGCAGATACAGCGCACGGGTTTCCCCATCCTTCCGGATGGAGTACAGCCAGCCGGCTGCCAGCAGAAGCAGGTTCATGCCGAATCCGATCCCCAAGGCAAACAGCAGGGAAAAATCGATGGAAAATGTGCGGAAACCGGAAATCAATGCAGCAGGCATGGTGATGTTGATAATAATTTTCATCAATACCTGGCTGTCCTCCTGCTGGAGGATATGTCTGGCTTTCATACAATACCCCAGTGCAATCATGAGAATAAAGCCAAGGGCTTTGAATAAGACAGCGGTCATAGGGAGAATACCTCCGATCATGTTATTACGATTCTTATTGTAGCGTGATATACACGGAGGGGCAAGAGCAGAAGTGACGAAGATTGCAGGATGGTTTCAAAATGCGTTACACAAAGGACAGGTTTCGCGTGCGGAGCGTTAGACAGTAGGCTCCCTCAGAGGAGGGAGCTGTCAGCGAAGCTGACGGAGGGAGTTTGATTGCGGTTGTCTTCTGCACAGCGGTTGCAGTTGATATGACAGATTGATTGTGTTACTCCATTCATCTTCGCCGCATGTTAAATTCATGGAATGAAAGTAAAAAAGTATGGTTGTACGAAGATACAAAAGATGCTATAATAACCCTGTAAGTTTGTTTTCGGGGTGCTTGCCGGGACCCCAAATCGTTTGAAAGGGGCAATTTATTATGCCAGGCAAAATTGTATTGGGCGCTCAGTGGGGCGATGAAGGCAAGGGTAAGTATATTGATATCTTTGCTTCTCAGGCTGATCTGGTTGTCCGTTCTCAGGGCGGCAACAACGCAGGACATACTGTAGTTGTTGGAGATGAGTCCTATAAATTACAGCTGATTCCGTCCGGTATTCTGTATCCGGATTGTGTAAATATTATCGGACCGGGTGTTGTTGTCAATCCAAAGTCCATTCTGGGCGAGATGGATGGTCTGCGCGAGCGTGGTATTTCTGTTGATAAGCTGTATATTGATGCACGTGCGCATTGTATCCTCCCATGGCATCTGGAGCTGGATGCACTGAGTGAAAAGGCACGCGGCGGCGATGATATCGGAACCACTAGGAAGGGCATTGGACCGACTTATATGGACAAGTCCGAGCGTATTGGTGTGCGTATGCATGACTTTGTTGATCCGGATCGCTTTGAATCGGTTATGACAGAGGCTTGCGAGCGCAAGAACAAGGTGATTACAGGCGTTTACGGCGGTGAACCGATCGATATCAAGGCTGTTTTGGAGGAATACAAGGTATATGCTGACAGACTGAGAAGCCATGTCAAGGATACCTCTGTTCTGACCTACAATGCCATTAAGGAAGGCAAGGAAGTCCTGTTTGAGGGTGCGCAGGGCACGCTGCTCGATCTGGATATGGGCACCTATCCGTATGTAACCTCTTCGCATCCGGTTTCCGGCGGCTGCTGCATCGGTTCCGGTGTTGGCCCGACTGCTGTTGACGAGATCGTAGGTATCTGCAAGAGCTATACTACCCGTGTCGGCAAGGGCCCGTTCCCGACGGAGCTGTTTGACGAGACAGGCGATTATATCCGCAATGCAGGCCATGAGTTTGGTACGGTTACCGGACGTCCGAGACGTACTGGCTGGTTTGACGCTGTTATCGCGCGGTATGCTGTCCGTGTCAATGGTCTGACAGAGATGGTTATCAACAAGATTGATCCGCTGTGCGGCCTGCCAAAGCTGAAGGTGTGCGTAGCATATGACTTCAAGGGCGAGCGTATCACGGAATTTCCGGCGAATTTTGCAGATCTGGCAGACTGCAAGCCGATTTATGAGGAATTTGACGGCTTTACCGAGGATATCACCCAGTGCAAGACCTTTGATGAGCTGCCGGCAACGGTACAGAGCTATATCAAGCAGCTGGAGGAAATCATCGGCTGCCCGGTTAAGCTGCTGGGCGTTGGTCCTGGCCGCGATCAGGTCATCGATATTACCAAGTAAATTTTTGCAGAAAGACGGGCAGATGCATATCGCACCTGCCTGTTTTTTCGTTTGTCATGAAATGAGACCATCACTGTTTTGTTTTCAAGTAAACGCCAAAGAACAATACTGCCGCTGCAATCAGCGCAATGGGCAGAAACAAAATCTGGTACAGCTCCTGCGCATAGGCAAATGCCTGATTGCTTCCGGCAAATAGGACGCAAAGGATTCCGGCGAGCACGACAGCAATCCAGATGATACGCTTTTCCGAGCCATGGCCCGTAGCGGCCTGCAAACAGCCGGAAAGGAACTCCAGGATCAACGCAATGCGTGCGATGGCACAGACAATCAGACTGCCGGAAATTAACACCTCACCGCGCTGGAAGGATTCGCCAAATTCCAGCACACTGGCCGCGGTATACGACGGATACAGCACTGCATTGGCGCCATTTTGTCCCAACAGACAGATGTTACGGATATATAACAGGCATAGCAGTACGCCTGCCAGTACACAGGCCCGCAGCAGGCCGGTGCGGATTTGTGTTCCTGTATTGCCAAGTACAGCCGCAGCATAGAAGACTTCTCCGAAGGGGACAGACAGCAATACATATGCACGGAAGGGAATGCCATCCCAACCGTTTTCCAATACAGGGAATAGCTGTGTCCAGTCCAATTGTCTCCAGCTCAGCAGCAGGGATGCTGCAAGGGCAATGATGACAACCCATATGACAGGCTCTGTCCATAATACCAGCTTTTGAATCCCATTTTGTGCAGCGCAGGCAGCACAAAATAATACGGCTGCTGTCAGCAACCAGATCGGCCATTCACCGCCGGAGACAGTACGCAGGAAAATCACACTGCTGAGAATTGACATATTGCATGACCAGAACGCCAGTGCCGCCAAAAGCAGCAGATAAACACTGCCAAAGCCGTTGCCGAAGGCAGTGGCAGGCAGGTCAAACCAGCAGACTGCGGGCAGGCGTTCGGATGGAAGACAACAAAATGCAGTAAATAGCAGACTGAAAAAGCAGGCAATTGCAAGGACGATCCATCCATCCCGTCCATTTGCCGCAGTCATAGTCAGGGACCATCCACTGAGGACAACCAGAAGCAGGCAGGTTGCCTGACGGCCATTGATTTGATTCATCGACTGCCTCCTTCCGCACTCTGCACAGCGCGTAATGTGATATTGACAGTGACCGGAACCGATTGCCATGTATCGATACCGGACTGTTGCCAGCTTTGTGCATCTGCACGCTCCCATGCACGTCCAAAGCCCAATGCATCACAGTTGGCTTGCTGTAAGGCTTCGATGACAGCGATACTTTGTGTTTTTAAGGCATGTGCGGCGGGCTTTGCCTGTGCACTTGCTTCGCAGGCAAGATCTGCATGGACATTTACCGTAAATTTTGTCTGTTCCTTTCCTTCAGCGGTAATTTCCGTGCGGATATTGCTGAGCTGATAACGGGTATCTGCATCATAAATCGTTGCGGTATCACCGGAAGCGAGCAGGATGGAGAGGATAGATGTCTGCTGTTCGTCCAGCCAGTTCCGCAGGGTATCACCGGAAAACAATGCGCAGCCGGACAGGACAGCCTGTCCGTTTTTGATTGAGACAGCAGGTAAAACGGCGTCGATTCCTTCTGTTTCCACGCGGTCTAATACACGATATAATGGCATATCCGGTGTCTGGGATTGCTGCACGGCATAGGAAATGCTATCCCCCAGAGAAAAGCCCACGGGTTCGCCGCTGATGGAATCACAGGAAAGGACATCGGTAGCTTTTGCATTGCGGACGGCGCATAGCCGCACTGCCGGGCGCACTTCACTCGAATGAGTCAACTCTTGTATACAGGACTGTATACCATCGCGTAGCAGGCTTTTGTCGAGAAATAATACACGGGCATGGCTCCAATATAGCTGTGCATCCAGCCCGTAGCCGGTATTGTCGATTGCCTGTGCAATGCTGCCTGCTTTTCCGGAAACCAGTTGTGCATTCGGGGCAGCGTCAGCCGAGCTTGGCACAGCAAGCTCGGCAGCCAGAGTATATTGCTCGGAATCCAGTGTGATTGAACCGGATGTCACAGCAGATAAATCACCGGCATCCTTCCAGCTGCACCCGCACAGGGACAGACAGATCGTGCAAAGGAATATTACTGCAATGCGTTTCATCGATGCACCCCATTCCATCCGGCCAGAAACCGTTTGTCCGGTTTCATGGCAAACCATGGGAAACGGAACAGGACATCACGCCCACTGTGCTTTTCCGCAGACAACACATTGGTCAGATAGGGGATGCCAAAGGACGTCAGGCGGCAGACGTGTGCTAAAATCAGCGAAAGTCCCAGCAGGACACCGTATAAGCCCAACACAGCGGCACAAATCAAAAGGAAAAAACGCAATACCAATGTTGCTGTGCGCAGCTTGGGGACAATCAATGCGGTAACACCGGAAAATGCAATGACAATGACCATTGGCGCGGATACAAACCGCGCATCCACGGCAGCTTGTCCCAAAACCAAACCGCCGACGATGGACAACGCCTGTCCGATGGTATCCGGCGTCCGCGTCCCGGCCTCCTTGAGGATTTCAAAGACGATCAGCGTGCCGATGGCCTCCGTAAATGTGGTGAATGGTACACCCTCACGGGAAGCTGCAATGGAAAATAGCAGCCGTGTGGGGATCATTTCCTGATGCCATGTCAACAAGGCGACATAAATGGCGGGAAGGGTTAAGGTCAGGATAAAGCCTAACACCCGCAGCCAGCGGGTTAAATTGGTATAGAGATAGGAAATATAATAATCATCATTTGCCTGAAAGGTTTCCTGTAAAATGTGAGGGACTGTCAGGGCAACCGGTGTGCCATCGACAATAATAGCAATTCTGCCTTCCAGCAGCTTGGCGGCAACGATATCCGGACGTTCGGTAAAGCCGGTTGTCGGGAAAGGAGAAGAACGGTTATCGCGTATGATTTCACTCAGATAATTGGCGTCCAATATGGAATCCAGATTGATCTCCTGTAAACGCTGCTTCACTGCTTCCAAAACCGTCAGATCTGCAATACCATTGATATAGCAGATGCTGACGGTTGTATGTGATACGGAACCAACCTCAGAAAATTCAAAGCACAAATCCGGTGTGCGCAGCCGGCGTCGGATGAGCGCCAGATTGCCCATGAATGCCTCGGTAAAGCCTTCACGCGGGCCGCGCAGCACTTTTTCATTGTCCGGTTCATCTGGACCGCGCTTGTCGAAGCCCTTGGTATTGACAACGGCAGGGCGGCTATCCCCATCGACAAGGACAATGGTATCACCGTATAAAAAGGCAGTCAGCAGCTTGTCCGGCGTCGGATTGAATGGGCAGTCGTCAATGTGCAGAACCTCATCAATCACAGCGTCCATTGGCATAGGCGCACCTTGCCATAGGCTGATTGGTTTGATCAGACTCTCGTTAATCGTGCTGCTTTGCACCATACCGTCAAAAAAGAACAGCGCGGCCCGCAAAGCAGGTGAGCCGCGTCCATGTACGACGCGGCAAATAAATGTATTGTCATGGACAAATAAAGCCTTCATACGGGCAATATTTTCGTCCAAATCGGTTGTAAATTGAAAATCAGACAGGTTCAAAAGAAAACCTCCTTGGTGAAATCACTGGTATTTCAGATGTGAGAAAGAATGGATTATCGAAAAATCTCTGTAAACATAAGAAGCCTTTCAGATAAGGCTCCCTCTTTGAGGGAGCTGTCCGCGCTGTTGGCGCGGACTGAGGGAGTTTGACCGCATTCGTCTTCTGCATGGCAGTTACAGTTGATGCAGCAGATTTGTGTTTTACTCCTTCCACTACCGCTGCGCGGTGGTCCCTCTCCCTCGAAGAGGGAGGCTTTGGCAAACTTATGTTACGTTAGGAATAAGGCTCCATCTTTGAGGGAGCTGTCCGCGCTGTTGGCGCGGACTGAGGGAGTTTGACCGCATTCGTCTTCTGCATGGCAGTTACAGCTGATATAGCAGATTTGTGTTTTACTCCTTCCACCACCGCTGCGCGGTGGTCCCTCTCCCTCGAAGAGGGAGGCTTTGGCAAACCCATGTTACATTCATCCAAGAGGGAATTTTTGCCTTGAAAGAACTTTTTTGTGCGTTGCATTCGGATCATCTATAAGGCTATATTTCTAGCATTATATCATGCCAAATACTCCGCCAGCTTTTTACCAAATGCGCGAATGGAAAGCTCTGCTTCTTCTATCGTATTGGCGCTGGTGCCACATTCCAGAATCATACTGCCTGTGGTTGCCTGTTCGTTAAACCGTTGTTTGCGGAGGTTGACTGGACGCATCAGAGATGGATACTCTGATAGAATGCTTTTTTGCAAATTGACAGCAAAATTCAGATTGCTTTTCCAGTTCGGATGGGTCAGTCCCCCAGCGTTGGTGCCCATGACAAACATCAGCTGTGCACAGGTTTGCCCGTCAATTTCAGAAACGACTTTATATTCCATACCGGAGGAAGTAATCATGGAATCCCGATGCAGGTCAATGATGACCTTGATGGATGGTGTTTGATCCATTTGTTCCTCTATGATATCCATGGCACGGTTATAAGACTGATTATAGCTGGGAGAATCGATGATTTCCCGGCAGTGTACCACACCAATACCCTGTTGCTCCAGAACCTCAGTGAGTACATCTCCGATATAAACGACGTTGTGTGTCGGATCTTCGGATCGTCCGCCGTGCTGGTCTACATATGCTTCGCTGGCATGCGTATGCAAAATCATAACTGTCGGCTGTTCGGCAGATTCATTTTTTGTAATTTTCAGCGGGTCAGCCAGCATATCTGCAAGATTGTAGGATAAACCGGACATATTGGAGATATAAACGCCATCCTGTCCGGGATAATCCCCATTTTGACCGGTAATGGTCAATTCCTTGATCGCAGCGCCGTCTGCCGTGGATGTCGGTGCGTTGGAGGTATCGACAGCCTTCTGCACATTGTCCGGCAGAGCAAACAGGCTTTCTGAAACCAGCGTGCCGGTGGCGTCGGTATCACAGCTACCTTCCGAGGCTGTCATGTGCTCCGGAAGTGCTTCGGCAGAAACGACTTCCTCTACGCTAACTGCATTGGGCGTATGCTCGGAGACAGATTCCCAGCCCAGCGCGCCAATTTCCGAGGAGAGTGCAGCCTGTACAAAGTCGGAATTGCCGGCAATGGATTTCAGAACAGTTTCCAGTTGTGGGCTGATGCCAAAATGGTCAATCGCCAACAGGGCGCCTGCCATCAGTAGGCAGGGGATACTCCATAAGGGAAGTCCGTTTCGCTTTTTTCGTGGTTTCTTCGCCATATCGTTCCCCTGCCTTTTCCGTTAAAAATTGTGTTTGTACAAAATTCTATTCCCGAAAACGGACAGATATGCAGAACGGCGAAGCAGAAACCATAAAACTCCTTCTGTGGAGAGAGCGAACACCGCATTTCTACTGTGATATAGAGCGGAAATTCAGGATAAAAACAGATCGATATCTGTAATATCCAGCGTTGGATGCAAGAACAGGTTGATGCCATAGCCGATGACGCGGGCGGCATCGGCAACCTGCTGATCCACATCACGGGTTGTAACCAGCACTGGTGTATGCAGATCATCGAGCGCTTCACAGGATGCGCCGGACTGTTCGGCGATATCTTCCGCCAGTGTCGCGCCATCGACAACAGTTGGAACTCCGATGGCAATCACCGGGACACCCAGTTCTTTTTTTGTCAGTGCAGCACGGGCATTGCCAACACCTGAGCCGGGAACAATACCGGTATCAGTCAACTGAATGGTACGCATCAGACGACTGAGCCGACGGGCGGCCAGTGCATCGACTGCAATCACAAGACCCGGCTTGATGCGCTGGATGACGCCCAGTACAATTTCGCTGGTTTCAACGCCGGTCATACCCAGCACGCCCGGTGCGAGTACCGCAACCGGACGAAAGGCGCGGAACTGTGCAGGGGAACGCTCGATCAGATGACGGGTAGCCAGTACATTCTGACAGCACAATGGGCCGACGGCATCCGGCGTCACAGCGCGGTTTCCCAGACCAATGACAAGTACGGTAGAATGCGTGTCCTGCATAGAAGGCGCCAGCTGATCCAGTACCTGTGCGACTGCATGGCAGGCGCGTGGAAACGCATCTGCCTCGCGGCGGAGCAGGCCGTCGATCGACAGCGTATCATATCTGCCTGGCGGCTTGCCAAGGGCGTTTGGTTCCTTTTGTATGGTAACCTGCCGCAGGGGAAAGCCCTCCAGCATGGTTTCTTTCCGGATGACATCCTCTGCCGAAGAATGCTGCTCCAGTAATTCCAATGCTAAATCTGTACGAATTGCCATGTGTTTCCTCCTTTGTATCCTCAGTATGTTCCGCAGAATGCCATTCTATGTATGTTATCTGGATGAAATTACCGGAATACAGCGAAAAAACATCGGGTTTTTAGCAAAAACGCCTGCCGTCAGATGTGTTTTGGAAAAAATAAATCGAAAAAATGAAATTAGACTTGATTTTTATGGCATGGCGTGATAGAATTTCAAGTACTGACTACACTTGATGGAGTAAGGAGGTGGACAAAAATGCCGAATATCAAGTCTGCCAAGAAGCGCGTACTGGTAACCAAGGTAAAGGACGCACGCAATCAGGCTGCTCGTACCCAGCTGAAGACCATTCTGAAGAAGTTTGACGCTGCTGTTGCATCCGAGGACAAGGCTGCCGCAGAGTCTGCATATAAGAACGCAGTCAAGGCTCTTGACAAAGCTGCTGCAAGCAAGCTGATTCACAAGAACAAGGCTGCAAACAAGAAGAGCGCTCTTACCCTCAAGCTGAATGCTGCAAAGTAAGGGATTTTTGCTTCAATTTTTGAAGATTAAAAACGCATCCGCGCGGGTGCGTTTTTTGTTTCATGATTCTGTTTGTGCAAAGGAAGTTTATAGAATAGTCCTCTAAAAGGTTCCTGCTTCGAGGGAGCAGTCTGCGCAAGCAGCGCGGACTGAGGGAGTTATAAAATAAGAGGAACAGAGATTCATTTTATCATAATGATTTCCTTTTTCAACTCCCTCCGTCTTCGCCTGTGGCGAATCCACCTCCCTCCTCTGAGGGAGGCTTTGTGTTAGACCATCATGTAAGGAGCAAATAACATATGCATTATCTGGATCACGCGGCAACCACTGCCGTATTGCCGGAGGCTGCGCAAATCGCCTGCCGGGTGATGACCGAACAGTTCGGTAATCCGTCAAGTGTTCATAAAATGGGTATTGCGGCATCCGGTATTGTGGAAAAGGCACGCAAACAGGTTGCTGCAATCCTGAATGCGGAGCCGTCTGAAATCACGTTTACTTCCTGCGGGACAGAAGCTACAGCGACAGCAATTTATGGGGCCTGCCGGAGAAAAGGCCGCGGAAAGCATATTATTACCACAATGATCGAGCATTCGGCAACGTTGAATACCGTCAAGCAGCTGGAACAGGAGGGCTTTGAGGTAACATACCTGGAGCCGGATGCGGACGGGCATATTTCGACTGCCGATTTGCGTGCAGCTGTGCGCCCGGATACGGCGCTGCTGACCTGTATGTTGGTTAATAATGAAATCGGTACGGTACTTCCGGTAAAGGAATTTGGCAAAATTCTCAAGAAAAAAGCGCCGAATGCATTGTTTCATATTGATGCGGTGCAGGGATTGGCACGCCTGCCGATCAAGCCGAAGCTGTGGAATGCGGACTTTATCAGTGTCAGCGGGCATAAAATCGGTGCGCCGAAGGGAATCGGCGCATTGTACATCCGCAAGGGTGTCCGTATTGCGCCGTTGATGCTCGGCGGCGGGCAGGAACGCGGTATGCGTCCGGGCACGGAAGCGACACCGAATATTGCTGCTTTCGGAGAAGCCTGCCGGATCTGCATGGAGCAGATGGATGACAATGCTGCCAAGGTAGAGGCGCTGTGCACACAGCTCAAGGAAGGCATTGCGCAGCGGTTCCCGTGGGCAGTTTATAACGGAAAGCATGATATACCACATGTGATAAACGTTTCCTTTCCGGGCTGCAAGAGTGAGGTTTTGCTGCGTGTGCTCGAAATGCATGCGGTATATGTCTCCTCCGGTTCTGCCTGCGCTAAGGGCAAGGCAAGCCATGTGCTGGCAGCGATGAGGCTGGAGCATACCCGCATTGACAGTGCGTTGCGTATCAGCTTTGCGCCGTCCAATACATCGGACGATGTGGAGGCGCTGCTGGACGCATTGGAGGAAGGAACCAAACGGCTGAAAAGGGAATAAATCGTTTGCGCAGAAAGCGTACCTGTCAGATGGATGGGTACGCTTTGTTTTTATGTAAATGTATGTTGAAAACAGGTGTAACACGCAAATACCAAAAATCGGACATTTTTTTTGAAAATTTTTCCAGAGAAATTTCAGGCAGAAATATGTGTAGTATTACATATAGTAACAAATTGCGGGATATGGTATAATGCAAATATAAAGCATCTGGGGGATATGGGACGAAATTGGGGATGGGTTGAGTCCGATGAAGTATGATATATGGATGCACTTTATGAGGAGAGATTTATATGAGTTCATGGAGAAAGAAATTTTTTATCGCAGGAATGATTTTCTTCGTTATAACGCTCATAATTCTTGCACTTTTTTTATGTATTCCAGCAATATATGAAAGATTGAGCCACGAGGTGTTGTGCTTTGTACCGATTACATTTGATTTATTAGCAACAGTGTCTTTCGCTATATTTACTATCAGTCGTCCATATACAGAAAATTGGTTTCCGCGAACTTTAGCGGTAGTGTTTATTGGCGGAGTACCTGCACTTGTATGGTATGCAATATGGTTTGTAAATTAAAGTAAATCAAGCCAAAATCGTGAAATAGACATAAAAACAGGCTCATATAGTGAACCATTAAGTATAAGGGCTATAACACAGCATATAGCAACACGAGTTTGGATGGTTTTTCAGATAAATCCAGTGTTTCTTCTTATGCAGTAACTGCGATGAAATGGGCCGTATCCAGAGGCGTTATCTCTGGAACCAGCAGTACAACGCTTTCACCGAAGGGAACGGTAACAAGGGCTCAATATGCCACGATGCTAAAGTGCATGTTGGAAAATACTGCGAGATAAAAATCGAACAAATTCTTTCCAGTGTTTGAAAGGCGGTGCACAGCGATGAAACGAAGAAAATGGGATAGAGATGATTACAAGGTTGCAGGCTGCGTGAGTATCGTTGTCGTGGTTGCTTTTGTTATCTTGACAATGCTTGCTGGCATATTCGGGACGAAGGCTATCATAATCATGTTGCTGCTGATGATAATAACGACTGGTTTCTTTGTTGGCTGGGCTTTAAAAAACAAATCGCGTTGGAGCGCGTTTTGGCAGGCAGCGGGTGTCATATTGACCGGTTGCGGATTTCTGTTTGCGTATCCTGTCATTTGGATGCTGGACTATAGGGTCACGATTCCAATACCAGCTTCTTATCTTTTCATGGGTTATATAGGCATCATTGTACTTTGCTTTATTTTATCTCTTACACCAAAACGGTAAGTAACTCATGACAGAATATCATTGGCGCACACCGAATAGGTGTGCGCTTGTTCTTGCAAACCAATCCCTGCTATGCTAAGATAGCAGATGAATGATTGCAGAAAATATAAGCTTATATGAGGTTATTGTATATGAAAGAAGTATTGTTGCTGAAACTTGGTGAGGTTGTTTTAAAAGGCTTAAACCGCCGCCGCTTTGAAAGCAGGCTGATTGCCAATCTTCGCCGCCGCGTCGAAAAGGTTGGAAAATGCCGTGTGTATGTCATGCAGTCCACGATCTATGTTGAACCCGCTGACGGCGTAGATATGGATGAGGTACTGGAAGCGGTTATGAATGTATTTGGCGTTGCTGCCATCTGCCGTGCCGCAGTCTGTGAAAAGAGCATGGAAGCGATCTGGGATACTGTGAATGAATATCTGGCAGATGAGCTGGAAAGTGCGGAGCGGTTTAAGGTAGAAGCAAAGCGTTCGGATAAGAAATTCCCGCTCAATTCCATTCAGATTTGCCAGCAGATCGGCGGTGATCTGGATGATAAATATGAGCATCTGATTCCGGATATGCACAATCCGGAGCTGCGTGTCAATATTGAGGTGCGGGATAAAGCGGCATATGTACATGCCGGTAAGATTCCGGGACCGGGCGGTATGCCGGTTGGCACCAATGGCAAGGCAGCGTTGCTGCTGTCCGGCGGCATTGATTCTCCGGTAGCAGGTTATATGATGGCAAAGCGTGGTTTGGAGCTGTGTGCGGTACATTTCTTCAGTTATCCGTATACATCCGAACGTGCAAAGGAAAAGGTGATGTCGCTTGCCGAGCAGCTGACGCATTATGCAGGCCGTATGGAGGTATATGTTGTGCCGTTCACCGAAATTCAGGAGGCGATCCGTGACAATTGCCCTGAAGATATGTTTACACTGATTATGCGGCGGTTTATGATGCGGCTGTCAGCCAGGATAGCGCAGGAGCATGAAGCAGGCGCATTGATTACTGGTGAAAGTCTCGGACAGGTTGCATCTCAGACAATGGAAGCAATGAACGTCACCGGAGCTGTCTGCGAGATACCGGTATTCCGTCCGGTGATTGGTATGGATAAGGAGGAAATTGTACAGATTTCCCGCAAAATCGGCACGTTTGAGACATCAATTTTGCCGTATGAGGACTGCTGCACCGTATTTACACCGAAACATCCGCTGACCCGTCCGAAAAAATCCCGTGTAGAGGAAGCAGAACGTGCACTGGATGTCGATGTATTGGAAGCAAAGGCGCTGGAAGGCGTGGAATGCGTCATACTGTAACATAATACCCCAAAAGAGGGAGAAACTGCGTGTAATATGATGCATCGGGAGAAGATGCAGGAAAAATATCATAAATTTTTTCTATGTGACGACAAAAATTTAAAAATATATATAAATTATTGGGGTTTAGAACAAATTATTTGTATATAATCACAAAAAATTACAGGGGATTTTTGGGAAAATGATAAAATTTTGGTATCATAAAAGGTATATTTTGGCGTTTTAGCAGTGGGAATCATGGTAGAACAGCATAGACATAATTTGAAAAAAAATCAAAAACATGATATAGTTCTAATGCGATTGTTAAAAAAATAACATAATAATATCAGCCGGAATGGAATGAGAAAATACAGACTGGCGGTGGAAATGAGGGTATTGTACATGAAAGTAGCAGTAGTAGGTTCGGGCATTATGGGCCTTGGTATTACACAGGCATTTGCGCAGGCAGATGGCTATGAGGTAAATCTGTGTGTTGTTTCGGGCAAGGGCTTTGAAGCAAAGCAGGCTCTGTTTGAAAAGCCGCTGAAGCGTATGGTAGCAAAGGGCAGAATTACGCAGGAGCGTTTTGATGAAATTGTCAGCAAAGTTACGATTACGGGTATTGACGGTTGTCGCGATGCTGAGCTGATTATCGAGTCTGCCATTGAAAATCTTCAGGCAAAGATGAAGCTGCTCAAGCAGATTGAAGACATTTGCGCTCCGGATGCACTGGTAGCATCCAATACATCGTCTCTATCCATTACAGAAATCAGCGGCGAGCTGACTCGCCCGATTGTTGGCATGCATTTCTTTAACCCGGCAGCTGTTATGAAGCTGGTTGAGGTTATTCCGGGCATGACAACCACACACGATATGGTTGAGCGTGTTAAGAAGATTTCCGAGGATATCGGCAAGGTACCGGTAGAGGTTATTGAAGGACCGGGCTTTGTTGTCAACCGTCTGCTGATCCCGTTGATTAACGATGCAATCGGTATCTTTGAAGAAGGTCTGGCGTCGGTTGAAGGCATTGATATTGCAATGAAGCTGGGTGCAAACCATCCGATGGGACCGCTGGCGCTGGGCGATCTGGTTGGACTGGATGTTTGTCTGGCAATCATGGAGGTTATGTACCATGAGACATTTGACTCCAAGTACCGTCCGGCACGTCTGCTGAAGAAGATGGTACGTGCAAAGCAGCTGGGCCAGAAAACCGGTAAGGGCTTCTATGAGTATGACGAACTGGGACGCATTATCCCGGGAACTGCTCTGGCATCCATTGGCTGATCAGGCAAATGAAAATCGGGAGCGCATGTACTTCGGTATATGCGCTCTTTTTGGCGCAATAAACACTTATAATAATATGTCTGATGATTGGGGAAAATGGACATTTTGAATTGACAAAAAAATTTCTTGAAATTGTGCATATTTATAATAGACATAATATGAGTGATATACTATAATTATAAGTGTAATTTGCAAGAAAATATAGGTATTTGTGTGATAAAATGGAGGTGGGACAGTATTCAAATTTCGAGGTTTATGACAATAATTATTACGTGAGAGGTGAGGATTATGTTGAAAAAATTTATATCGTTTATTCTTTGTGGAGTGATATGCATAACGATATACTCTCCAGCATTGGCAGTTGAAGGTCAAGAGAGAACTGTTGAAAAAAATTCTGACTATGTTGTTGAAAGCTTTTGCGTGGATAATATAGAATATGTGGAAGAACGAACGGATGATGGAATATTCATGCTTTCGTCTTATGTTAACGGTAGTCTTTACGATAGAGTTACCATCCAGATGGGTGAGGATGAAATGCTGTACGAAAAGTTTGCAAAAGATGAACAAAATAACGAAGAAACTCGTAGTTTAGACTCTAAGATAGATACAAGGGAGATATATAAAATTTCTGATATAATTACTCGCAGTGATGATATTATTGATAGTACTCGTGCAGGATATACACCGAAAACAGGTTCTTTGGGAAGTGTTAAATATAGAACGACAAGTACAAGTGGAACGATTTATCGAACTCTTTCGTTTACATCGAGGTTAACGGGTAGTACCCCTGGTTCTTTTGAGGTGAATAAGGATGCGGGAACCGCATGGACGGTTATTTTTTCTGCAATTTGTGCGGGATTTTCTTATGCAATAGGAACCACTTTGGCAAAAGCTATAGCTTCAGCTGTTGTAGGTAATATTTCTGGAACTGTGACATCGTCAGCGTTTGTAACCTCTATTAATGGAACTTGTTATCAATATAATGTTACGGCTAAAACAACAGATGGCAGGAGTAGTTCGCAGCATGGAGAGACTTATTATGGCAGCGTTATAAAGAATGGAGTTTGGAAAAACGGACAAACAGCTTATGCAAATTATTATCCAGAGTTTATTTCTCGAAAGGACAATGCAGTTGCTTCGTGGTTTTATCAGGAATTTTGGATTGATTCGTCATATAGTATAGTTTGGTAATCAGCATTTTACGATGAAAAAATACATAAAGCATTCACTTGTTGTTTGTATTTCATGGCTCTGTGTCTGTGTTTTAAGCTTTACCATATTTGTAATGGTTGATTTCGTATGGTCTCAAAAAAATATTGTATCCTTTGAGGCTGATGAAATAGAAAGAGGTATTCCGGCATGGTTAATGGAATGCAACTATTCTGGTGAAGAGACTTTTATTGGTGAATATACAGAGGATATTACCTGCCATATTGTTCTGATAGAGAATAACGTAGCACTGGTAGAGGTTACTACGAGAATGGATGGTGAAATTGGTGTTTCTCGCCGTGTGTTGCGTAAGCAGGCAATAACTGGGAAATATCAATTGGCATATAGACCGATAGAAGATAGGGAAATATACATGGATATATATCCAGAAAATGGGATAGTATATACAGGATCGACGTTTGCGTATTATTATCAATATACTGTTGATTTAGATACCAATACCATATTGGAATATGACCATAAATGGACTATGAGGATGATACAGATTATATTTTTGTGGGTGCTCTGTATAGTGGTATATTTGCTGTATCAAAGAAAACAAATACAAGGATAACAGTGAAACGTGCACGTGGAATACCATGTGCACGTTTTTTGTTGTGATCGTATTCGTGCTGTGTTAAAATAAAAACAGGTTGTGCAAAATGCACAGGAAAACGGACACACGGAACATGAACGGTATAATCGTGCCGTGTGTAGTAGGTGTTCTGTTTACAAAATGGAGGGAACGCGCATGAGAGCAGAAATAATTGCAGTGGGTACAGAGATCCTGCTGGGTGATATCGTAAACACCAATGCACAGATGATTTCTCTGGGACTGGATGAGCTGGGCATTGATGTATTTTATCAAACTGTGGTAGGCGATAACCCGGAACGGTTGAAAGAGGTTCTTGAGATTGCGCGGGGGAGATCTGACCTTATTATCACGACAGGCGGGCTTGGGCCGACGCTGGATGACTTGACCCGTGAGACAATTGCAGAAGCCTTTGGCAAAAAGCTGGTGCTGCATAAACCGTCGCTGCGGCGGATTACGGCGTTTTTTGACCAGATCGGCAAGCAAATGACGCAGAATAACGTCAAGCAGGCAATGCTTCCGGCGGGCTGCAAGGTGTTGGATAATGACTGGGGTACTGCGCCGGGCTGTGCATTTGAAGCAGACGGTGTGCATGTGCTCATGCTGCCAGGGCCACCGAAGGAATGTACACCGATGTTCCATACCGCGGGTATGGCATATCTTGCAAAGCTGGCTGGCGGTGTTATTGTTTCCCATAATATCCGCATATTCGGCATGGGGGAATCTGCCATGGAAGATCGGCTGCATGAGCTGATGGAGAGCAGTACCAACCCGACGCTGGCGCCGTATGCGAAGGACGGGGAATGTCTTGTCCGTGTGACAGCAAAGGCAGAAACGATAGAGGTGGCAGAAAGGCTGCTGGAACCGGTTGTCCGACAGGTCTGTGACACATTGGGCGATGTGGTATATGGTATTGATGTGGAGAGCATGGAACATGCCATGGCAAAGCTGCTGACAGAAAAAGGATTGACCTTGTCTGTAGCAGAGAGCTGCACCGGCGGTCTGCTTTCCAAGCGCATTACCGATGTTTCCGGTGCGTCCAAGTTCTACAAAGGCGGTGCATGTACGTACTGCAATGAGATCAAAATGAAGGTTTTGGGCGTGAAAAAGGAAACTTTGGATGAATTTACCGCTGTTTCGAGCCAGACAGCACGCGAGATGGCACAGGGAATAGCAATGGCATATGGAACGGATCTTGGCATTGGCATTACCGGCTATGCAGGGCCGGACGGTGGAGAAGACGGTACGCCAGCAGGGACGGTTTATATCGGCCTTTATTATCAGGGGAAGACACAGGTTCGCCGTATCCTGTCTCCGAGAGGCCGCGAACGTGCCCGCTGGGATGCTGCAAATAACGCTTTTGACATGATTTTACGTGTTGTAGAGGGCAGGAAACTGATATAAGATTTTACCTGCTGAAAATTTGTGTAAAGATTCACATTTTTTCTGGACTTGCTTTCATAAATGTTGTATAATATTCCTACAAGTGAGAATGACTGTCTGTGCGTTGTGCACGGACAAAGCCCCCAAATCCCGAAAAGGTTTGTGCTTTTTCGGAATTTGGCATGTTTAACCCGGTGTTCTGTGGAGAGGAGATGGAAAGCCAATGGGTGAAATTTGTTCAGCCATTTCGGTAGACCGCCTGCGCCGTTTTCATGATGGAACAGAACAGCGGGCATGGGAATGGCTGGGTGCGCATCGGGAGGTGCGCAATGGACAGGAAGGCGTTGTATTTCGTCTGTGGGCGCCGCATGCAGCGGATGTTTCCGTGATCAATGAGAAAAACGGCTGGCTGCGGAGCTTTGCACCAATGACGCGGCTGGAGGCTGACCCGGAAATCTGGGAATGCTTTCTGACGGACATGGAACGGTTTGATTGTTATAAATACAGCATCCGCACAAAGGAAGGCGCGGTTTTTGACAAGGCTGATCCGTTTGCCTTTTATGCGGAGACGCGTCCATATAATGCTTCCAAGTATTATAGTATGTCCGGTTATGAATGGCATGACCGGGAATGGATGCGGCAGGAGAAGCCGGAAGCAGAGCCGGTCAATATCTATGAGGTGCATCTTGGCTCGTGGAAGGTGCGGGAAGACAGCTCATTCTACTCGTACCGTGAGCTTGCCGATCAGCTGATCCCATATGTACGGGATATGGGCTATACTTATTTGGAGCTTCTTCCTTTGATGGAGCATCCGTTTGATGGCTCTTGGGGCTATCAGCCGTTGGGATGGTTTGCAGCCACCAGCCGGTATGGCACACCGCGGGATCTGATGTATTTCATTGATCGGTGCCATCAGGCAGGTTTGGGCGTTATCCTCGATTGGACAGCTGCGGGGTTCCCAAGCGATGCGCATGGCCTGATTTGCTTTGACGGCGAGCCGTGTTATGAGTGCCAGCCGCCGGAAAATGCAATGCCGTTCGGTATGCAGCGGTTCGATCTTGCAAAAGGGGAAGTGGTTTCCTTCCTGCTGTCGTCAGCAATGTTCTGGGTATCCCAGTTCCATTTGGATGGGCTTCGTGTCAGCTCGGTACAGCCGATGTTGTTTCTGGATTACCAGCGCGGGGCCGGAAGCTGGAAGGCGAATCAATACGGTGAGAACCAGAATCTCGAAGGCGCGGCCTTCTTACGTCAGCTGTGTGATACGATGCAGCAGGCGTATCCGAACGTCAGGATCATTGCCAGCAGCACCGGCATGTGGCCGTCGGTGACGAAGCCGACGCGGCTGGGGGGACTTGGCTTTTCCAATATGTGGCGGGATGAATGGATTTGCGAGGTATTGGAACAGCTCAAATCGCTGGAAGATGCAGATGCCTTTGCAGATTGGCTTTCTTTGTCCCTGTTGAACAGCATGGGAGAACGATATGTCCTGCCGGTGTCGCATGATCTCGTATCCCATGGAGCGGGTTCGATGCTTTCCCGTATGCCGGGTGCGTATCATGAGAAATTTGCCCGCCTTCGCCTGCTCTATGGCTTTGTTATGGCGCATCCCGGGGATAAGCTGCTGTTTATGGGCAGCGAGTTTGCACAGTTTACTGAATGGGCATGTCATCACGGCTTGGATTGGATGGTACTCGATTATGAGGCGCACAGGCAGATACATGCTTATGTGCGGGGGATGAACCTGTTTTACCGCGGCGCTTCGCCGTTGTGGGAATGGGAAAATAAGACCGGAGGCTTTATCTGGCTTGATCGCGGTCTGGAGGCTCCGGGTATTCTTTCGTTTGAGCGGCGCAGTCCGTCAGGGGAACGGATTCTGGCGGTCATCAATTTTACCGGACAGGATGTGTCCGGATATCAGCTTATACTGGATACGTCGGCTGGCTGGGAGGTTGCGTTTTCCTCCGATCAGATCAGCTATGGCGGAACCGGAGCGGAGAGGGTCAGCTGCACCGGGACGGAGGATGGTACTTGCTGCCTGACACTCCGTGTGCCTGCTTTCAGCATACGGTTTTTACGTCCGGTATCGCAATCATTATTTTTGTAAGCACTGTCCGGCATGGACATTGTTTTGATAGAGTGGGAAATGTAAGATCAAGTTAAGAGGGAGCTTAGCTCCCGTCTAAATCTAACAAAGATTGGAGCAGAAAGAATGTCTAGGAAGAAAGAATGCGTTGCAATGCTGCTGGCTGGCGGCCGTGGCAGCAGACTGTATGTACTGACCCAGAACGTTGCAAAGCCTGCGGTACCGTTCGGCGGTAAATACCGTATCATTGACTTTCCGCTGTCCAACTGCGTAAACTCCGGTATCGACACAGTTGGCGTTCTGACACAGTATGAACCGCACGTCCTGAACGTGTATCTGGCAAATGGTCAGACCTGGGATCTTGACAGACTGTATGGCGGCGTTTATGCACTGCCTCCGTACGAGGGCGGCAAAGGCTCTGAGTGGTATAAGGGCACGGCAAACGCAATTTATCAGAATATCAGCTTCATTGATGAGTATGATCCGGAATATGTTCTGATTTTGTCTGGCGACCATATCTACAAGATGGATTATGACAAGATGCTGGACCAGCACAAGGAGAAGAATGCAGCAGCTACCATCGCTGTACTTAACGTTACGCTGGAAGAAGCAAAGCGCTTCGGTATCATGAACTGCAATCCGGACGGCTCGATCTATGAGTTCGAGGAGAAGCCGGCGCATCCAAAGAGCACGCTGGCATCCATGGGTATTTATATCTTCACATGGTCCAAGCTGCGTAAGTACCTCATCGAGGATGAAAACAATCCGGAATCCTCCAACGACTTCGGCAAGAATATCATCCCGGCTATGCTGGCACGCGGCGAAAACATGCAGACCTACCGTTTCGATGGCTACTGGAAGGACGTTGGAACCATCGAGTCCCTGTGGGAAGCAAACATGGATCTGCTGTCCCCGAATTCCGGCCTGAATCTGGAGGATGGAGACTGGCGCATCTATGGCCGTACCACTGGCGCTCCTCCGCACTTTACCGGCAAGAATGCACAGGTTAAGCATTCCCTGCTGAGCGAAGGCTGTGAAATTGAAGGCGATGTTACCAATTCCGTACTGTTCCCGAACGTTACGGTTGAGGCAGGCGCAAAGGTAGAATATTCTATCATTATGCCGGGCGCAACCATCGAAAAGGGTGCAGAGGTAAAGTATGCAATCGTTGCGGAAGATGCACGTATCTGCGCAGGCGCCAAGATAGGCAATGCTCCTGACGAGGTCAAGGACGATTGGGGCGTAGCAGTCGTAGCTCCTGGCATCAGCATCGGCAAGAACGTTGTTGTTGCAGCGAAGGAGATGCCTGACAAGGATATTCCGGACGTAGAATGAGGTGGAGATAAATGAAAAACACACTTGGTATTATCATTGGTTTTGATAACAACAACGATCTGCGTGAGCTGTCCGAGCATCGTCCGGTTGCTTCCGTACCGTTCGGCGGCCGCTATCGTGTTGTTGATTTTATGCTTTCTAATCTGGTCAATTCCGGCTGCTACAATGTCGGTGTGCTGATGAGAGATAAGTATCAGTCTCTGATGGATCATCTCAGCTCCGGCAAGGACTGGGATCTGTCCCGCAAGCGCGGCGGTATGATTCTGCTCCCGCCGAATGCATTTGCACCGAAGTCTTCCCCGCTGGTAACAGAGAATTATCATACCTCTCTGGAGGCGCTGGGTTCCATCAGCGATATGCTCCAGAAGAGCAAGTGTGAGCATGTGCTGATCAGCAATGCGGATATCGTTGCAAACATCCCGTTGGATGAGGCAATGCGCGTACACAAGAAGTCTGAGGCTGACGTTACCATTGTCTGCACCAAGGATTCCGAAGGCGGCCCGTTCGACATGTTCCTGAACCTGTCCCCGCGTCATGAGGTAAATGATATCCGCAATGGCGACAACGCTGGTGGAAAGTGCAAGTACAAGGGTCTGGGTATCTACATCATGAAGCGGCAGTATCTGCTTGATCTGCTGTCTGACTGTGTAACACATAACCTGCGTTCCTTCGAGCGTGATGCAATGCAGTATGTATACACACGCGGCGATGCGATTCAGGCGTATGTATTTGACAAGTATGTTGCAAAGATCGAGGATGTTAAGAGCTACTTCTCTGCATCCATGGATATGCTGGATAAGGATATCCGCGATCAGGTATTCCCGAAGGATCGTCCGATCCTGACCAAGATCCATGACGAGGCTCCGACTTACTATGGTGAGGATGCCAATGTCAGCGACAGCCTGATTGCAGACGGAACCCGCATCGAAGGCACGGTTGAGAACTCTATCATTTTCCGTGGCTGCTCTATCGCAAAGGGCGCAGTGGTTAAGGATTCTATCATCATGCCGAGCAGCAAGATTTCCGAAGGCGTTGAGATTTCTTATGTTGTTACCGATAAGGGCGTAACCATCCGCGAGAACCGTAAGATGATGGGTCATGCAACCTATCCGGTAGCAATTGCAAAGAGCACCATTGTTTGATGCATTGAAACTGAAATTTCCGACACGATTCAATGACGAATCATAAATCCGGAATCAGCCGGAAGGACGGATGATCTCGTCCTCCCGTTTTTTTGTTTTTAGTCACCTGGAAAGAGAAAATTTTCCTGCATCCGATGTGTGGTGCAGGCAAAGGGATATGGAGGCCCTCCTATGAAAGTTTTGTATGTAGCCAGCGAAGTAGCGCCGTTTATTAAGACCGGCGGACTGGGCGATGTAGCAGGTTCCCTGCCGAAGGCTCTGGCGGCAAAGGGCTGTGAGGTAGCGGTTGTATGCCCGCTGTACAGCAAGATCAGCAATGAATGGCGCGATAAGATGTACTATATCAAGAGTCTATATGTACAGCTTGCATGGCGCAATCAGTACTGCGGCATCTTTGTTTATGAGGATGCAGGCGTAAAGTACTATTTCCTTGACAATGAATATTATTTCGCACGCAATCAGGTTTATGGTGAGTATGACGATGCAGAACGTTTCGCGTTCTTCTCCCGTGCTGTACTGGAAATGCTGCCGGAGATCGACTTCCGCCCGGATGTCATCAACTGCAATGACTGGCAGACCGCACTGGTTCCGGTATACTATTGCCTGAATTATAACTATCGTCCGTGGTATGAGGGCATCAAGACGGTGTTCACCATCCATAACATTCAGTTCCAGGGCCAGTATGGCCGTGAGGTACTGTCCTATGTTCTGGGTATTGATGATTACCATTTTGACAACGGTTTCATGCAGCAGGATGGCGATGTCAACCTGATGAAGGCTGCTATCGTCTGCGCTGACCGTGTTACCACCGTGTCTTCCACCTATGCAGGCGAAATCCAGACTGCATTCTACGGTTTCCATCTGGATGCCGTACTGCGCTGGAATCAGGGCAAGGTCAGCGGTATCGTAAATGGCATTGATGTAGATGCCTACAATCCGGAAACGGATTCCCATATGTTCAAGAACTTCAGTGTAGATACGCTGGATGACAAGAAGGAAAACCGCAGGCAGCTGCTGGAAATGTGCGGCCTGCAGGCAGATGACGAAACACTGGTGATCGGTATGGTAGGCCGACTGACCAGCCAGAAGGGACTGGACCTGGTACAGTGTGTTTTGAACGATATTCTGGAGCAGGATGTCCGTATGATTGTACTGGGCACCGGAGATTATGCATATGAGCAGATGTTCATCAATGCGAAGTGGCAGCATCCGGATAAGATTTCCACCAATATTATGTTCTCCAACGATCTGGCAAACAAGATTTATGCAGGCTGTGACCTGTTCCTGATGCCGTCCCTGTTTGAGCCGTGTGGACTGGCACAGATGATCGCAATGCGTTACGGCACCCTGCCGCTGGTTCGTGAGACAGGCGGCCTGAAGGATACCGTGAAGCCGTATAACCAGTTTACCGGTGAAGGCACAGGCTTCTCCTTCGCAAACTACAATGCGCATGAAATGCTGCATGTGATTGAAGAGGCTTCCTCTCTGTTCCGCCATAATAAGGAGGCATGGAGAGCCATGCAGGTTGCTGGCATGACCACAGATTTCAGCTGGGATCATTCTGCACAGGTTTATCTGGATCTGTATAACAGCGCAGTAAATGGCTGATTGTCAGCTTGAACGAATATATGCCCCCTTTTCCACAGCGATGCGGAGAAGGGGGCGCTGTATTTTGCAAGCACAAAGGAAAAATGTAAAATGACAAAACTTATATGCAAACAAATTTGACAAAGTGACAGGTTGATTTTATACTTAACATAATAAACAATAAGCAGAGGCCGCATAGCGGCTATGATCTGCAGACAGGAGACTGGCGATGAACTTTACAGAAAAGAAGATAAAGAGTGATTATAAATTCCATGGAAAAATTATGACTGTCCGCGTGGATGATGCACTGCTGCCGAATGGCAAGCCATGCAAGCGGGAGGTTTGTGAGCATGTTGGCGGTGTCGGCGTGCTGCCGATAGATGCAGATCGCATGGTGACGCTGGTGCGCCAATATCGATATCCCTATGAGACAACAACACTGGAAATCCCGGCGGGCAAGATGGATCAGGGGCCGGAGGAAGCGCTGGAATGCGGACGGCGCGAGCTGTCGGAGGAAACCGGACTGCTTGCCGGACAAATGATCCCGATGGGTGAGCTGTGGCCGTCGCCTGGTTTTATGGATGAGCGGCTGCACTTGTTCTGTGCAAAGGATTTGACACAAGGTGAAATCCATCCGGATGAGGATGAGTTTGTAGAGATTGTGCGTATGCCATTTGATGAGCTATGCCAGCGCATTGCAGCGGGGGAAATTCATGATGCCAAGACTGTGGCGGCCATTGGCAAAGCTTTGATTATGGGGTTGTAAAAATTTGGAAGGGATATGACGATGCGACAGACACTGAGAAGGAAATTAACAGGCAGTATCATGCTGACGGCGCTGGCTGTACTGGCAATTGTATCGATATGCTTGTTACTGGGGATGGCACGCTACAGCAGCGCACAGTTTGAGGATGAAATTGCAGATGTGCTGACGGTGGATGTGTTGAGCGAAATGAACAGTGGCGCCACTGGCAGTACAGAAGGTGCTGCATACAACATAGAAGAAATTCTGAATGCCTATGCCGGGCGGCTCCGCTTTGGTGTTGACCGCACCTATTCCATATGGGATGCGACAACTGGTGAACTGGTTGGCGGTACGGAAGATGCGGCAATGACAAAGAATGTTGTCACGGCTATGGGTGGCGAAATCGGAAATGCGTCACCGCTGCTGCCGACAGAAATGGATATTGCGATTCCGATTCACGGAGAAGTCTCCCTGATCGTAGATATTGCAGATGATGGGCGCAATATGCGCACGATGTTTGCCAATGTACTGCTGCTGCTGGCGGCGGGCGCGGCGCTCAGCCTGCTGATGTGCCTCTTCCTCAGCCGGATTATGGCGAATGCCTTTGCTGGCTCCGCTGTGCAGGCGGCACAGCAGCTGCGGGAAAAGAGTGACAAAAGTTTGTATCCGGAAGGTGACTGGGAGGCTATGGCGGCAGCCATGTATGCACCGAAGAAAACAAAGACCCGCAGAGGCGAACGCAGCCGTGATGCGCTGGATTTAATTCTGCCGTATCTGCGGGAGGGTTATGTCCGCTTTGACGAGGAAGGCAACATTCTGGAAATCAATGTCGTGGCAGAAGAGCTGCTGGGCGTATCGCTGGAGTCTGAGGAGGAACTGACCTTTGAGATGACCTTCCAGGGCGTTCCGATGCCGCAGGAAACGCAGAGTATGATCCGCGGTCAGCTGATCCAGAACGGCAGGACGCTGGATGTTGTCTTTATGGCGCTTGAGCCGGGCATGTTTGCCGCAATCCTGTACCCGGCAGACGGGAGGATGGTATGAGGCGAAACAAAATCCCCTTCCATTCGATCCGACGTTTTATTCGGAGGCACAGCCATACCCTGCGTTCTCTGCTGATTGTCGTATTGGTGGTAACGCTGGCAGCGCAGTGCTGGCGCTTATGGTCTGCGGTATTGCCGGAACAGGAGGACAATCCTGCTTCCCTCTCCGATGAACAAAAGCAGACAACAACCGACAACAGTGCGGCAGCCTTGCCGATCCGTTTTGCTGCCCGCAGCGATCATGGGCTGTATGGCGTGGAATATAATACGGACGGACTGGAAGAAGCATATGAGGCTACAGCGGATATATGGGCGCAGGCGCTGGAACGGGCAGGCGAGCCTGCTGTGGCACGGATGGAGGAATACAGAAGCGCCCTGAAGAATAACCTGCTGCTGATGGAATACGACGGTAGGGTTCCGGTACATATTCTTGCAGGCTGGCTGAATTGCAATCTGACAGATGAACTGGAGGACTGCGTGCTGGGCACGATGGCGCTGTGCAGTGTCGGGAATCATACCTATCTGCTGTATTTCCGGGACAGCAGCACAGGAACCATCCGCTGTGCGCAGACCAGCGTAGACGAGGAAGCTTTTGATGCTGCGACAGAGCAGTTTGAAGGCAATGACTGTGCGTTGGCCGTCGATGAGGAAGCAGCAACCGTGTCACCTGATCTGCTGTATTTTTATAACGGTGCAGCCTGCAATGTGATGTCATTTGCACCGTATGACGGCACGGATGGTATGAATGATTTGCTGACAGCTTTTGGCATGGATGCAGAAGTTGCACAGGACAATGCATATACCTCCAATGGCATGAAGGTGTATGTATCCGGCGCGAATACGGTGCGCATGTCGTCGGACGGCAGGATGGTATATGATGGTGCAGGTATCCGTATCGGTATCGCACATGGACATGACCGTATTATGCAGTGTGTCCAGACAGGCTACAGGCTGACCATGGAAGCGCTGGACGCCATTGACAGCGGTGCGATGCCTGCGCTGACGAGGGCATATACCGATGCAGATACCGGGCGGTATATTGTTGTATTCGGCATACAGATGAATAGCATACCGGTGGATAATACAAAGACCGGATATTTTGCACGCTATGAATTTGAAGGCAGTATCCTTGCACATGCTGATCTTGCGCTTCGTACCAGCCAGTCAACCGGCGAAACCATTGCGGTTATGCCGGAGAAGCAGGCGGCAGCCGGACAATTCATTGGCGCTGACATGTGCCTGAGCCTGCGCTATATTGACGAGGCAGAGGAAACGGACAGCACATGGGCTGCGTATGAAGAAGATATCGAGAATAACGACAATGAAATGACCGACGACATCCGTACAACAGACGAAGAAAACAATACGGGCAGCATATGGGATGGCACGGATGCGGCAGAGACAGGTTTTGATGAACCGGAGGGCGATACACTGGGTAATACATGGTATAACAGCGGGACAGCTGTTTCACCGCAGTGGTATGTCCTGCAATATGGCGAGGCGGCAGAGAAGCCGGAAATCAGCCGTACCATTTCACCGGAAAATATTGTTGTTGTATATGCAGATTTTGACCGTCTGATCCGGGGAGGTGCCGCAGCATGAAAAAGCCGGATTTTAAGGCTCTCAGGAATAAGAAAAAAGACCCTGTTGCAGAGCAGCGGTTCCAAAAACGTGCTTCGGAGCGCTGGTCAGTAAAAGACTGGCTCAGCGCGCTCCGTCAGAAATGGAAGGATGCCCATTCACCGGCCAATCGGCGTGCATGGAGTAAAGTCCAAACAGCAGTATGCATTGTCCTACTGGTTTTGAATATTCTGCTTCTGGCAGTTTCTGGTGCAGCCAAAGCGCAGGAGCTATTGCAGGAGCGCAAGGTGCGTGAACAGATGGATGCCGTGCTGGCACAGCAGGGCATGTTATGCGGTTCCAGTGTATATCATACGCTGGAAAACTGTCCGCAGGCGTATACCCTGCGTGCAGATAGCAGCATTCAGAAAACCTTTGCCCGTAATCTGCTCACAGGAACGGTTGTCACCGTAGCGAAAGGCAGCAACACGGTATGGACCGGAGACAATGGTACAGTGGAATGGTCCCAGTCCGGCGAGCTGTATGCAGAAGCAGAGCTTCCAACGGTGGTTAAGCCGCAGAGCGAGGATGACGCTGGACGCATCGTGCAGGACATGCTGGAGCAGGCAGGCATTGTTGTCCGGAAGGATCAGGTTGCCGTGACACAGCGTGAGGCGGATTATATTGTCACTGTCAGGCAGGAAATCAATAAAACCGAGCTGCTGGGCTGTAAATTGACGGTTACGATTGCAGAGGGAAATGTATTTACCATCGAAGGCGCGTGGTGTACCGGCACGGCAGAGCCGATGACAATACAGGCGCTGGAGAACTATTCCGCACAAAAGACCCTGTTTCAGTTTGTCGCATCCAAGAAAGCCCTGGGGCAGATTATCAGTGTACAGCCGACATATGTGCTGTCAGACAAGAGCGGCGGGCGGTTTACCGCGATTCCATGCTGGCGTTTTTCGACGGACGGCGGCGATTTCGTACTGAATATTCTGACCGGCGATGTAGTAGCTTCCTCTGAGCTGGAGGGAACAGATGCTGCGGAGGATGAAACGGAGGATGATACCACACAGCAGGATACATCGGACGACGAAACGGAAAATCCGGATGCAATCACCGCGGATGAAAATTCTGCCGATGACGCTGTGGATGAAACCGGCGATGATACGCCCGATACTTCTGTGGATCCGTTTGCAAATCCCCAGGAAGATACAACAGGGGACACAGATGGCGATGAGCAGGATATCCCCTATGATGAACGGACACCGGATGCCGATACGGGAGACATATGGAATGCAGATGGCTGATTTTGTGCATCCCATACCAAATTTATGGGGAAAATGCCGAAGAAATGGCTTTGCGTTCAAAAAATCCAAACGGGCATAAAAATCGTTTGCGTTCTGCTGTTAGTTGTGTTAACATAATAAACGTGTATATTGGACTGTTACGGCAGGTTTTACCTGCATAAGACATTCATATTGAATGGAACTGGAGAATGCTGTTCTGAGTAGTTATGAATTTAAGGAGAAGGTTTCGTTGGAGAAATATATCATCAAAGGCGGACATCCGCTTGAGGGCGAGGTAACAATCAGCGGCGCAAAAAATGCAGCAGTAGCGATTGTACCTGCGGCATTGATGGTTGATGGACCGTGCATTATTGAAAATGTACCGAATATTGTGGATGTCATGCTGCAATTCGAGATTCTCGAAAAAATGGGCATGAAAATTACACAGCTGGATGCAACGACATTCAAAACAGAGAACAGCGGTGTGAACCTCGAAAGTGAAGAAACCTTCGAGCTGATGACACGGCTGCGTGCTTCGTATTACTTTATCGGTGCAGAGCTGGGACGATATGGCAGGGCGCGGGTTGCCATGCCGGGAGGATGTAATTTTGGCGGCATCCGTCCGGTTGACCAGCACATCAAGGGCTTTGAAAAGCTGAACAGCTTTGTGCGTGTGGAAAGTGAAGGCTTCATTTCCGCCATTGCACCGGAGGGGCTTGTCGGCAACCATATTTATTTTGATGTCGTCACAGTAGGCGCTACCATGAATGTGATGCTGGCGGCTGTTTTTGCAAAGGGACAGACTGTTATGGAAAATGTGGCAAAGGAACCGCATATTGTGGATCTGGCCAATTTCCTGAACCAGATGGGCGCGAACATCAAGGGCGCCGGCACAGATAAAATTGTTATCAACGGTGTCGAACGTCTGCATGGCGGTACCTATAGCATCATTCCGGATCAGATTGAGGCCGGTACGTACATGGCGGCAGCAGCAGCCTGCGGCGGCGATATTCTGGTCAAAAATGTCATTCCGAAGCATTTGGAATGCATCAGTACCAAACTGGAGGATATGGGCGTCAAGGTGGAAATGTATGACGATTCCGTGCGTGTCATACGCAGGGGTCCTCTGCGCCATACGAACCTGAAAACCCTGCCTTATCCGGGATTCCCCACAGATATGCAGCCGCAGATGGCGGCTGTAATGTGTCTGGCAGACGGTTCCAGCCATATCACCGAAGGCGTCTGGGGAAACCGCTTCCGCTATGCGGAGGAGCTGGAAAAGATGGGAGCACATATCAATATTTATAAGGAAACCGCAGTGATTGACGGTGTGCCGGATTTGAGCGGCACGGATGTTATCGCGCATGACCTGCGTGCAGGCGCCGCAATGGTGATTGCCGGACTGGCAGCGCACGGCACAACAACGGTATCGCAGATCGGTTATGTGGAACGCGGTTATGAAAGTCTGGTTGAGAAGGTTCGTGGTATCGGCGGCAACATTTCACGCGTTGTAGATTAAGATTTTTTTGCTTTTAACAGCTTTGGGGGAACTGCCTTGGCAGTTCCTCGTTTTTTGCCCGCCGCAGTGGGCTGTGAGGACGCTTCGTAGATTGTGCGAAGCGGAAAATGTTTTGTTGTGAGGGAAATGATGAGCTTTTATTATTCTATAGCCTCCGGTTCTTCGGGGAACTGCGCCGTCTGGCAGGCGGGAGAAACGGCTGTTCTGATTGATCTTGGGGTGTCGGTCCGTGCGCTGAACCAGGCGCTGCGCAGGATTGATATGCAAATCGAGGACATCACCGCTGTTTTGCTGACACATGAGCACATAGACCATATCAAGGGGCTGGCAACGTTTGTCAAAAAATATGACCTGCCTGTCTATGCTACCTTTGGTACAGCAGCAGCAATTTTGCAGAAGCTGCCGCAAGCACAGAAGAATTTACAGATGTTTGCAGGCGGGGAGGCGTTTGATATCGGCGGGCTGTATGTGCAGTCCATGCCGATTTCCCACGATGCAGCAGAGCCGGTGGCCTACCGCATTGATGGCGGTGGGTATAAGCTGGGCTATGTGACGGATACCGGTTTTCTGCCGGAACAGGTAAAGGCTGCAATTTCCGGCTGTGATACGATTGTTCTGGAATCCAATCATGATGTGGAAATGCTGCGCACCGGCCCGTATCCGATGTATCTCAAACAGCGCATTCGTGGCAAATATGGACATCTGTCCAATGAGGAATGTGCTGGCTGTGCACGCAGTCTGGCAAAAGCGGGTGCAAGACGGCTTGTATTGGCGCATTTGAGCGATAAGAACAATAACCCATTGACAGCGCTTCGATGCACGCAGCGCAGCCTGAGCGGCTTGGATTGCCAATTATATGTTGCACCGCGCAGTGCAATGGAGGAACCGATCCAATTGGCAGAGGAGGGGACGCAATGCTCCATGTTCGCTTGATATGTGTCGGCAAGCTGAAGGAGAAATTTTACCGGGAAGCGTGCGCGGAATATGAAAAACGATTGAAAGGCTATTGCAAACTGGAAATTCTTGAACTGACTGAGCAGCGCCTTCCGGAGCAGCCGTCACAGGCACAGATTGCCGCTGCGTTGGCAAAGGAAGCCGATGCAATCCGGGCAAAAATACCGTCCGGCAGTATGACGGTTGCCATGTGCATTGAAGGCAAAGGATTATCCAGTGAACAGTTTGCTGATAGGCTGGATAGCTGGATGGGCCGTGGTACGTCACATATCAATATCCTGATTGGAGGCTCGTGTGGTCTGGATGAGAACTTGAAACAATCCGCACAGCTCAGATTATCCATGTCGCCCATGACCTTCCCACATCATCTGGCACGTGTCATGGTGCTGGAACAGCTGTATCGGGCGCTGAATATTGCCGCAGGCGGAAAGTATCATAAGTAAATGGGAAAAAGTCCGGAATGCAGCGCATTCCGGACTTGGCTTTATTCTACCGAGCAGTACGTTCCGCAGACAATCCCGATGACCTTACCTGCGAGCGGCTGGCCGGTAAACGGTGTATTGCTCGACTTGGATTTGTATTCCGTATACGTGACATCAGCATCCCAATCGGCAATCATCAGCTCGGCGCGATTGCCTTCCCGGATTTCCTTTCCGGTCAGCCCATAGAACTGAGCCGGATTCTGGCTCATAACACGCATAAGCTGCATCGGTGTCACACGTCCGGTACGAACAAGGACAGAATTCAAAACAGAGAATGCAGTTTCCAGACCGGTAATACCGGACATGGATCGTGCAAACGGTTTGTTTTTCTGCTCGGCCGTGTGCGGCGCATGGTCTGTTGCCACCATATCAATTGTACCGTCAACCAGACCGGCAATCAAAGCCTGACGGTCAGCCTCGGTACGAAGCGGCGGATTCATGCGTGCATTCACGCCAAATTCGAGCACATCCTCCTCTGTCATGCTCAGGTGGTGCGGCGTTGCTTCTGCGTGAATATCAGCGCCCCGTGCCTTGCCTTCACGGATTAAGGCTACTGAGCGTCCGGAGCTGACGTGCTGGAACGCAACCCGTGCGCCGGTCAGCAGGGCAAGCTCAATATCGCGTGCAATCATTTCCTCCTCAGAGGTACGCATGGCACCGAAAACACCGAATTTTTTCGCAGCTTCACTGCCATAATTGACACCCGGGGACAGGACGTATGCCGGATCCTCTTCATGGAAGGACAGCGGGACGTCCAGCTCCTTCGCCTTGCGCATTGCTTCATAGCACAATTTACCGCTGGTCAGGTTAATGCCGTCATCGGTAAAGCCCGGTGCACCTGCGACATGTAAACGCTCAAAATCCGTCAGCTCTTTGCCCTTGAGACCCCTGGTAATGGCGCACGCCTGCAAAACATGAATCGGAACCTGTGCTGCTTTATCCTGTACATATTGCAGGGTTTGCAGGTTATCACATACCGGACTGGTATTTGCCATGCAAACGACAGTCGTATAGCCGCCAGCCTCTGCGGCAGCAGCGCCAGTGAAAATATCTTCCTTTTCCGTCTGTCCCGGATCGCGGAAATGGACATGGACATCCACAAGGCCGGGGGAAATGGTGCAGCCTGTGGCATCGATAACCTGCGCGCTGCCAACCGGCGGGATTTCCGGTGCAATGCGATGGATGATGCCGTCATCCCCGATGAGGATGTCCAATTTTTTGTCGGTGTCGGTGTACGGGTCAAGAACCGTTCCGTTTTTGATGAGTAGCATGAAAACGCCTCCTTGTATGTTAATGGGTTCTTTTTATCAATGAGGGATAATAAAATGCCATAGAAGAAAACAAATGGCAAGCTGTGCAATAAAAATCAATGGAATACCAAGCATAAACCGTTTGTGCAGGGTTTTGTGATGGATTGCTCGCATGGTCAGATAAACGCCCGGACAGCCACCGAGGATACAGAGCAGGAATAATGTCCTTTCCGGGACGCGCCATGCACCACGCCGTGCAGCACGCTTGTCTTGTGCCGTGATAGAAATTCCGGCGACATTGACAGCGATCAACCAATAAAATAAAATGTGCATTCGTAAGTACTCCTTCGGATAAAATAACGGGAATTTTGTAACTATGGTTGTTATTTTGTGTTCAATCGTGTATAGTAATGTATGTAGCGTTTCCGATAGGAACGAGAAAACCGAGACAGAATAGGAAGAATCAAACGATGGGAAAGAAAATGATAGCATGCCTGATGGCTGTATTGCTACTGTGCGGCAGTATCAGTGCATTGGCAGCTGCGCCAGAAGTTACCTCACAGAGTGTGTGCATCATGGATGCAGATACCGGCGAAATCCTGTATGAAAAGGATGCGAAGACAGAGCTGCCAATGGCCTCCATTACCAAGGTTATGACCGCATTGCTTGTACTGGAACATGGTGATCTGGAGGGCACTACAACCGCGACAGAAGAGGCTCTGGCAACGGTTGATTTGGAGTCCACTCGTGTGGGATTTGTTCCGGGCGAACAGCTGACCATTGATGAATTGATGTATTGTATGATGGTAGATTCTGCCAATGATGCGGCCAATATTCTTGCGGCGGCTGTCGGCGGGAGTGTCGATGCATTTGTGGAAATGATGAATGCAAAGGCAGCAGAATTGGGCTGTACCCATACACATTTTGCCAATCCAAATGGTTTGGATGCAGATGGGCATTACACCTGTGCACATGATATGGCTCTGATCGCCTATGCGGCAAACCAGCATCCGGAATTTGCCAAATATTCCAGCGAGGTAGCATATACCCTGCCATCTGACAATGTCATCAATCCGGGTTGGCAGATTTATACCAAAGTAGATTTGTTTGACTCAGCCAAGGAGGTCTATGATCCCCGTGTGTATGCAGCCAAGACTGGTTGGACAACCAATGCGCACAATACTTTTGTTGCCTGCGCGAAGACAGACAACGGTACAAATCTGATTGTAACGCTGTTAAACTGCCCTGTAAAGAATGGTATTTTTACCGAGACAACTGCGCTGCTGAACTATGCAGATGAGGAATATCCGATTGTAACTGTCGCTGCGGCAGACTATGAGCAAGCTGCCAAACAGGCTGCAAAGCAGGCTGGCATCAAAATCGATACCGATGAACTGGAAGATATCACGCTGCATCTGCCAAAGAGCATTAACACGGAGGATCTTTCCTATAGCTGTCAGACACAAGAAGACGGAGCGTTGTTGCAGGTCACCATTGCGCCGGACAGCCGGAAAGCATATCAGGCGGAAACCGGGCTGGATGGTACACAATCGCTGCTTTCCATCCCACTGACAGTAAAGGGCGCTGTTGAACCAGAAGGAGCCGACAGCACGGCGGATGGAGAAGAACAGTCAGATACAGGCTTGCTCCATATCCTTCATGGCATGCCGCAGATGGCACAGGATGTAATCAGGGTAGTGGCGATTGTGATTTGTGCAGTTGTTCTGATGCTGGTGATGCTGTTCCTGTTGGGACTATACCGTCAGATTAGAAATCGCCGCCGTATGGCGCGGGAACACCGCCGTCAGAGAAGGATGAATAACAATCAGAGCAGGCGAAGATAAGCCTGTTGCATATTGCCTCCCTCTTCGAGGGAGGCTTTTTTTATGATTCAATATCGCCAAACTTTCCGCGGACGAGCTGTAACAGGTCATTGGGATTGAGATCAACCTGAAAACCGATCCTGCCGCCGGAGACAATGACAGAGGACAGAGTCCTTGCGGAGTTACTGAGGACGGTTGGAAATTGCTTTTTCATGCCGATCGGACTGCATCCACCACGGATATATCCGGTCAGCTTATTGATTTCCTTCACATGAATCATCTGGACGGATTTTTCACCAACTGCTTTTGCAGCTTTTTTCAAGTCAAGCTCTGCTGATACCGGGATGACAAAGACATAGTGTCCGCCGGATTTCCCAACAGTGACCAGTGTTTTATATACCTGCTCAAGCGGCTTGCCAATGGATGCGGCAACTGTGATACCATCCACATGCTCGCCGTCGGTTTCGTAGGAATAGCGCTGATAAGGGATTTTGGCGCGATCCAGTATGCGCATGGCATTTGTTTTTACCTCGGCCATCATCAAAGACCTCCTGAGAATTTTATATCACGGCATTATTATACACCAATAGCCCGGATTTTTAAATATGCAGCATCTGATTTGACAAGAGTTACAACACATAATTGTAAAAATATGGTTGTACAGGCAGATGATACAACAAAATGTTGTTGTCTGGAATACAGCGTACCTGTGAACATTACAACGGGACGTTGTTGTCTGGAGATATATTCTTTTTGCTGACATGGCAAACAAAAAATGCAGACCGGAAAAACGTGAAAATTGCACGCAAATATGCGTGCGTGCACGTGCACATTTATGTATAAGTTGCTGCGTGTACGCGCCCGCATTTTGTTAAATCTGCGAATTTACATTCTGACCTATTCTGATATACTATATACAACAAAGGAAATACAACATACAACAACAAAAGCCAATCGTACAACTTGCAGCGATAAGCCTACAACAGCAAAAGGGAAGTTCAGACAACATAATAAGAAGTATATACAACAGGAGGAATGGAAAATGAAACGCATGTCATCTTCGCTCAGAGCGAAGGAGGAATTTATGATGATGTGCCGTGAGGGCATGTATCAGGCCGGAGAGCGTCTGCCGTCCGAAACCAAGATGGCACAGCAGTTCGGAATCAGCCGCGAAACATGGCGTGCGTCACTGGAGCTGCTCCGCAGAGAGGGTATCATTTATTCCAAGCATGGTGTAGGAACGTTCCTGATGGAGGTCTCCGAGAAAATGGAAAATGACTTGACACGCTTATGCGCTGTCAGTGAAATGATTCAACAGGCCGGTATCGTGGAAGGCAGAAGCAGCTATGCAACCGGTCTGACCATTCCGAGCAGGGAGGTTGCATCTGCACTCGGCGTAAAGCAGGGAATCAATGTGTTCTATGTGAACCGCACGCGCTATACCAAGAACGGTGAGCCGATCTGCTGCAGTATGCATTATATGCCGGTTTATCTGGCAGATGAGCTGGACCCGCAGCATATGCCGGATTCCCTGTTTTCCTATTTTGAACGCCGCAAGGGTGTTTTTGTAAGCCGTTCCACTGCACACCTGCTGATTCCGCAGGCAAGTGATCCGTTGGCCATCCAGCTGCGCGGTGACAGCGACATGCAGATTCTCGGCATGGAGCAGCAGCATTTTGATTCCCGCGGCAATCCTGTGCTCTATACCGTAGATTATCTCCGCAGCGAGATGTTCCATTTCTCGATCACACGCATTCGTGAGAAGTAACAATATTAGCCTGATCCGGATATAATGTAGATTATATCTCTCCTATCTCTCATAGCCCTGCACAATATGGCCGTGCAGGGCTAATCTCTTTTCTTATTAATTAGTAAATACTATTCAGTTATAACATTATAAATTTAAAATCTTTTCTAATCAGTAGGTCTAGGAGGTTCGCAAATCCAACCATCCTTACGATAGATATTTTCATATCGTGTACATTGGATAATATCACCAATTTTAAACATATCATACCATTTAGAAGGGCATGTGAGCGTATATTGTATTGGCTGATTCGTTTTAGGATTTTTAAGTTCTATTATCACAATATTGTCTGTAAACGTGGATGATGATGTAGATGTTGGTTTTCCGATGACAGTTACCCTCGTAGTCCGACGGGAATATGTCCATATCGGATGAATAATAGTTGTATAGTTAGAGTTTTTTTCTGCTTCATTAGATAATAAATTATCATTGGTTGTATAAGATGATTCTTCATAATTAGAGCGAGATTCACGAAAACTTCGGTCTGTAATAAACAACAAAATGAATATAACTAAGCCGGTAATAAATAGAACTATATTAAATAAATCAAAGTTAATATGAAAAAGATTTAAAAATTCTTTAACTCTATCAAGATTTATAGGGAAAACCTCCAATATATTATAGATAATATTTTTTAGCCCGAAAAGTTTAGAAAGTCCTTGTAACGCAGGAGAAAGAAGAGCGAATAGTGCAATCCAGCCATATAGTAGATTCCAATTACCATTTATCAAATCAAGGATTTCGTCCCATTCTTTTGTGTGAGGATTTACTTCACAAATATTAGCTATATTATTATCAATAGGTTTTTTATAAAAAAAGAAATACACCAGAGTATCCATAGTGGTAATAACAAGGAGTATGATCACTACCGCTGTAATAATTTCCAGATTATCTACAGATATATTTTTTAATTCATTATTTTGTAAGACACTAAAATAGCATATGATAAAAAAACCAAATTGCTGTAATAACATACAACATATAAAAAAGATAAATAGTTTCTTTTTTATATTAGAAAAATCCTTGTAACTAGGGATTTTTTTAAAAAGTCCGATAATAGGTATAAAAATAATTATTGAACCAAAGAGCACAGCGACTACAAAACCTAGGATAGCACTACATTGTTGAAATGATTGTAATAACATAAACAACGTTAGAACAATATAAAAAAATAGGATTCCTAATGAATTAATGATAATGGATATTAAATTGTTAGCATAAAGACGTATTTGTTTCTTATTCATGTTATGAATCACCTTTCGAAAAAATATATTTATTATCATATAAACCTATATTGTTAATAAAAGAAAAAGCTCCCTCAATTAAAGAAGGAGCTTTAATATATAAGTTCAATTACTGAATCACGCGGAAGGAAATAACACCTTCCACAGCCTGCAGAGCTGCCTTTGTCTCATCGGACAGCTCGTTATTGGTTTCCATGATGGTGTAAGCCACTTCGCCACGCGGACGGCTGCCCATGTTCTCAATGTTGATACCATTCTGAGACAGGGTAGTGGACAGCGTTGCAATCAAATTCGGCATATTGCGGTGCATGATACAGATACGAATATCTGCTTCGCGCGGAACCTTCAGGTTCGGGAAGTTGACGGAATTGCGGATGGTTCCCTTTTCCAGATACTCCATCATTTCCTCCGCTGCCATTTTTGCGCAGTTGTCCTCGCTTTCCGGTGTGGAAGCACCCAGATGTGGCAGGCACAGTGCATGTGGCTGAGCCAACATTTTTTCGGAAGCAAAGTCACAGCAGTAGCATGCAATTTTACCGGACTCCAGACCCTCAATAACTGCATCCTCGTCGCACAGGCCGTCACGTGCGAAGTTCAGGATACGAACGCCGTCCTTCATCATGGCAATGCCCTCACGGCTGACAATGCCGCGGGTAGCATCCATCAGCGGAACATGGACGGTAATATAATCAGACTGGGTGAAAATATCATTCAAATTAGCTGTATACTGAACACCACGCTGGATCTGCAGAGCTGCGTTGACAGACAGATACGGGTCATAGCCGATGACCTCCATGCCCAGCGCCATAGCAGCGTTTGCAACACGAACGCCGATGGCGCCCAGACCAATAACGCCCAGCGTCTTGCCCGCAATTTCCGGACCTGCAAAATTGGACTTGCCCTTTTCTGCCATAGCGCCGATGCTGTTGCCGTTGCCAGCCAGTGTCTTTACCCAGTTTGCACCGCCGACAATGTTACGGGAGGACAGCAGAAGAGCACATAGAACCAGTTCCTTAACGGCGTTTGCATTTGCGCCCGGTGTATTGAATACAACGATACCGTTTTCGGTGCACTTATCCAGCGGGATATTGTTGACGCCTGCGCCAGCACGCGCAATGCACTTCAGGCTCTTTGGAAACTCCAGATCATGCAGCTTAGCAGAACGCACCATAATTGCGTCGTAGTCTTCAAAATCCTCAGAGCTGGTATATTTTTCCGGTTTCAGCAGGTCAAGGCCTGCATTGGAAATTTTATTGAACAGCTTTACCTGATACATAAGTTGTTATTCTCCCTTCAAAGAATACCGCCATGTCCATAGAGAAGGACATGGCAGGCATGGTATCCTAAAACTTGCTTAATTGTTCTTCTCGAATTTCTGCATGAAGTCGATGAGGTATTCCACGCCCTCAACCGGCATTGCATTGTAAATGGAAGCACGCATACCGCCAACCAGACGATGGCCCTTCAGGTTGGACATGCCAGCCTCGATGGATTCCTTGATAAACTTCTTATCCAGATCTTCATTGCCGGTACGGAAGGTTACATTCATACGGGAACGGGATGCCTTCTGTGCAGCGCCCTGGAACATCTTGGAGGAATCCAGATATTCATACAGCATGGAGCTGCGTTTGTCAGCCAGCTTTGCCATCGCTTCTACGCCGCCCATTTCTTCAACCCACTCAGCTACCAGCTTCATCATATAAATGGAGTACGTAGGAGGTGTGTTGTACATGCTGTTTTTGCTGGAGGTCAATGCATAGTCCAGCAGAACCGGCATATTTTCGCGGTAATGGCCCATCAGGTCTTCGCGGATGATGACAACAGCCATACCTGCCGGACCCATATTCTTCTGTGCGCCTGCATAGATCAGGCCATATTTGGAAACATCAACCGGCTTGGACAGGATGTTGGAGGACATATCAGCTACCATCGGGACAGCGCCGGTTTCCGGATCATAATGCCACTCGGTACCGAAGATGGTATTGTTGGCGCAGAAATAGAAGTAATCCGCAGTCGGATCCAGGGTCAGCTGCTCCTGTGTCGGAACCCATGTGAAATTATCTGCTTCAGAGGTTGCAGCAATCTGAATTGTGCCGAACTTCTTTGCTTCTTTCATCGCATTGCGTGCGAAGTTGCCGGTGACAGCGTAATCAGCCTTGCCGGTAATCATCAGGTTCAGCGGGATAGCGGAGAACTGCATGGTTGCACCACCCTGCATGAACAGGATCTTGTAGTTATCCGGAATCTGCATAACACGGCGCAGAACATCCTGTGCACCGTTGATAATATCGTCATAGTACTTGGATCGGTGGCTCATCTCCATGACGGACATGCCGGAGCCTTCATAGTTGAGCATCTGTGCTGCGGCTTTTTCAAGAACCGGCAGCGGCATCATGGACGGGCCTGCCGAAAAGTTGTAAATTCTTCCATCGGACATGAGAATGGTACCTGCCTTTCAAAGTATGCGGGGGAATCTGCATCCGTGCAGCCTTCCTCTTGTATTATCAATTCACATTACTAAAATGTGTTATGTTCTTATTAAATCGCATTCAGGCCGGCATTGTCAAGATGCTCAGGACGTTTTCATCCGTCTGCTGTATTTTGGGGGAACGAGGATGAAATTTTTGTCTATTTTGCAGGGGAGAATAGATAAACTTGCAAATGGTATTTTCTCCGCTTATTCAATATCTCATATTATCAGGCCCCCGAAGAGGAGGAAGCTGACGGAGGGAGTTTGATCGTATTTGTCTTATACACAGCGGTTACAGTTGATATAAATCAGTTACATTTCAACTCCCTCCGTCTTCGCCTGCGGCGAATCCACCTCCCTCGAAGAGGGAGGCTTTAATGTGCGTGAACCGCTGCTTTTCTCTTACCCCGCAGCTGAAATTGTTACCGCCAAAGGCTCCTTCTTAGAGGGAGCTGTCAGCGAAGCTGACTGAGGGAGTAAAGATTGATTTTTAAAAATCCAGTCGATTGCACCTTGTACCAGACAGGAAAAAGGCATATAATAAAGAAATATGCCGGAACATACATAGACTGAAACGTGATCCGGTGTTATAATAAGCATATGAGACAGCGTGATACCATATCTGTTCCAATTCAATCAGGAGGATAGACATGTTTGAATTTGTAAGCGACAAGACACTGGCTGAATACGAGGCGTTTAATGCCGGACATCCGTATGGCCATTTTGCACAGTCCAAGAAGTGGGCGAATTTAAAGGACAACTGGAAGTGGGAAGCGGTTATTGTACGCGGGGAAGATGGCAAAATCTGTGGTTCTCTGGCGGTACTCATCCGTAATCTGCCGCATCTGCCGTGGACGCTGATGTATGGCTGCCGCGGTCCGGTTTGTGACCCGCATGACCGCAATACCATGGAGCAGCTGATTGCAGGCGCACGTCAGCTGGCGAAGAAGCATCATTCCTATGTGTTAAAAATTGATCCGGACGTTTCTATCGAGGACAAGGCGTTTATTGCCGAGCTGGAGCATCTGGGCTTCAAAAATGCCACCGGCGACGGCAAGAACTTTGAAGGAATCCAGCCGAATTTCGTATTCCGTCTGGATGTTTCTGAAATGAACAGCAAGAAGATCTTTACCGCAGAGCCGGGGGAGGCATTTGATATCACGGTGGATGACACACAGGGTGAGGATGCCATCATGCATTTCAAGACCGATACCCGTACCAAGGTTCGTAAGGCAATCAAACGCGGCGTCAAGATCAAGCTGGTTGGCAAGGAAATGATGCCGTTTTTCGCAAAGATGATGATGGAAACCGGCCTGCGTGACGGCTTCGTTACCCGTCCGGCAAGCTATTTTAATAAGATGCTGGATGCCATGGGCGAAAATGCCCGTCTGTACATGGCGTTCTATGAGGACAAGCCGATTGCAGGCACGCTTGCCATTTACTACGGCGACAAGGTATGGTATCTGTACGGCGCATCCGCAAACGGAACCAAGGAATTTGATGTCCGCAAGCTGATGCCGAACTATCTGCTGCAATGGATGATGATCCAGTGGTCCTTGGAGAAGAAGTGTCGTATTTATGATTTCCGCGGTGTTTCCGGCGATCTGACGCCGGATAACCCGCTGTACGGCCTGTATCGCTTTAAGAAGGACTTCAACGGCGATCTGGTACAGTTTGTCGGTGAATATGATCTGGTATTCAACAAGCCGGTACATTTTGCTGTGGTACACGGACAGAATACCTATCGCAACCTGCGCCGCAAGCGTTTCCTGAAGAAGAATGCTGCACTGGATACCTCCAAGCCGAAGAATCTGACCGGTGACCATCGCGGCGAGCAGCAAGAGAAAAATGCTGACGCAAAGCCGGAAGAAAAGAAGTAAAGGATGCGAACGGGATGAAGAAGTTCGTTGTAGAGAGAGAGAAACTGGCGGCAAATTCCCGCCGGATTCAGGAAAAGGCCGGTGTACCGGTGATTGCAGTCCTGAAAGCGGATGGCTATGGCTTTGGCATGGCACAGATGGCAGAGGTTTTGCGTGAAACCGGTATCCATATGTTTGCTGTTACGGAACCGGGAGATGCCGCCAAGCTGCGTGAGCTGGGTTATGTCGATGAGGACATTCTGGTCATGCGCTCCACAGCCATGGCGGATGAAGCGTATGAGATTGTACAGGCCAATGCCATTGCAACCGTCGGCTCGCCGGAGGCCGCTTACTGCCTGAATGAAGTGGCAAAGGGCTGCGGGCTGCAGGCGCGTGCCCATGTAAAAATTGATACGGGTATGGGACGCTATGGTTTCCTTGCCGATCAGTATGAGGAAATCAAGCGGGTATATCGGGAAAATGAGGGCATTGCCGTGACCGGTATTTATACGCATTTCCATTCTGCTTTTGCAAACGAAGCGGCAACCCGTGCACAGTACAAGCAGCTGTGCGATATTGTTGATCGACTCAAAGCAGACGGTATTGACTGCGGTATGCGCCATGCGGCCAATTCGTCCGGCGTGTTCTGCTATGATGACATGATGCTGGACGCCGTGCGCGTCGGCTCTGCCTTTACCGGACGCATTCCGGCAAAGACCTCTACTGGGCTGTCCCGCATCGGTTATCTGGAAAGCCGTGTGATCGAGCTGCGTACTGTCCCGAAGGGACATACCTTCGGCTATGGTGCAGGCTACGTGGCAAAGGATGCAACCCGTGTGGCAGTTGTGCCGGTTGGCTATACCGATGGCTTTTCGGTGGAAAAAAAGAAGGATTTATACCGCTCACGTGATGTGCTGCGTTATATTTTAGCGGAAATCAAAAACGGAAGAGGCAAAGGCAACATTTATATCACCATCAACGGGCAGCGTGCCCGTGTGATGGGACATGTCGGCCTGTGCCATGTTTCATGTGATGTAACCGGACTGGATGTACACAACGGCGATACTGCGATTTTGGATGTCAATCCGCTGTACCTCAGTCCGCTGGTGCCAAAGGAATATGTCTGACGCAAGCTTATATCAACAGTTAAAAAAACAGGCGGCTCAAAAAGCCGCCCGTTTTCATATGCCGGGACACAAAGGACGTCCCATTTTATCCGAACTCAATCACCCGTTTGCCATTGATTATACGGAAATCGAGGGAACCGGCAATCTGTATGCCGGTGATGAACCGATTTTGTCCGCAGAGCGTGCCGCAGCGGGCTATTATGGCGCACACGATTGCCTGTTTTTGACCGGCGGTTCGACACAGGCGCTGATGACAGCGATTGCAGCCGCAGTGCCGGAAGGAGGCACGCTTGTGGTTGACCGTAACTGTCACAAATCCGCAACCCACGCAATGGCGCTGCTGGATTTAACGCCGGAATTTGTCGTTCCCGCGCCGCTGGATGGGAGCGGACTGCCGGGGATGATTTCTCCACAGGCTGTGGAAAAAACGTTGCAGAACACGCCGCAGGCTGCGGCCGTCCTCATCACCAGTCCGAATTATTACGGCGTCATGCAGGATATTTCGGCATTGGCGGCGATCTGCCATGCGCGTAACATTCCGTTGATAGTAGATGCCGCGCACGGTGCGCATTTGAAGGCAGTCGGATGTCAATCCTCCATAGAAGAAGGGGCGGATTTGGCAGCCGTCAGCACGCATAAGACCCTGCCCGCGCTCGGGCAGAGCGCCCTGCTGCTATCCTCCGGACATATTCCATTTGACATGCTGCTGGAAACCGCACCACTGTTCGGTACATCCAGCCCGTCCTATCTGCTGCTGGCATCAATTGACCTTGCAAGGGCATGGCTGGAAAACGAGGGGGCGCAAGCGTATGCGGTATGCGCACAGCGTGTAGCAGCGCTTCGGCGGGAGATTGACCGGACAACGGTATTTTCCGCTTTACAGGAGGGCGCAGCGTTCTTGGACCCGTGCCGATTGACGGTGTGCTGTCGTGGAACCAATGTCACCGGGCACGAGCTGAATGCCATTTTGCACGAACAGTTTGGCATTGATGCAGAAATGGCGGATCATGACCATGTGGTGTTCATCTGTACGGGCGCGGATACCGAGCGGGATTACAACCGGCTCATGGGAGCGCTGCGCGATACGCAATTTTTTCCTACGAAAACGGAATCCGCACCATTACTGCCGTTTCCAACACCGGAGCGTATCTGTTCGGTGCGCAAAGCATGGTTTTCAGGTACGATCGAAATTCCGCTGTCGCAGGCAGCGGGAAAAATCTGTGCAAGGCCGGTCACGCCGTATCCGCCTGGCGTACCGCTTTTGTATCCGGGGGAGCGGATTCGGCAAGTTCACATTGAATTTCTTCGAGCCGGATGGTATACTGAACATGAACCCATCTGCGTGATGGATCAAAATTCCGGGGAAAGGCAGAAGGACGATGACATTTGACAGCCTGCTGGGAAATGAAAGTCTGAAACAGGCGTTGCAGCATGCTCTGCGTGGACGGTTTCCGCAGTCGATTTTATTGACCGGTCCTGCCGGAATTGGAAAAATGACAACTGCACGGATTTTGACAGCTGCATTGCTGTGCGAAAGTAAGGACAGCAAACCCTGCAGCATGTGTACTGCATGTCGGAAGGTTATGGGCAATGTGCATTCCGATGTATCTGTCATTGATCTGGGGGACGCGGAAATCAAGGTAGACGTGGCACGTACCATCCGTTCGGAATGTGCAATCCTGCCCGGAGATAGTGACCGCCGTGTTTTTCTTATCCGTCACGCACATAATATGAATGCATCGGCGCAGAACGCGCTGTTAAAGCTGCTGGAGGAACCACCGTCTTATGCATTTTTTATTTTAATGACGGAAAATGCAGGTGCGATTCTACCTACCATTTTATCCCGCTGCACACGCTTTGCACTGGCGCCATTGGATATGGTATCTGTGATGCGGCTGCTACAGCAGAGGTATCCCGATAAAAGCCACGAGGAAATACAGATAGCTGCGGCTGGCTGCCAGGGTATTGCAGGGGATGCAATCGCGGCGCTTTCCGAGGATACCAGCGAAATCACAGCGCTTGTGAAAGACGTTTTAACAGCATTGACCACCGGGGACGAGCTGGAGATTTTTCGCGCTTCGGAGCATTGCTCGTCGTTGTCACGGCAGCAGTTTTCCCATGTGCTGACTGCTTTGCGCACAGCAATACGGGATGCTGTTTTTGCAGCAAATGGTATGCAGACACCATTGCTGCCAGCGCTGCGGATACAGTCAGAGGCGTTGGCGGGAAAGGCTACGGTGCGACAGTTGCTTGCGCTGTATGACTGGATGGGCGAGCTGGATGAACGTATCGAACGCAATCCGGGTATGGCCCTGCTGACAGGCTGCTTGGCGGCGGGGTGTTATGAACGCCTGAGAGGGGAATAACCCTCTTTTCTCATAAACAGGAGGAACTATTTTGGCTCAGATTATTGGAGTCCGATTCAAACAAGTCGGAAAAGTATATTATTTTGATCCATGCGATATACAGGTTGAGATAGGACAGCATGTGATTGTTGAAACCGCAAGAGGTGTGGAGTATGGCGAGGTTGCGCTGGCAAATCGCGACGTATCCGAGGGTGAGGTGGTCAAGCCGCTGAAAAAGCTGATCCGTGTTGCAACCCCTTCGGATGCAAAGGTTGTGGAAACCAACCAGAAACGCGCAAAGGAAGCGTTTTCGATCTGTGAACAGAAAATTGCCGAGCATAAGCTGGATATGAAGCTTGTTTCGGTGGAATATACGTTTGATTTAAACAAGGTTTTGTTTTATTTTACCGCGGACGGGCGTGTTGACTTCCGTGAGCTGGTAAAGGATCTTGCATCTGTTTTCCGTACCCGCATTGAACTGCGGCAGATCGGTGTGCGCGATGAAGCAAAGGTGCTGGGCGGACTGGGGATCTGTGGCAGACCGCTGTGCTGCGCATCCTTTTTGGACGATTTCCAGCCGGTTTCGATCAATATGGCAAAGCAGCAGAACCTTTCTCTGAATCCAACCAAGATTTCCGGCACATGCGGGCGTCTGATGTGCTGCCTGAAATATGAACAGGAGGCATATGAAGATCTGAGCCGCGTGACCCCGCGTCCGGAATCCACCGTACAGACGCCGGATGGCATCGGTGTTGTCATCAGCGCCGCTATGCTGCGTGGAACCTGTGTGGTGCAGCTGGATGATGATCCGGATACCTTGCATACCTATAAATGCAAGGACTGTCAGGTATTACAGGCAGGGCGCAGGCCGCGTCGTGCCGCACATGCCGCCCCTGTGGTAAAACCGGAGACGCCGAAAACGGTACTGCCATTGGCGGAAGAGCCTGTGGAAGAACCGTTGTTGAAACAGGATATTGCTATGGTGCAGCCAGAGCCTGTTATGCCGGAGGAAAAGCCCGTGGAGGAGGAAAAGCAGCAGAATGACCGCCGCCGTTCCGATCGTCCGCGCAGACGCCGCCGCACAAATGCAGAAGGTAGTCAGAAGTCTGCGCGAGGAGAGAAAGACAAGCAAGGCGAAAAGCAGGAAAAGCAGCCTGAAAAGCGACGGGAACGTCGTCCGCGTCGTGAGCGCAGAAACAGCGAAAAGCCTGTGGAAAATCAGAACCGTGAGAATCGGGAACACAAGGCATCCGATGGTGAGTTTATGGATGCCAACCGTCAGCCGCGCCGTCGTCGTCCGCGCCGTCGTCCAAAGGACGGAGCGAAAAATTCACAGGAAAATAAGGCGGAATAAAATATATAGCATACCAAAATCCCTGCATCTCGTGATGTAGGGATTTTTTACATAAAAAATAAAAATGTTGGAAAATGCACGAAAAAATAGCTTGATGTCCGTTGGGCTATGTGATACACTACCATATAAATAATCAGATAGGAACAAAACGACTGGTCAGAGGAAAAGGAATTAGAATCAATATGAGTAAAATTGCTGTTATCGCGGATTCCAGCTGTGACTTTACGCCGGAACGCGCAGAAAAAGCGGGCTTTTCCGTTGTCCCGCTGAATGTAACGTTTGAAGACGGAACGGTTTATCGGGATGGTATTGACCTGACCGGCGAGGAATTTTTTGCCAAGCTGGCAGCCTGCAAGCAGCTGCCGAAAACCAGCCAGCCGACGCTGGAGGCATGGATGGATACATTTCGCAAATATGCAGATTATGACGATATTATCGTCATTACCGTATCTGCTAAAATGTCCGGAACCATCAACGGCGCCAGTATGGCACGCCGCATGATCCGTGAGGAGGGATTTCGTCCCAACATTCATCTGGTAGATTCGATGACTGCTTCTGCTACAGTGGCTGCGTTTGCACTGGAAGCTGTCCGCATGGTAAAAGAAGGAAAAAGCGCGCAGGAAATTCTGAGTCGGATGATGTATTTGCAAAACCATATGGCAGTATATTTCATTTTTGACAGTTTGGAATATCTGCGTAAAGGCGGACGGATTGGCAGTGCCACGGCGTTGGCTGGCAGAGTCATGGGCATCAAGCCGCTGTTAACCTTCTTTGAAGGCGAACCGAAAAATGTGGATAAGGTGCGCGGTTTGCAGGCCGGCTATAAAAAGCTGGTAGACGGCTTTTTGAAAAACGCAGTTGATTTGCATCATGTCATGGTCATTTCCTCCTGTGCACCGGAACGTGTGGAAATCATCAGTAGGATGCTGCAAACGCATATCAGTGATATTCAGATTACATCTGTCGAAATCGGCTCCGTTATCGGTACATATGTTGGTCCCGGCGGCATTGCACTGGTATATGAAGAAAAGGACGCCCGTTGGTAATACCTCCTGCCTCTGGGGGTGATAGCTCTGACACTTTGGTATGAGAGCCAAAAAAAAGAAAAATCTGTAATCCGCTGAAAAACCTGAAATGCCCGCTGTACATTTGAAATTTTCATGCTATAATGTAGGTAATCGGCAGAGAGAAATTTGCACTATTTTATAGATAAAAGAACAGATTTCAAAGGAGGTTCCCTTTGTGACAGCAGAAGGCAATCCCATACAGCCAGCAGCATAGATATGGATGCGGGCAGATGGTATTGTGTGTCAGGGGAGGAAAGCAGAAATGAAGCAGAGTAGTATTTTACCGACTATCCTAGGCGGCGAGAACCGACATATTGTTTTATTTGGCAGGACCGGCAGCGGAAAAACGAGTATTTTCGATCAGCTGGTGGAGAATAATCAGGTTGAATTTCAGATCAAGAAGGGCAACGCCAAGTACAGTCCGGTTGTTGGCAGGTGCAGGCTCGGTCATGCCGGTGAGGTAACCCTGATTGACACAGCCGGGCTGGATGATGTGAACGAGCTGGGAAGTGAACAAGCGCAGCACACCCGGAACATCATTCGTCGTGCAGATATCGCCATTTATGTTATCAATATTCAGGAGTTTGACCACAAGGCCCGTGAAGCATATCGGCGTGCGCATGACTGGATGGAACAGAATATGGTTCCATATTTACAGGTGTTTAACCGCTGTGATGAAACGTATGTAGGTGATATTGCGAAGCTGAAGACGGAATTTCCGGATGCGATCTTTATTTCAACGTATACGCCGGGTTCGATTTCTTTGCTGCGTACACGCTTGTCCCAGATGGTGCGTTCGTTGAAGGCACAGGAGGCGCCGCTGGTACCGGAGAAGCTGATTCAGAAGGGCGATTATGTTCTGATGCTGGTGCCGGACCCCGGACTGATTCATGAATATGCAATCGTTATGGAGCTGATGGATCGCGGTGCACGCTGTGTGATGATTCATGAGGATGATCTGGAGGCAGCCATGAGGGAGATTCCGCGGATTGACCTTGTTGTTGCATATGCGCGTTCCTTTGGCAAGGTACGTGATATTGTGCCGGAGAATATTCCGCTGACATCGTATTCCCTGCTCTATGGCCTGAAAAGTGGTGTGCTGGAAAGCTTCATTGAAGGCGCGCGTGCGATCGGCACATTGACGAAGGACAGCCATGTCCTGATTGCCGTTGGCAATAAGCAGAGCGAGATTTATAAGGAAATCGGACGCATTAAAATTCCGCGTTCCATGCGCAGGCTGATTGGCGAGGAACTACAAATCGATTACTCCTTTGGCCTTGATCTGCCGGAGAATTTGGGCGAGTACGATCTGGTTATCCATGATACCGGCGCTACGATGTCGCAGCGTTCTATACAGGCACGTGTTGCAATCTGCCAGGAGGCAGGCGTCCCGGTTGCCAATTACGGTACGATTCTGGCAGCGCTGGCAGGTGTTCTGGATCGTTGCAAAAATGCCCTGCTCCCGGAACAGGAAGAGGAAGAAGCATTTTAAAACGTAAAACGTTATAATCCCCTGATGGTGAAAGACTATCAGGGGATTTTCTGTTTTTTTCCATAAGGCTCTCGCAGAGGAGGGAGGCGTTTTCATAATGGTTTTGTTTGCCTGATTTGGACACATAAAAAATCATTTGTAAAAATCACAAATTATCCTTCAAATTTGGAGGGAAATGCTGTATAATTTTCCTAGAGAAAATTTATTATATCTCCATTGGATTTTTTCAATGAAACGAATTTAGGAAATATGAGGTGTTTGAACAATGGGCTACATGGAAGAATATCGCAAGTGGATGGAGTCTCCGGCATTGACAGATGCAGAACGTGCTGAGCTGGCGGCTCTGGAAGGCGATGAAAAGGAAATTCAGGAACGCTTCTTTGCTCCGCTGTCCTTTGGTACGGCAGGTCTGCGTGGTACGCTGGGTGTTGGCTTGTATAAGATGAACCGCTTCACCGTTGGCGCAGCTACACAGGGTCTGGCGAACCTGATTAAGCAATATGGCCCGCGTGCAATGCAGCGTGGTGTTGCAATTGCTTGTGACAGCCGTATCCAGTCTGATGAGTTTTCCCATCTGGCAGCAAGCATTCTGGCAGCAAACGGCATCAATGTCATTGAGTGGGAATCCCTGCGTCCGGTTCCGGTGCTGTCCTTTACGGTTCGTACCTATGGTACATTGGCAGGCGTTATGATTACGGCATCCCATAACCCGAAGGAGTACAATGGCTATAAGGTTTACTGGGAAGACGGCGCTCAGCTGCCACCGAAGGAAGCTGATGTTGTTGCAAAGGAAATGGGCGCATTGGATATGTTCACTGAGGTCAAGATCATGGATCATCAGGAAGCAATCGATAAGGGCCTGATTAAGATTATCGGTTCGGAATCCGATGAAATTTATCTGCGCCAGATTCAGAAGATGTGTATCAACCCGGACTGCATCGCACAGGTAGCAGATGACTTCAAGATCATCTACACACCGTTCCATGGTGCAGGCTACAAGCTGGTTCCGGAAATCCTGAAGCGCATCGGTTATAAGAATGTGATCTGCGTACCGGAACAGATGGTCATTGACGGCAACTTCCCGACCGTTAAGTCCCCGAATCCGGAGAACAAGGAAGGCTTTAACCTCGCAATTGAGATGGCAAAGCAGCAGGGTGTTGACCTGATTATTGGTACGGACCCGGATTCTGACCGTTGCGGTGTTGTGCTCAAGAGCAGCACCGGCGATTATGTTACCCTGAGCGGCAACCAGATGGGCGTTCTGCTGATCGATTATATCATTACTGCGAAGAAGCTGACCAACACCATGCCGGAACATCCGGCAGTGCTGAAATCTGTTGTATCAACTGAAATGGCACGCAAGGTTGCAAATGACAATGGCGTTGCATGCTTCGATACCTTTACCGGCTTTAAGTTCCTCGCTGAGAAGATCAAGCAGTTTGAAGGCACCGGTTCTCATCAGTATCTGTTCGCATTTGAGGAATCCTATGGCTATCTGTGCGGTGACCATGCACGCGACAAGGATGCTGTCATTGCTGCTATGCTGATTGCAGAAATGGCTGCTTACTACCGTACCAAGGGCATGACCCTGTACGATGCAATGCAGGATATGTATAAGCGTTATGGCTATTATGCAGAAGAGACTCTGTCCATCGTTATGCCGGGCGTATCCGGTCTGACACGCATGGCAGAGCTGATGAAGGAGCTGCGTGAGTCTCCGCTGGCTGAGGTTGGCGGCACTGCTGTGAAGGATGTACGTGACCTGCAGACTGGCGTCCAGACAGAACTGGCAACCGGTGAAACCTCTGAGGTTGAGCTGAAGGGCCAGAACGTACTGTATTATGACCTGACTGACGGCACCAGCTTCATTATCCGTCCGTCCGGCACCGAGCCAAAGGTCAAGGTTTATATCATGGCAAACGGTGCAGACAAGGCAGAGGTTGACGCAAAGATCGAAAAGTATGCCGCTGCTGCAAAGGAAATCGTAAAGTAACCTCCGCTTTTCTTTACAGAAAGAAAAGCTTGGCAAAAGAAATGTCTGGTGCGCTCCCGCGCACAGCAGACACGCCGGACGAGACAAGTCCGGCGGTCTGCCCGCTGAGATACCAATGAAACAGTTATGGTATTTTGAGTAAAAGGAACAAAACGAACTCCCTCCGTAAAAGCATAGCTTTTTGCGGAGGGAGCTTTTGTGAATGCAATCAAAAAGGGAGGACGCTCTGTGAGCAAACAAAAGGAACAACAGAGGAAACTAACGAAAGCAGAACAGCGGAGACAACAACAGCTTGAGCAGCTGGAAATAAAGCTGTATGCACAGGGCTATCAGAAGCATGATTTGACGATCGGGCTAGTTTTTGCGAATGTTATGGCAATTGTTCTGGGAACACCCATTGTCATCGTGCTGTATGCAGCGTTTTTTATGCGGAATCCATCCTTTTATATGGAGGAGAATATCGGCGGCGGAGCGTTGCAGATTCTCCTTGTGCTGATTGTACTCATTGTCGTACATGAATTGATTCACGGTATCACATGGGCGGTATTTGCATCAAATCATTGGAAATCTATCGAATTTGGATTTATTATGAAATATCTGACACCATATTGCACCTGTGTCGAGCCGCTGAAACGGTATCAACATATTATTGGCGCCCTGATGCCGACGTTGGTGCTGGGAATTTTTCCATCTGTGATTGCCATTTTTACCGGCAGTATGTTCTGGCTACTGGTTGGCTGTGTGATGGTTCTGGCAGGTGGTGGAGACTTGACGATTGTTTTGAAGCTTCTGTGGTATCGCAGCGAAGGGAAAGATGTTGTGTACATAGACCATCCGTATCAGGCGGGTGTGATTGCATTTGAACGCTAACAGATCAAGCTCCGAATCACAGGGTTCGGAGCTTTTTTGTAACATCTCTGCATAAAAGAAAAACACACGACACCCAGGCCGCACTGTTGCACAGCCCCTGTCATGTGTTTTCGGCAGAAAAGAGAAAAAAAGGAAGGATTCCGCACCCGAATGTGCGGAAGAAAGATACATGACGGTATAAACTGTTATCATGTCTTTCGTTGATGCTTTGCATTATAGCACGGGATGAAAAAACTGAAAAGAAGCAAAATTCATGAATTATTGACAAAAACAGCGCGCGTTAGTTGTATAATTTCAACATAAAAGAAATTTGAAATCCGACATCTTGCAAAAATACGAATTTTAGCCTTGCGAAATAAGATAAAATGCAGGAACGGGATAAAAAACTTGCGTAAAAATGTAAATTTTTTTGCCAAAAAAGTATGATATTCGTAAAATTATTTCCCGATGATAGTTTGGGAAACTCAAAATTTGAATAAACAACCAAGCATTTTTGAATAAGTAGCCAAAAATATTGGGAAAATATAGACGTTTTGGTATGGATTGAAAGAAACCATTCGGTATTGATAAAGTTTACACGGCGGGGCATAATATTGACAATTTCTGAAAAAATAAATGTATCATTCCACTTTACAAAAATCTTCCGGTGTGATATCATGCAATAGTTAGTGTATCCCTACACTTAGCAGTCTGGATACCGGACATGTCAGACCGTGTCCATCACCTTGCGCCGCTGCCCGGTGTTTGGGAAACTGGCAATATAAAATTTTTATTATGAGGTGTCTATTATGATCCGCAAAGAACAGAAGGCAGAAGTAATCGCTGCAAACCGTACCCATGAAACGGATACCGGTTCCCCGGAGGTACAGATCGCTATCCTGACCGAGCGCATTAAGCAGCTCACCGAGCATCTGAAGGAGCACAAGCATGATAACCATTCCCGCCGCGGCCTGTTGAAGATGGTTGGCCAGCGCCGCAGCATGCTCACATACCTGAAGAAGAAGGATATCGAGCGTTACAGAGCAATCGTTAAGAAGCTCGGCCTGAGAAAGTAAGAGAAACATAGAAAAGAGGAGGCCTATGAACAGACCTCCTCTTTTCCCTGACATGAGAAAGGCACGGCAATTCCTTGAGCAGTTGAAGGACAGGCTTATCATACTATAAAAACGCAGTATAAACGTAAGAGAGATTTGATCAAGACTCCCGCGGTCCGCACCCGCCTGCGCGGACAGTTCCCTCCAATGAGGGAGCCAAAAATCAGGAAATGCTGCTGAACTTAAACCTGTGCTTCAAGTGCTTGAAGGACTGTCGGACTTTCCAAAATTCCCACAAATTATAGAAAAGGAGACAGTTTGATTATGACGACGATTACACATAAGTCATTTGATGAAGAACGTGTATTTGAAACAATGTTTGCCGGACGCAAGCTGACTGTAGAGACTGGCAAGGTTGCCCAGTTGGCTAACGGCGCTGCACTGGTTCGCTATGGAGACACCGTTGTTCTGGTTACCGCAACCGCTTCCCCGAAGCCGCGTGAAGGCGTTGATTTCTTCCCGCTTTCGGTTGATTTTGAAGAAAAGCTGTATGCAGTAGGCCGTATCCCGGGTTCCTTTATGCGCCGTGAGGGCAAGGCAAGCGAGCAGGCAACCATCGCTTCCCGCCAGATTGACCGCCCGATGCGTCCGCTGTTCCCGAAGGATCTGCGCAATGATGTATCCATCGTCTGCACCGTTATGGGCAATGACTATGATAACTCCCCGCAGGTTACTGCACTCAATGGCGCATCCATTGCAGTTGCAATTTCCGATATCCCGTTTAACTACACCGTGGCAGGTGTAGATGTCGGTCTGGTTGACGGCGAGTTTGTTCTGAACCCGACGGTTGCGCAGCGTGAAAAGAGCCTGATGGACGTTACCGTTTGCGGTACTGCTGAGAAGATCGTTATGATCGAAGCAGGCGCGAAGGAAGTTCCGGAGGATCAGATGCTGGAGGGCCTGCTGTTTGCACATGAGGAAATCAAGAAGATGTGTGCGTTTATTGATTCCATCAAGGCAGAAATCGGTAAGCCGAAGTTTGAATATGAGCATCATGATGTAGACCATGATCTGTTTGACCAGATTGAAGCATTTGCACGCGATAAGGTTGAAGTTGCATTTGATACCGATGACAAGACCGTGCGCGATGCACGGATGCAGGTTGTCCGTGAGGAAATCGACGCAATGCTGGGCGAAGAGGTTGCAGCAGAGCGTGCAGGCGAGGTTTCCGAGATCGTTGACAAGCTGTGCAAGAAGGTTGTTCGCCACTGGCTGACACAGGGCAAGCGCGTCGATGGCCGCGGCATGGAAGAAGTGCGTCCGCTGGCATCGCAGGTAGGCATCCTGCCGCGTGCACATGGCACCGGCCTGTTTACCCGTGGTCAGACACAGGTTCTGTCTATCTGCACACTGGGTACGCTGTCTGATGCACAGCAGCTGGACACCATCTTCGAGCAGAAGGAAAAGAGATATATCCATCATTACAATTTCCCGTCCTTCTCCGTCGGTGAAACCCGTCCGTCCCGCGGCCCTGGCCGCCGTGAAATCGGTCATGGTGCGCTGGCTGAACGTTCTCTGGTTCCGGTACTGCCGTCTGTTGAGGAATTCCCGTATGCAATCCGTGTTGTATCCGAGGTTCTGTCCTCCAATGGTTCTACCTCGCAAGGCTCCGTCTGCGGCTCTACCCTGGCTCTGATGGATGCAGGCGTTCCGATTAAGGCGCCGGTAGCTGGTATTTCCTGTGGCCTGATTACCGATGACGGTCAGGAAACCACCTTTACCGATATTCAGGGTGTCGAGGACTTCTATGGTGATATGGACTTCAAGGTAGCAGGCACCAAGAAGGGCATTACCGGTATTCAGGTAGATATCAAGGTTGACGGCCTGACGCCGTCCATCATCAAGGAAGCGTTCCGCAAGTGCCGCGATGCACGCTACAAGATTCTGGATGAGGTCATGCTGAAGGCAATTCCGGAGCCGCGTGCAAACCTGTCTCCGTGGGCACCGAAGACCATTACGATCAAGATCGATCCGGACAAGATCCGTGATGTTATCGGCAAGGGCGGCTCTGTGATCCAGAAGATTACCGCCGAGTCCGGCGCAAAGGTTGATATTGCTGAGGACGGCACCGTAAGCATTTCTTCTGTCAACGGCGCTGACGGCGAGAAGGCAAAGAAGATGATCGAAACCATCGTAAAGGACCCGGAGGTTGGCGATGTCTTCTATGGCAAGGTTGTCCGCCTGATGGGCTTTGGCGCATTCGTGCAGATTGCACCGGGCAAGGATGGTCTGGTTCACATTTCCAAGCTGGAAAAGCGCCGCGTCGAGAAGGTTGAGGATGTTGTCAAGGTTGGCGACATGTGCTGGGTTAAGGTTATCGAGATCGATGACAAGGGCCGCATCAACCTGTCCCGCAAGGACGTGAAGGAAGAGGAAAAGGTTCTGTAATTCCGCAAATTGGATAAAATCAAGGCTGTACTCCGAGACGGGGTACAGCCTTTTTGCTTGCAAAAAGTAAACTTGGTTGTAAGAAAATTGTTTTGAACAAAGCCTCCCTCTTCGAGGGAGGTGGATTCGCCGCAGGCGAAGACGGAGGGAGTTAAAATTTAAGTGTTTCATATCAACTGCAACCACTGTGCAGTAGACGAATGTGATTAAACTCCCTCAGTCAGCTTCGCTGACAGCTCCCTCGTCTGAGGGAGCCTGATAGCCAGACTTTTAAATTTACGCATCAGAGCCTCCCTCTTGGAGGGAGGTGGATTCGCCGCAGGCGAAGACGGAGGGAGTTAAAACGTAAGTGTTTCATATCAATTGTAACCACTGTGTAGAAGACGAATGCGATCGAACTCCCTCAGTCAGCTTCGCTGACAGCTCCCTCGTCTGAGGGAGCCTTCTCATCATACATGCATTGAAATATGATATAATGAGCAGCGCCGTGGAAATAATAATGCAAAAACGGCATAAGCTAGAGTGATACCTGCTGGTCAGCAGGCAACCGTTGTCGTGTGAAAAAAAGGTTTATCGTTTCATTTTGTCATAAAAAATCGTGTAACCGGCGGCAAGTGCACCTGCGTAGCGGAGGGATGCCGTCTTGGAGGCCAGCAGGATGGAAGGTACCGGGTTGAACGGTAGTGTAAACGGCAAAACAGCAAAAAATGGGGCAAGCACAGGTGCCAGAGCCAGATACAGACCGGGAACGGTGACAAAAAGAATGGTCAGGATATCACGCCCGGGCAGATGGCTGAGAAATGCGCCACAGAGGATACAGGTCAGCAGGGTTATGGCGTATCGGACAGAATCAGAAGAGACCACAGAGGAAGCGGAATAGCTGACGGACAAAAGGATGCAGTACAGTGCATCCCAGATCAGCAGGCGCAGAAAACGCATGGTAGAAACCCCTTTCAAAAGCAAATGTCATGAAATCAGTATACTGTTACTGACAGAAAAAAGCAAGATATTCATAGAATATCGGCGTTTTATGTCGAAAAGGTACTTGACAGAAACGGGTAATCGGCGTATATTAACTTTCAGTGAAAGATAATCATATTGGAGGCATAGAACAATGGCTACTTTAACAGAGCTTTCTCATAAAGCGCAAAGAAAGGCTGCAAGCCTGTTGATCGATCAAGTCCTGTCTCATGTAGATAAAGACAGGGAAAAGGGCTTTTTGGAAATTGTAGATTTTGCAGAAAAATTCTGGGCAGATGGTATGTCCAAGGAAAGCTATGATAAGGCGCGGGCTGCAATCAAGGACCCGAACAATAAATGGGTCAGATTTATCAACCGCGTACTGGATGAGACAGACCCGCATGTGGCAAAAATGGCTGCCCTGAATCTCGGCTTTGAAGCGTTTTTCCGTGGTACCAAGGAAATCCGGAAAAACCGTACCAAGTATGACTGTAATATCCCGTGGCTGATTCTGTTTGACCCAACCTCTGCGTGCAATATGCATTGCGAGGGCTGCTGGTCCGGCACCTATGGACATAAGCATAATCTGTCGTTTGAAGATATGGATAAGATTGTTTCCGAAGGCAAGAAGCTGGGTATTTATCTGTATATGATGACCGGCGGTGAGCCGCTGGTACGCAAGGCAGACATCCTCAAGCTGGCGGAAAAGCACAATGACGTGGAATTCTCCCTGTATACCAACTCCACCCTGATTGATGATGCTTTCTGTAAAGAGGTTGTCCGTCTGGGCAATCTGACCTTCCAGCTGTCTATTGAGGGCACGCCGGAGACAAACGACGCAAGACGTGGCGAAGGTCATTATGCGGCTGTTATGAATGCAATGGATTTGCTGAAAAAATACGGTATTCTGTTTGGCACTTCCATCTGTTATACCAGAAATAATGTGGAAGCGGTAACCAACGACGATTTCCTGCGGATGATTTCCGAAAAGGGCGCACGCTTTGGATTCTATTTCCATTATATGCCGGTTGGCAACAATGCGGTACCGGAGCTGATGCCGACAATGGAACAGCGCAAATATATGATTGAGCGTATCCGCCATATCCGTTCCAGCAAGTCTGACATTGAATTCTACCCGATGGACTTCCAGAATGATGGTGAATTTGTCGGCGGCTGTATTGCAGGTGGACGCAACTATTTCCATATCAATTCCGCAGGCGATGCAGAGCCGTGCGTATTTATCCACTATTCCAATGCGAATATCCATGACCATTCGATTCTGGAAATCCTCCAGAGCCCGCTGTTCATGGCATACCATAACGGTCAGCCGTTTAACCACAATCATCTGCGCCCGTGCCCGATGCTGGAAAATCCGGAGCTGCTGCAAAAGATGGTGCATGAAACCGGCGCGCACAGTACAGATCTGGAGTCTCCGGAATCCGTAGAGCATCTGTGCGATAAGTGCAAGGATTATGCAAGCTGCTGGAAGGATGAGGCCGATGCAATCTGGGCAAGCCAGGTGCATAAGAAATATCAGTACGAGAATTATAAGAAGTCAAAGAAATAAGCAGTAGGGGTGTAGAGAAATTGGACTATGATAAAGCCGCAAAAGAGCTTACTGACATGCAGCTCTTTTACTCCAAGCCCCTGTGTAAAATTGCAGATCTGATTTCCTCACGTGGGGAAGATCAGGTACTGTTGCTGTTGTATTCCCGTCGCACACCAGCCTGTGCAGGTGATTTTGCAGCTTGTCTTGGCTTGACCTCCGGGCGTGTTGCAAATCTTTTAAAACAGCTGGAGCGCAAGGAATATATTATGCGTACATCGGACCCGGGGGATCGGAGAAGAGTACAAATCAGCCTGACAGAAAAGGGAAATGCATATGCCAGCGAGACATATGAAAAAACATTGCGTGATTACAAATGGTTGTTGACAAGATTGGGAGATAAGGATTCACAGGAATTTATGCATGTTCTGAAACTCGGTGTTACGCTGCTGGGTCAGCATGAGGAATTGTTTAAAGAATAAAATCAGATAACACGTGGAAACAGGGCAGAGAACAGCTTCTTTGCCCTGTTTTTTTGTTGAGGAACAGAACAATATATAACATGCCGATCCGTTTAGCGAATGTTTTCATAAAAAACCTTTCAAAACAGTGTGACTTGTAGTAAGAATATGTTATACTGATTATATTATAACGCAGAAAACAGCAGTATCATATAGGAGAGATTGATTGATGTACGAGCGAATAGTTTTGCCAAATGGTGTGCGTATCGTCATGGAGCCGATTTCCGGCGTGCGTTCTACTGCGATTGGCATTTGGGTAATGAATGGCTCGCGGCATGAACCGGATGAGCTGAGCGGTATTTCCCATTTTATTGAACATATGGTATTTAAGGGAACGGAAAAGCGCTCGGCCCAGCATATTGCGATTGCAATGGATGCCATTGGCGGACAGGTGAATGCATTTACAACAAAGGAATGTACCTGTTTTTACTTAAAAACCTTAGATAAACATGCACAGACAGGTGTAGAAATTCTGGCAGATATGTTTTTACATTCCAAGTTTGCAGAGCGGGATCTTGAACTGGAACGGGGCGTCGTGCTGGAAGAAATTGATATGTATGAAGATTCGCCGGAGGATGTTGCAACAGAAAAGGTATTTGAAACCTGCTATGAAAGTTCAGCCTTGGGACGTTCGATTCTGGGGAAAGAAGAGACGCTGAACGGCATGACGGGGGAAACCCTGCGGCAGTATGTTTCGGAATATTATCGCCCAAAGGATACTGTTGTTGCCATTGCAGGATCTTATACCAAGGATGATATCCAGTTTATTTGCGATTTGTTTTCCGCAATGGAAGGGGAAGGACGGAATACCATTGAACAGGCAACATATCAGCCTTGTATTGTTGTTCGCCCAAAGGAAATTGAACAGAATCATTTATGCCTTGCATTTCCGGGTATCCCGATGCGTGCAGAAGAACGCTATGTCAATGCCCTGATGGGGGCAATTCTGGGCGGCGGTATGGCATCTCGTCTGTTTCAGACCATTCGTGAGAAGAATGGCCTGTGCTATTCCATTTATTCCTTTAGTACCTCACATGAGGATACCGGTGTATTTGGCATTTATACTGCTTTAGGCAAGGAAACCGAAGCAAAAGCCATTCAGTTAATTCGTGAGGAATGCCAGAGGCTGGCGGAGGACGGGCCGGATCGTGCGGAATTAAGCCGCTGTCGGGAACAGGCAAAGACCAACATGCTTCTGGGAATGGAAAGTACCTCCGGCAGAATGAATCAGCTTGGACGCAGTGAGATGTTCTTTGGCAAGACATTGGATCTGGATGAAGTTATGGCGTTGTATGATGAAGTAACTGCTCAGGATATCGCCCAGCTGGCAAGACGGATTTTTGATTTTGATCAGGCTTCCATTTGTGCAGTCGGTCAGGTGGACGATGAAGCATACTATGAGAAATTATTGAGAGCATAATACATTTGTTTGAAAAAGCGCTGTAGGCACCCGCAGCGCATTTTTCTTATCTGGGGAGTGTTCAAATGAAACAATATATAATGGCGATCGATGCTGGCACTACCAGCGCACGGTGTATTTTATTTGATCGGAAGGGAAACATGTGTGCTATGGCACAGCAGGAGCTGCCTTTATCTTATCCGCAGCAGGGCTGGGTAGAACAGGATGCTATGGAAATCTGGACGGTACAGCTGGAAGTATGCCGGGAGGCTATGAAAAAGCTTGCTGTTGAACCGGAGCAAATTGCAGGCATTGGTATTACCAATCAAAGGGAAACGACAATCGTGTGGGACAAAGCAACTGGCAAACCAATTGCGCCGGCAATCGTCTGGCAGTGCCGACGGACTGCGGCGCAAGCGGATGCATTACGCGAGCGCGGTTTGGGGCAGATGCTTCAGGAAAAAACCGGTTTGATTGTAGATGCGTATTTTTCTGCAACCAAGCTGCAATGGATTTTGGATCATGTACCGCAGGCGCGTGAGAAAGCGGAACATGGTGAATTGCTGTTTGGCACAGTAGACTGCTGGTTAATCTGGAATTTCACAGGTGGAAAAAAGCATGTGACGGATGTCACCAATGCGGCACGTACGATGCTGTTTGACATCCATAAACGGAAGTGGGATATGGATATCCTACAGGAATTACAGATTCCGGACAGTATGCTGCCGGAGGTTGTTCCATCCAGTGGGGTGATCGGGGAAACAGCGCCGGAATGGTTTGGCAAGCCAATTGTATTGGCAGGCATTGCAGGCGACCAGCAGGCAGCTTTATTTGGACAGAACTGTTTTCAGCCGGGTGACGTAAAAAATACATATGGCACAGGCTGCTTCATGCTGATGAATACCGGAGAAAAGCCGGTCAAAAGTAAAAATGGTTTGCTGACGACCATTGCATGGGAAATCGATGGCGTTATCAATTATGCTCTGGAAGGCTCTGTGTTTGTTGCAGGCGCGGCGATTCAATGGCTGCGGGATGAGATGGGGATGATTGAACAATCCTCGGATTCCGAAGCAGTTGCGCGAAGCGTACCGGATACGGCAGGTGTCTATCTGGTTCCGGCGTTTACCGGCCTGGGCGCACCGTATTGGGACCCATATGCCAGAGGAGCCTTGACTGGGCTAACAAGGGGCGCCGGGCGGGCGCATATGATCCGTGCGGCGTTGGAGTCGTTAGCATACCAGACGGCAGATGTATTGCAGGTCATGGAACAGGATTCCGGTTTGCAATTGCATTCCCTGAAAGTGGATGGCGGCGCCTGTGCGAATGATTTCCTGATGGAATTTCAGTCCGATATCATTGCAGCAGCAGTAGAACGTCCGGTGTGTGTTGAGACAACTGCGCTGGGTGCGGCATATCTGGCAGGGCTGGCGATCGGCTACTGGGCAGACCGGGAGGAAATCCGAAAAAATAGTATGCCGGATAAAATCTTCCAGCCGCATATGGAAGAAAAACAGCGTGAGAAGCTGTTATATGGCTGGCATAAGGCGGTTCGCTGTTGTCTGAACTGGGCTTTGGATATATAAAAATGTTTTTGAAAAAAACTGAAAATTTTTGTTGACAGAAGGGGATTTTCTTGGTATACTATTCAAGCAGTCAGGAAATGATTGAAAAATATTCCGACATGCGCCAGTAGCTCAGCTGGATAGAGTGTTTGGCTACGAACCAAAAGGTCGGGGGTTCGAATCCCTTCTGGCGTACCAAGAAAAGCATCCGTTTCGGATGCTTTTCTTATTTTTTTATCATTTTTCGTATTGAATTTACACAGTCGAGCCACAGCCCAAAGCATTTTGAATTTCATGACATCGCACAGAGAAAAATACAGTTCTCTTTGATGTGTAAAGAAAATATAACAATAGGATTTGTCCGACAAAAATGCAAAGAAGACTTGCAAAAGTAAAATATGTTTGCTATGATTAGGAAAGTCTAGCAGGATTTTTTCTGTATCAAGAGAAATACGGGTGCAGAAAGCTGGACGGATGATAAAGGCTTGCGTTAGGCAAAAAGTTGTAATTTCGACGATGAAGCCGCTGGATTAACTTGAAAAAGAAGGCCTGAGCGGTTATATTTGTACCGTTCAGGCTTTTCCTCTGGAAATCATTAGACACATAGCCCGTCGGGGATATAGCCATAGCGCTGCCAGAAGGCTGCTATTTCATGTAAGACCCGAGAATAGAAAGAGACAAAAATGAGTATACGAATTGAAAGCAGGGAAAATTCGCTGGTAAAGCGGTTTGTCCGCCTGTCCGGTGACCGGAAATACCGCCGGGATATGCAGGAAATGGTCTGTGAGGGCGGAAAAATGCTGCGGGAAGCGCTTTTAAGCGGGATTGAAATTCATGATATATTGGTGGCAGACGATGTCGAGGTTTCCACAGAGGATTTGCATCGGGCGCAGCAGCAGGGAGCAAAGCTGTACAACTGTCCCGCAGCTCTGCTACAGAAGATATCTAATGTGAAAACACCGCAGGGTATAGCGTTTTCCTGTGAGCGTCCCATATCAGGACTGGAAAGTCTCTACGGCGCCAAGCGCATGATGGTGCTGGAGGGTTTACAGGACCCTGGAAATTTGGGAACGATTATCCGTACAGCAGATGCGTTTGCGCTGGACGGTATCATCCTTTGCGAAGGCTGTGTGGATCCGACGTCGCCAAAGGTTGTGCGTGCAACAATGGGTGCGGCATTCCGTATGCCGATTGCATCAGCTGGGATTGAAGAGGCTGCGGCATTTTTGAGACGACAGAGTCTGCCGCTGTATGCCACCGCGCTGAGCGACAATAGTGTTCCGGTAACAGAAGTTGATTTACACCGAGCTGCGGTGCTCATCGGCAATGAAGGCAGAGGCATTACGAAAAAGGCAGCTGCTCTCAGTGAAAAACAGATTATTATCCCAATGGAGGGCCGTGCAGAGTCGCTAAATGCATCGGTTGCGGCATCTATTATTATGTATGAAATGAGCAGGAAATAAGTCGGAAACGGGGAATGGATATGGCAATGTCAAACATATATTGGCTTTGGCTGGCAACCCGTCCGGGTTGCACAGTGCGGTTTTTAACCCGTCTGCTGGAGCAGTTTGCCACACCAGAGGCAGTTTGGAAAGCTGTGCGGGAGGAACTGAGCGGCTTTCCGCGTATGAACCATATCCGGCTGGAAGCCCTGCTGGATAAGGATTTAACCTATGCAAACCGTATTGAACGGGATTGTCGGGAGCAGGATATCCAGATTGTGACATGGGAGGACGAACTGTATCCGGCGCCATTGCGGCAGATTGCAGATCCGCCGCTGGTATTATATGTACGCGGCACATTACCGGACTTCAGCAGCCAGCTGGCAATTTCGGTTGTGGGTACACGAAAATGTACACCGTATGGCCTGCATGCCGCGCGATATTTCGCAGGAAAGCTGGCGCAGAATGGCTGTATTATTGTATCCGGTATGGCGTTGGGGATTGACGGCGCAGCCAATCAGGCTGCGCTGGACGCGGGCGGCATGACAATTGCTGTGCTCGGCTGTGGTGTGGATGTATGTTATCCATGGCAGCATGAGAAACTGATGCAGGATATGATCCATCATGGCGCTGTCATCAGCGAATATCCGCCCGGAACAGAACCGAGAGGCAGGCATTTTCCAATTCGGAACCGTATCATAACCGGATTGAGCCGGGGAACACTGGTAGTGGAAGCACCGAAAAAATCCGGCGCATTGATTTCCGCTGATCTTGCACTCGAACAGGGACGAGAAGTGTTTGCTGTTCCGGGCGACGTCAACCGTCCAAGCTGTGCAGGCTGTAATGGCCTGATTCGTCAGGGCGGTGCAGAACTGGTGCAGGAGCCGTCTGATATTTTGTCCCATTATGAACGCACGGATGGGAAGCGTACAGCAGTCCGTCAGATTCGTAAGAAGACAGAGCGGCAGGAGCTGCGGCTTGCATCCCAGACGCAGCTACAGCGTTCCGCACAGCCGGAGCAGCTTCCGCTGGTATATCAGAACAGGACGCTGGATGTCTCGCCGGATGAACGTACGGTCTGGCTGGCCGTTCATAACGGGCATGAAACGGTGGATGCCATTGTGGAGGAAACCGGTCTGCCGACAGCTGTTGTGCTCACAGCATTGACCATGCTGGAAGTAAATGCATATGTTATTATTACCGGCAGTGGCTATCGCCCTGCGGCAGATATACAGTTGTAAATCAAGAAAGCTTCATATTGTATCGAATAGATTTTGAACCCTGCTGTATGTAAGGATACAGCGGTACAGGAGGAATGACATTCATGTCAAAGCTAGTCATTGTGGAGTCTCCCGCGAAGGCGAAGACCATTGGAAAATATCTCGGCGTAGATTATGTGGTAAAAGCTTCCATGGGACATCTGCGTGATCTGCCCAAGAAAAAAATGAGCGTGGATATCGAACACGACTTTAAACCGGAATATGTTCCGATTGAGGGCAAGGAAAAATTGATCAATGAGCTGCGCGACGCGGTTGAGGAAAGCGATTTTGTTTATCTCGCAACTGACCCGGACCGCGAAGGCGAAGCGATTTCATGGCATTTAAAGGAACTGCTGCATTTGGGCGATTCCTATACCAAGCGCGTTACCTTTAATGAGATTACCAAGCACGCGGTACAGGAGGGCATTGCGAATCCGCGGGATATTGACCTTGATCTGGTGGATGCCCAGCAGGCGCGCCGTATTCTGGATCGCATTGTAGGCTATGAGCTGTCTCCGTTCCTTTGGCGTAAGGTCAAGCGCGGTCTGTCTGCCGGACGGGTCCAGTCGGTAGCTACCCGGATGGTAGTTGACCGCGAGAAAGAGATCCGAGCATTTATCCCCGAGGAATATTGGTCACTGGAAGCTGAGCTTGCTGCGCCCGGCGGAACGTTTACAGCATCGTTCTATGGCGACGGCACCGGCAAGGTTGAACTGAAAACCGAAGAGCAGACGATGGCAATTGTCGATGCTGTTACCGGCAAACCGTTTACCGTGGGCAAGGTCAAGCGCGGCAAGAAACGTAAGAATCCAGCGCCCCCGTTTATCACATCAACATTACAGCAGGAGGCCAGCCGCAAGCTGAGCTTTGTTCCGCGCCGTACCATGTCGATTGCACAGCAGCTGTATGAAGGTATTGAAATTGGGGAACAGGGCCTGACCGGTCTGATTACCTATATGCGTACCGACTCCCTGCGTCTTTCCGATGAAGCGACAGCGGCGGCAAAGGAATATATCATTGGCCGTTACGGACCAGAATACTATCCGGCAAAAAAGCGCACATTCCGTACCAAGAACAGTGCGCAGGATGCGCATGAAGCCATCCGCCCAACCAATGTCAATCTGGTACCGGAAGAAATTCGGGATTATCTGACACCGGAGCAGTATAAGCTGTATAAGCTGATCTGGAGTCGTTTTGTCGCTTGCCAGATGGCAGAGGCGATTTTGGATACCGTATCCGCAGATATTCTTTCCGAAGGCTATGTGTTCCGCGCAAGCGGTTATAAAGTAGCATTTCCGGGCTTCACTGCGGTTTATGAGGAATCGACAGACGATGCTAAACAGACAGACACTGCCGCAGGCAAGCCGCTGCCGGACTTTGCCGAGGGAGATACACTGGACTGCCGCAAGCTCACGCCGGCCCAGCACTTTACACAGCCGCCGGCACGCTATACCGAAGCATCGCTGATTAAGGCGATGGAAGAAAAGGGAATTGGACGCCCATCCACCTATGCGCCGACGATTTCCACAATTCTAGAGCGCGATTATGTTGCCAAGGAAGGCAGGAGCCTGCGTCCGACGCCACTGGGCGAGGGCGTTACCGAGCTGCTCGTGGATAAATTCGAGTCCATTTCCGATCTTGCATTTACCGCTCATATGGAGGAAGAGCTGGATGAGGTGGAAAACGGCAAGATTCCATATGTCGAAGTCCTGCGCAAGTTCTATGGCGGCTTTGAAGCTGCTTTACAGCAGGCGGAAAAGGATCTGGAAGGTCAGCGCATTAAAATCAAAGATGAGGTCACAGATGAAATTTGTGAACTGTGCGGAAAGCATATGGTGATTAAATCCGGACGTTTTGGCAAGTTCCTCGCCTGCTCCGGCTATCCGGACTGTAAAAATACCAAGAATATCGCAATTAAAACCGGCGTAAACTGCCCGAAATGCGGCGGAAATATCGTTGAGCTGAAATCCAAGCGTGGATTCCCGTTCTTGGGCTGTGACAATTATCCGGAGTGCACATTTATGTCATGGGATAAGGTTACCAGAAAACAGTGCCCGGACTGCGGCTCTGCATTGTTCCGGCATTATGACCGCGAGACGGGTGAAGCGCATTATATGTGCTATAAAGATGGCTGTGGCTATAAGGAATTTATCAGCAAGCGCACACCGCGCAAGACCAAGGCGCAGAAGGAAGCTGAGGCAAAGGCTGCTGCGGAGGCGGCAGGCGAGAGCACGGAAACCGCTGCGGAGGAAAACCCGAAGAAGACGACGCGCAAGACGGCAGTGAAAAAGACAACGACCAAAAAGGCTACAGCAAAGAAGACCACGAAAAAAGCAGCCGATGCGGGAGAAGAAGCGCCCAAAAAGCGCACCACCCGAAAGAAGAAAGCTGTAACGGAGGAAAATGCCGATGCATAAGGCGATTGTAATCGGCGCAGGTCTTGCCGGAAGCGAAGCTGCATGGCAGCTGGCACAGCGCGGCATTTTGGTTGACCTGCATGAAATGAAGCCAGTCAAGTTCACACCGGCACACCATACCAATGATTTTGCCGAGCTTTGCTGCTCCAATTCCCTGCGCGGTGCAGAAATCTGTACTGCTCCGGGGCTGTTGAAGGAGGAACTGCGCCGGGCAGGCAGCCTGATTATCGCCTGTGCAGATGCGACCCGTGTGGAGGCAGGCGGCGCGCTGGCGGTTGACCGCAATGCGTTTGCGGCAATGGTCACAGAAAAAATGAAGAACCATCCGAATATCACCGTTCATGCGGGCGAAATCACACATGTTCCGGACGAAGATAATGTCATCGTTGCCACCGGTCCACTGACTTCGGATGCGCTGTTTGAGGATATCAAAGCAAAGCTGGGTGCGCATGAATACCTGCATTTTTATGATGCAGCAGCGCCGATCGTCAGCTTTGAATCCGTCGATATGGAGAGTGCCTATTTTGCTTCCCGCTATGATAAGGGCACGGCGGATTATATCAACTGTCCGATGGATAAAGAGCAGTATGACGCCTTCTGGGAAGCGTTATGCGAGGCAGAGCAGGCGCCGGTCCATGGCTTTGAGGACAAAAAGGTCTTTGAGGGCTGTATGCCGGTTGAGGTCATGGGACGGCGTGGACACGATACCTTACTGTACGGCCCGTTGAAGCCGGTTGGGCTGCGTGACCCGCGCACCGGTAAGGACCCGTATGCAGTTGTTCAACTCCGGCGCGACAATGCGGCCGGTTCGCTGTATAACCTGGTGGGTTTCCAGACCCATCTGCGGTTTCCAGAGCAGAAGCGTGTATTCTCCATGATTCCGGCGTTGCGCAATGCAGAGTTTGTGCGCTACGGTGTCATGCACCGCAATACGTTTATGGATTCCCCGCGCCTGCTGGACAACCATTTCCGGCTGCGGGCAGAGCCGCGTATCCGCTTTGCCGGACAGATGACCGGTGTGGAGGGCTATATTGAATCCGCAGCTTCCGGTTTTGAAGCCGGCTTAAATTTGGCGCGGGAAATGAAGGGCATGGAGCTAATCGAATTTTCCGATCTCACTGCCATCGGTGCACTGGGCTTGTATGTCGCCAATGAAGCCAATACGAAATTCCAGCCGATGAATATCAACTTCGGCATTATCCAGCCGCTTGGCTATCGTGTGAAGGGCAAGCGGGAGAAAAATACACAGATTGCACTGCGTGCGCTGGAGCATCTGGATGGGCTGCTCGACGCTGTTCAGGAAGGAAAGGAATGAGCACAAATGAAGATCATTATTGACGCGATGAGCGGCGATAACGCACCGGAAGCCATTGTTTCCGGCTGTGTCATGGCAGCCCATGAATTTGGTCAGGAATATATTCTGGTTGGCAAAGAAGCCGTCATTAGGGAGCTGCTGGCAAAGGAAAAGGCAGAAGCTCTACCAATTTCCATTCAAAATGCAGACGATGTTATCGACATGCACGATGACCCTGCAACCGCTGTACGCCGTAAGAAGGAGGCTTCCATGTCGGTTGCCCTGCGCATGCTGAAAAACGGCGAGGGTGACGCACTGGTTTCCGCGGGCAATACCGGCGCGTTGTTGTCCGGCGCAACGCTGGTCACCAAGCGCATCCGCGGCATCCGCCGAGCAGCATTACCGACGCAGCTGCCCTGTAAGGGTGGACATGTCCTGTTGCTGGATTCCGGCGCCAATGCCGAGTGCACGCCGGAATATCTGATGCAGTTTGCTTATATGGGCAGCTTCTATGCGGAGAAGGTTATGGGGATCAAAAAGCCTCGCATTGGTCTGGTAAACAATGGCGCCGAGGATACCAAGGGCGATACCCTGCGCAAGGAAACCTATGCTATGCTCAAAGCGGCAGGCGAGGAAGGCAGAATCAACTTTGTCGGCAATGTGGAAGGCAGTGATGTGCCGAAGGGCGCCTGCGATGTGGCAGTTACCGACGGCTTTACCGGCAATGTCATGCTGAAAACCGTAGAAGGTGTTGCGAGCTTCCTGATGGGTGAGCTGAAACATATGTTTATGACCAACACGCGCACCAAGTTGTCATATCTACTGCTCAAGCCTGCGATGGGTGGTCTGAAAAAGCTGCTGTCCTCCAGTGAGGTTGGCGGCGCACCATTCCTCGGTATCTCAAAACCGGTGTTCAAAGCGCATGGCTCTTCCGATGCACGTGCCATTCGTTCCGCTGTCAAACAGGCAATGGCGTATGTTGAGGCGGATGTAACAGGGGAAATTGAGCGCAATATGGATTATATGACGCTGTAATGCAGTTTCCCTATTGACACAGATGCTGCCGGCGCATAATATTATAGTACAATAACAACGTATATGTTTCATAAGGTATGGGCAAGGAGGTGAGCGTGTGGTATTTGAAAAAGTATGTCAGATTCTTTCCGATCAGTTTGGCGTATCCACCGATTCGCTGAACATGGATACAGCATTTGTTGAAGATCTCGGTGCAGATTCTCTGGATCTGGTTGAGCTGATGATGAGCATTGAGGAAGAATTCGATGTTGGCGAAATTGACGAAGCAGAGGCTGCCAGCATGAAAACCATCGGTGATCTGGTTCGCCGTATTGGAGAAGACGATTAAAAATGAAAAAGGCAACGCCGGGCCGGAAGGCTCAGCAGAGCTTTCCGGCTGGCAGGATAACAAAAGAAAGGAGCGAAACACTTGGAAAAGGATGAATTGATTTATCAGTTTCAGGACACCGGACTGCTGACAACGGCAATGACACATTCCTCTTATGCGAATGAGCACCGTGACCAGCATATTCAAAACAATGAGCGTCTGGAGTTTCTTGGCGATTCCATACTGGGGCTTGTATCGGCAGATTATGTATTCCATCGGTATCCAAATGTACCGGAAGGTCAACTGACAAAAATGCGTGCAGCTGTAGTCTGTGAAAAAACACTGTATGAGGTTGCCAAGGAACTCGGATTGGATCATTTGCTGCTGCTCGGCAGGGGCGAGGAAAACGGCGGCGGACGCAAGCGTCCGTCCATTCTGGCGGATTCTGTGGAGGCGCTGATCGGCGCGATTTATCTGGACGGCGGGTTGGAACCTGCCCGTGCATTTATTTTGTCTTTTTTGGAGGCAAAGGTTGATCTTGCAGAGCAGGGCGGCGCATTCCGCGATTATAAGACTGCACTACAGGAAATTGTACAGAAAAACCGTCAGGAAACACTGTGCTATCGTCTGAGCGGCGAGAGCGGGCCGGATCATGACAAGCGGTTTACCGTGCAGGTAATGCTCAACCGCAATGTGTTTGCGGAAGGCACTGGACGCAGCAAAAAGGAAGCCGAACAGATGGCGGCAAAGGCTGCGCTGGAGCTGATGGGTGAGGTTCACTAATGGCGTCGATTGTGCCGGTTTTTGTGCCGCACGCGGGCTGCCCGTGCCGGTGTGTGTTCTGTAACCAACGCACCATTGCCGGACAGGCGGAGCGCATGACGCCGGAAAAAGCGAAGCAGATTATCGAACAGGCATTATCCGTGCTGCCGGAGGGAAGCGCGCCGCAGGCAGCATTTTATGGCGGAAGCTTTACGGCAATTCCGGTACAGGAGCAGGAAGCGTTGCTGGCTGTGACAGATGCATATCTGGAAAAGGGGCTGCTATCCTCTGTGCGGCTGTCCACCCGGCCGGATGCAATAGATACGCAAACATTGGCAAGGCTAAAGACACATGGCGTTACGGTGATTGAGCTGGGCGCACAGTCGATGGATGATGCTGTTTTACAACGGGCAAAGCGCGGACACACCGCAGCGGATACCGAACAGGCGGTCCGGCTGATTCAAAAGGCCGGTATTGCGCTGATTTTACAGGTGATGGCAGGTTTGCCGGGCGATACACGGGAAACTGTGCGCCAGACGGCAGAGAAAACCGCGGCATTGCACCCGGATGGCGTACGCATTTATCCGGTGGCGGTGTTGCCGGAAACCGAGCTGTATGACCTGTGGAGGGAAGACTGCTATCAGCCGCTGGAGGTAGAAACAGCAGCGGTATGGTGCGCCGATATGTTGGAGGTCTTCCAGCGGGAACAGATTCCGGTCATCCGTGTGGGATTAAACCCGACAGAAGAGCTGAACAGCACGGTTGCCGCGGGTGCGTATCATCCTGCTATGGGTGAACTGGTATACAGTGAGCTGTGGTACCGGAGACTGAAAAAGCAGCTGGAAACCAGCACGGAGGAGATTATGTTTGTCCCAGCACGAGAGCTTTCCCGCGCGATTGGACACAAAAAAAGAAATATCCTGCGGCTACAGCGGGAATTTCCCGAAAAATCGATTAAAATCAGAAGCCTTCCCCAGTGAGGAGGGCTTTTGTGTTGTTTTATGCAATTTCCAGTCGGATTGATTGCATCGGGCGGAAAAACATGGTATCCTGTATAATAGAATTCATATCGGCAGGCGGCAGCATATGCCGGTAAGATCAACAAACAAGGAGTAACTGCGTGTATTTAAAATCACTCGAACTACAGGGCTTTAAATCATTCCCTGACCGGACAACCATTCGTTTTTCAGACGGTATGACAGCAATTGTCGGCCCGAATGGAAGTGGAAAATCGAATATTTCCGATGCCATTCGATGGGTGTTGGGCGAACAATCCACCAAAAGCCTGCGCGGCGCCAAGATGGAGGATGTTGTCTTTGGCGGAACGGCAAAGCGCAGTCCGATGGGTGCGGCAAAGGTCACATTGATTCTGGATAATTCCGCCGGACAATTCCCGGTGGATGCCGCCGAAGTGATGGTCACACGCAAATACTTCCGTTCCGGTGAGAGTGAATATTTTATCAACCGCAAGCGTGTGCGCCTGCGTGATGTCCGTGAGGTATTTATGGATACCGGTCTGGGTCATGATGGCTATTCCATCATTGGACAGGGACGCATTGATGAAATTCTTGCGACAAAGAGCACGGACCGGCGTGAGGTATTTGAGGAAGCTGCAGGCGTCACCCGTTTCCGTACCCGCAAGGAAGAGGCGGAACGCAAGCTCAGCCAGACAGCAGATAATTTAGTGCGCATCCGTGATATCTGGAATGAGCTGACAGCACGCTCCGGCCCGCTCGAAAAACAGGCGGAAAGTGCAAAGAAATATATGGAGCTGCGGGAACAGCTGCGATTCCATGAGGTTTCCCTGTGGATGGATACGCTGGACGGCATGAAGGATGTCCGGGAAACAAGTGACCGGGAACGCCGTGAGGCACAGCAGCAGCTGGAAGCGGTACGCAAAGATCAGCAGGAGCAGTATGCCTGTGCGGAGCAGCTGACGGAGGCCATGCGACAGTCGGATATACAGGCAGAACATCTGCAGGCGGAGCTGTCCCGCGCAGAGGAAACAGCAGCAGACCTATCCAGAAGAATGGCGGTGCTGGCAGAAACACGCCGCAATGCTGCGGAAAATATTGGGCTTGCCAAAGGACAGCTCGAAGCGCAGACCGAACAGGGCGGCGCGCTGGAGCAGCAGCTCAAGGTCAGACAGAACCGCCTGCACGAGCTGGAGCATGAAATTCAGGAGAAAACCGCGGCTTACCAAAGCAAGCAGAAGGAAATAGAAACGCTGACCGCCCGGATTGACGGCGGGCAGCAGCAGGCGGAAGCATTGCGCCTGCGCGCCGATACCATCGGTGAAAAGATGTTTGCCGTGCAGGCGGACCAGCGTGCGGCGCAGGCACAGTTGGAAACGCTGGAAGGGCGCGGCAAAGCAGTAGGAGATGATGTGCGCTCCGCGCAGGAGCGCACGCAGCAGGAGCAGCAGGCACAACAGGAAATGCAGGGCGAGCTGAACCATCTGCGTAAAAGTCTGACACAGGCGGAGCTGGAGCACAAGCGGCGCCGGGAAGCAGCAGACGAAGCGGCACATAAGCTGTCTGCTGCAAGGGCAGAGCACCAGAAGCTGTCCACTGCACTGGCAGACAGCCAGAACCGTGCGCGTATGCTGGCTGAATTGCAGCGGGAATATGAAGGCTTTTCCCGCGCGGTCAAGCTGGTTATGAATCAGGCCTCCTGTGGCGCAATCAAGGGCGTCAGAGGGCCGTTGTCCTCGTTGATCCATGTTTCGGACCGATATGTGACGGCAGTTGAAACCGCATTGGGCGCGGCGGCATCCAATATTATTGTCGAGCGTGCAGAGGACGGTAAAAAAGCCATCCAGATGCTCAAACGGCGCGACGGCGGCAGAGCAACCTTCCTGCCGATGGATACCATTCGTCCGCAATCCCTGCGGGAAAGCGGTCTGGAACGCAATGCGGGCTTTTGCGGCGTAGCAGCTGATCTGGTGGAATGCGAAGCGGATTATCGTGATATCGTGGACAATGCGCTTGGCAGGACGGTTATAGCCGAGGACATGGACTGTGCGCTGGCAATTGCACGACAGTACCGCAACCGTTTCCGTATTGTCACATTGGATGGACAGCTTATCAATGCAGGCGGCTCGATGACCGGCGGCTCGGCAAATCGTTCCGCTGGTATTTTATCCCGTGCAAACCAGCTGGAGCAGATGCTGGAGCGTGTCAGCCAACAGGAGAAAAAGCTTCGTGCGTTGACCGAGCAGGGCAGACAACTGGCAGAGCAGGCGAAGCAGGCAGAGGCAGAAACCGAACAGACTGCGGCTGCACTCGCGGAGCATCGGCAGCAGTTGGCAGCGCTTTCTGCACAGATACAGCAGCATCAGCTGCTGTTGGACAGCGTGCGTCAGGCAGAGGAACAGTTCCGTGCGGAGCAGGACAATGCCGAGCAGCAGAAAAAAGAATTGCGCCGTAAACTTGCTGCACTGGAATTGCAGGCGGCACAGCTGGCGCGGGAGCGTCAGAATGCCCTGTATGCGCTGCATCAGGCGGCCGGACAGACACAGGAAATCACACAGCAGATGACGGCATTGACCGATGCGGCGGCGGCGCTGTATACCGGGCTGGTACAGGCACGGACCGAACGGGAAACCGTCGGACAGGCGCTGGCAGATTTACAGCAGATGGCAGATGCAGCCCGGCAGACAGCGGAAGACCACCGGCGTCGGATTGCAGAATATGAAGCCACCATTCAACAGGCGGACGAAGAGCGGCAGACGCTGGAACAGGCAAATGAAGAAAGCGGTTTGCAAAGCGGGAAGCTGCGTGCACAGCTACAGGAGTGCGGACAGAACCGTATGCGGCTGGAACAGAATAAAACCGAAGTTGAAAAAAGGGCTCGTGAAATCGGTAATATGATGGTTGTGCTCGAACGCCGCCATGCAGAGGCGGAAGCGGCAGCGCAGCGTGTTCACAGCGAAGAGCAGCAGATTCTCGATAAAATGTGGGAAAACTATGAGTTGACACCGACAGGCGCCCGCCCGCTGGTGCATGCAATCGCGGACCGGCAGGAGGAAGAAAAGCAGGCAACATCCCTGCGCCGCGCTGTGAAGGAGCTGGGGCCGGTTAATTTGGCGGCGATTGAGGAATATAACGAGCTGCGCGAACGATTGACCTTCCTGACTGAGCAGAAGGATGATCTGGAACAGGCAGAAGCAGACCTGCGCGGCATTATTGATAAGCTCACCGAGCAGATGAAGCAGACCTTTGCGGAGTCGTTCGCACAGCTGAACCAGTATTTCGGAGAAACCTTTCAGGAGATTTTCGGCGGCGGCAGTGCAGAGCTTGCTTTGGAGGATGAAAACGATATCCTTGGCTGCGGTATTGAAATCCGTGTGACACCGCCGGGCAAATCGCTCAAAACGCTGTCGCTGCTCTCCGGCGGTGAGAAGGCATTTGTTGCGATTGCATTGTATTTTGCGATTTTGAAAGTGCGTCCGACGCCATTCTGCGTATTGGACGAGATTGAAGCTGCACTCGATGATGTCAACGTCACCCGGTTTGCGCAGTATTTGCAGCGTTTGTCGGATAAAACACAGTTTATTGTCATCACCCACAGACGCGGCACGATGGAGGAAGCGGATATGCTGTATGGTGTTACCATGCAGGAGCGCGGCGTTTCCAAGCTGCTGATGCTCAACATTGCGGATGTCGAGCGGGAAATGAAGCTGGAATTGACATAATCTGTGCATTTTTTACTCAAAAGCCTCCCTCTTTGCGGGAGGGGAACCGCCGCATAGCGGTGGTGGAAGGAGTGAAATGTAAGGAAGCCGGATAGAGGAATAGTTTACGTTATCAAAAAAACGTTCATTTTTTTTGAATTTAATAGAAAAAGGAGGATTCCAACGTGGGATTTTTCGACAAAATCAAACAGGGATTAAAAAAGACAACAGACGCCGTCAGTGAATCGCTTGGCGATGTGATGGCGGCATTCGTCTCAGTGGATGATGATCTGCTGGAAGAACTGGAAGAAGCAATGATCCTTGCCGATCTGGGCGCGGCAACGGCATCCAATGCAGTAGAGGAGCTGCGGGATCGGGCCAAACATAAACGGATCAACACAAGAGAAGAACTGCGGGATGTATTGTGTGATATCCTCAGCGGCATGATGCAGGAGGATACAGGACTGGACATTTCCAACCAGCCAGCAGTAATTTTGGTCATCGGCGTCAATGGCGTTGGCAAGACGACTACCATCGGTAAGCTGGCAGCAGCGTATACCGCGCAGGGCAAACGGGTGATGCTGGCGGCAGCGGATACGTTCCGCGCTGCGGCGGCAGATCAGCTCGCTATCTGGGCAGAACGTTCGGGTGCGGATATTGTCCGCCATGAAGAAGGTGCAGACCCGGCTGCGGTTGTTTTTGATTCCATTGCAGCAGCAAAAGCACGCGGCTGCGATATCATTATCGTGGATACCGCAGGACGCCTGCATAACAAGACGAACCTGATGAATGAGCTGAATAAGATTGACCGTGTCATTACCCGCGAACTGCCAAATTCCAGCCGGGAAACCCTGCTGGTGCTGGATGCCACCACCGGACAGAATGCGGTTTCACAGGCAGAGCAGTTCAATAAAGCGGCAAAGCTGACCGGAATTGTGTTAACAAAACTGGATGGCACCGCAAAGGGCGGCATTGTTGTGGCAATTTCCGCCGGACTGGGTGTACCGGTCAAGTATGTTGGTGTCGGTGAGGGGATTGATGACCTGATGCCGTTTGAGAAAGAAGCATTTGTGCAGGCACTGCTGCCGATGGAAGGAGATGCGTGATTACGATGGCAAGACCAGATTTACGGCGCAATGATGAAATGCGCAAGATGAAGCTGGTAAAGGATTTTACCATGCATGCAGAAGGCTCTGTGCTCATTTCCGTGGGCAACACAAAGGTGCTGTGCAATGCGACGGTGGAAGAGGATGTCCCGCCGCATGTCAGAGGAACCGGGCGCGGATGGGTAACTGCGGAATACAGTATGCTGCCGCGTGCCACCAATACCCGGAACCGCCGCGATATCTCTAAGCTCAAGCTGAATGGCAGAAGCGCGGAAATCCAGCGGTTAATTGGACGCGCGCTGCGTGCGGTGACAGATATGGAAGCGCTGGGCGAACGTCAGATCATCATTGACTGTGATGTGATTCAGGCAGACGGCGGTACGCGCTGTGCATCCATTACCGGCGGCTATGTTGCCCTGTGGCTGGCATGCAAAAAGCTTGTAGACGACGGCGTACTGAAAAAAATCCCGCTGACAGGACAGGTAGCAGCGGTTTCCGCCGGTATCTGGAACGGTGAACCGATTCTGGATCTGGCATATGAGGAGGATTCCCACGCCATTGTCGATGCCAATTTCGTCATGACCGAAAAGGGGGAATTTGTTGAAATTCAGGGAACCGGCGAAGGAAGACCGTTTACAAAGGAAGAGCTGAACAAGCTGATGTCCCTTGCCCGCCGCGGTACGGCAAAGCTGTGCCGCGAGCAGAGAAAGATTACGGGTGAGGTTGGATGAAGCTTGTATTCGCATCACATAATAAGGGTAAGATACAGGAAGTGAAGGATATTCTGGGACCGCTCGGCATTGAAGTCGAGCCGATTCCGGAGGATTTTCCGGAAATTGAAGAAAATGGTACATCCTTTGAGGAAAATGCAAAGATCAAGGCGCGTGCCGTGTGTCACGCAACCGGACTGCCGGCAGTGGCAGATGATTCCGGCCTGACCGTCGATGCACTGGACGGCTTTCCGGGCATCCATTCCGCACGCTGGGCGGGACCGGACACGACGGCACAGGAACGCAATCTGCTGTTGCTGGAAAAAATGCTGGCAGTCCCGGATGGACAGCGCGGAGCAGATTTTGTCTGTGTAGCGGCATGTGTCTTCCCGGACGGTCAGGAAATGACTGTACGCGGGCAATGCCGCGGCACCATTCTGCATGAGGAGCACGGCACTGGCGGCTTCGGTTATGATCCGATTTTTTGTGTGCCGGAATTTGGCTGCACATTCGGTGAGCTGGAGCAGGAGGTAAAAAACGCAATTTCACACCGTGCACGTGCCTTTACCGCACTGGGCAGTGCACTGCGTACAAAACTGGAAGAAGGAGAATAAAGCAATGCTGACAAGCAAGCAGCGCGCACGGTTGCGTGCGATGGCAAACACATTACATGATACCGTACTGATTGGCAAGGAAGGCATCACGGATGCGGTAATTGCGCAGGCAGAGGAGGTATTGGAAAAGCATGAGCTGATCAAGATCAAGCTTTTGGAAACCTCGATGCTGACACCACGGGAAGCACAGGGAATCCTGTGTGAGGAACTGGATGCAGAGCCGGTACAGTGTATTGGTACAAAAATCGTCATTTTCCGCGTTGCCCGTGAACCGGACAACCGGCACATCAATCCGAACGCATGAGCCGGATCGGGATTATGGGCGGAACCTTCAATCCGCCGCATAACGGGCATGTACATGCGGCACAGCAGGCGGTGGAAGCGCTGCATTTTGACAGACTGCTGTTGATTCCGGATAATATCCCGCCGCATAAAGTCATGCCGAAAGGCTCTGCCAGCAGTGAACAGCGGATGGAAATGACCCGCAGGATGGCAAAGCTGATTCCAGGGGCAGAGGCATCGGATTTGGAGCTGAAGCGCGGCGGCAGAAGCTTTACGGCGGATACCCTGCGGCGTTTGACTGTGGAAAATCCCGGCAGTAAGCTGTATTTTATCATGGGAACCGATATGCTGCTGACATTGGACAAATGGCGGGAGCCGGAAACCATCTGCGCCCTTGCAGCGCTCGCCGTGATTGCACGGGATGAAAAAGACCGCGCGGCGATTGCGCAAAAGGCTGCATGGCTGCATGAAACATGGCAGGCACAGATAGAGATGATAGACTGTCCGGCATTGCCGGTTTCCTCGACACAGGTGAGGGAAGACCGCAGCGTATGCCGAAACATGGTGCCGCCGGAAATATTTGCATATATCGAACAGCAGGGGCTGTATTTTTGAGATAATGAAACAAAAACGCGCAGAGATAAGCCTCCTTCTTGGAGGGAGTGAAACGGCAGGTGGTATGTATCCTATGCAGCCACTGTGCAACAAACGATAAGGAACGGAGGATAACCATGCTTTATGATGACGAGATGAGAAGAGATATCCTTTCCCGCCTGTCAGGATATCGGTTGAAGCATACGCTTGGCTGTGAAAAGGCTGCACGCCAGCTTGCGCAGAAATATGGCGCGGATGAGGAAAAATGTGCCTTTGCGATGCTTCTGCATGATATCACAAAGAACTTTTCTCAGGAAGAGCAGTTGAACTTGTGCGAAAAATACGGTATAATACCCAATGATGTCGAAAAAATAGAATGGAAGATGCTGCACGGAAAAACGGCAGCGGCTATTGCGGCAGATGTTTACGGTGCACCGCCCGATGTGGCACATGCGATTGCGTACCATACGACTGGCTGCGCAGACATGACACTGTTGGATAAGGTTGTCTATATGGCGGATTACATAGAGGAAAATCGCAGCTTTGACGGTGTCAAGACCGCGCGGAAGCTGGCAGCCTGTAATCTGGATAAAGCGTTGCTGTATGGATTGAATGCATCCCTGCGTGAGCTCGTGCACCGCGGCAAGCTGATTCATATTGACACGGTTCTTGCGAGAAACTGGCTGATGAATCATATGTAGGATTTTTTGTACGGATTGTGATGGGACGATAGATGCATGGAAAAAAAAGATAACGCACTGCTTTACCGCGTGCTCAAGATTGTAACGGTGATTGCGGCTGTCTGCGTAGTGGGATATTTTGCATTTTGTTACTGGGTGAATGCATATGGTTCGCTGGCTGGCGGAGATAATGTTGATGTGTCAAAGGCCGATCAGGGGTCTGCGGTTGTTGTAGACAGCATTGGCCGACGGAGCGGCGTTTTTACGCTGTTTGTCGGCGCTACCGATGAGGAAGGTTTGCGCACCGATACAATGATGGTGATTGTGTTCGATACCGAAAAACATACGGCAAATGTTATCAATATCCCGCGCGATACGCTTGTGGATTGTGACCGTACCGGATCGGGACGCAAGATCAATGCAGCATATGCCTCCGGTGTGGATGAAATGCTGGATGAGGTGAGCACGGTTGTCGGGTTCCGGCCGGATAAGTATGTGGTTGCCAATTTTGACGGCATTGCAGATATTGTCGATGTCATTGGCGGTGTGGATTATGACATCCCGTTTGATATGTCCTATCATGACCCGGCGCAGGATCTTTCCATTGAGTTTAAAAAAGGCAGGCAGCATCTGGACGGCGAGCAGGTTGTAGAATATCTGCGCTGGCGTCACAATGATGACGGTGAAGGCTATGCGGACGGTGATATCGGACGTGTAACCAAGCTGCAGGATTTCCTTGTGGTTTTAGGAGAAAACGTGCTGTCTCCATCCAATGTATTCAAAATACCAACCATAGCATCGACTGTCGCAAAAAATGTGGAGACAGACCTGAAAACCTCTCAGATTATCTGGATTGGTATGCAGGGTATGAAGATGGATATGGATAAGGATGTTGCTATGGAAACGCTGTACGGCGATTCTGCAATGGTAAATTTCGGCAGCAATATCTGGTTCTATATTCTCGATGAGGACATGGTTATCGACCAGATCAATGAAAGCTACAACCCCTATATCTTCAAGCTGACGTCAAAGCATTTCAGTATTGTGACCCCGGATACCTATGGCATTTATAGCAGTAGCTGGGAGAATGAAAAGGCGGTCCGCTATGCACTCTATAAAAGAAATCGAGATAATGGAAGTGGAAGCGGAGAAGTTAGCTCATCGGAAGATGACGAGGATAGATAACAACATAGTTCCCACTCTTATATGAGTGGAAATGAGGAGACGTTTTTATGCCAAACGATACAAAAGCATATGTCAAAGCCATGGTACAGGCTTTGGACAGCAAAAGAGGCGAGGATATTCAGGTGCTCAGAGTGGCTGACCTGACCTCAATTGCAGAATATTTTGTCATCTGTACAGCAAACAGCACCACACAGGTCAAAACGCTGGCAGATGAAGTGGAATTCCGTTTGAAGAAGGACTATGAGGTGGTCCCGCACCATATCGAAGGACATGATTCCGCAAGCTGGATTCTCATGGATTACGGCTTTGCGCTGGTGCATGTATTTCTGGATTCTGCACGTGAATTCTATGGTTTGGAAAAGCTGTGGAAGGATGCGACAGCAATTCCGACAGACGAGCTGTAAAATGTTTTGCAGGATATTCTTCTAAAAGGCTCCATCCTTTGAGGGAGTTGTCCGCGCTGTCTGCGCGGACTGAGGGAGTTTTATCATAATCCTGCTTGATACCGTAAATAATTATTCATTCGCATATATTTCAAATAGATGGGAGCCATTGACATTGGAAAAGTATAACTTTAAATCCATTGAAGCAAAGTGGCAGAAGACCTGGGATGAAAAGCAGGCATTTGCCGCAACAACGGATTATACCAAGCCGAAGTTTTACGCACTGGTTGAATTTCCGTATCCGTCGGGCGCAGGTCTGCATGTAGGACATCCGCGTTCTTATACCGCGCTGGACATCGTTGCCAGAAAACGCCGTATGCAGGGCTATAATGTTCTGTATCCGATGGGCTGGGATGCCTTCGGCCTGCCGACGGAAAACTTTGCAATCAAGAATCACGTGCATCCAGCTGATGTTACCAAGCAGAATGTAGCACGCTTTAAGAGCCAGCTCAAGGCGCTGGGTCTGTCCTTCGACTGGAGCCGTGAGATCAATACGACGGACCCGAGCTATTACAAGTGGACGCAGTGGATTTTCCTCCAGCTGTTCAAAAAGGGACTGGCATATAAGAAGGAAATGGCAGTAAACTGGTGCACCAGTTGTAAGTGTGTACTCGCAAACGAAGAGGTTGTCAACGGCGTGTGCGAGCGCTGCGGCAGCGAGGTCATCCGCAAGGATAAGAGCCAGTGGATGCTCAAGATCACCGAATATGCACAGCGTCTGATTGACGATCTGGATGACGTCAATTATATTGAACGAGTCAAGACCCAGCAGCGCAACTGGATTGGACGTTCCACCGGCGCTGAGGTTGATTTCACCACCACCGAAGGTGATATTCTGACAATCTATACCACCCGTCCGGATACCCTGTTTGGCGCAACCTATATGGTTATCTCCCCGGAGCATCCGATGGTGGAGAAGTGGGCGGATAAACTGGCCAATATCGATGCAGTTCGTGCCTATCGTGAGGAAGCAGCGCGCAAGTCTGATTTTGAACGTACCGAGCTGGTTAAGGACAAGACCGGCGTCAAGCTGGACGGCGTCCGCGCCATTAATCCGGTAAACGGCAGGGAAATCCCGATTTTCGTATCCGACTATGTTCTGATGAGCTACGGCACCGGCGCCATCATGGCGGTACCGGCACATGATGAGCGTGACTGGGATTTTGCAAAGAAATTTGATCTGCCGATTATTGAGGTTGTCAAGGGCGGCAATGTGCAGGAAGCTGCATTTACCGATTGCGCTACCGGCATTATGGTCAATTCCGGTTTCCTTGACGGCATGAGCGTAGAGGAAGCCAAGAAGGCGATTACCGAATTCCTGACCGAAAAGGGCGTTGGTCATGCGAAGGTGAACTATAAGCTCCGCGACTGGGTATTCTCCCGTCAGAGATATTGGGGCGAGCCGATCCCGCTGGTACATTGCCAAAAGTGTGGCTGGGTAGCGATTCCGGAATCCGAGCTGCCGCTGGAGCTGCCGAATGTAGATTCCTATGAGCCGACAGATGACGGTGAATCCCCGCTGGCACCGATGACCGATTGGGTGAACACTACCTGCCCATGCTGTGGCGGCCCGGCAAAGCGTGAGACAGATACCATGCCGCAGTGGGCTGGTTCTTCCTGGTACTTCCTGCGCTATATGGACCCGCATAACGATGATGCACTGGCTTCGAAGGAAGCGCTGGAATACTGGGGACCGATTGACTGGTATAACGGCGGTATGGAGCACACCACACTGCATCTGCTGTACTCCCGTTTCTGGCATAAGTTCCTGTATGATATCGGCGTTGTACCGTACAAGGAGCCGTATCAGAAGCGCACCAGCCATGGTATGATTCTGGGGCTGAACCCGCACAGCTTCGTCAACCTGCCGGAGGACGAAAAGAAGAAGCTGATTGAGGAGTTTGGCGATGAAGCAGGTGCAAAGAAGCATCTGAAGGAAAAGTTCGGTGAAATGGCTGACCACCCGGTTGTTAAAATGTCCAAGTCTCTGGGCAATGTTGTCAATCCGGATGATACCATTGATGAGTATGGCGCAGATACCATGCGTCTGTATGAGATGTTCATCGGTGACTTTGAAAAGTCCGCTGCATGGTCCCAGAAGGCCATCAAGGGTTGCCGTCGATTCATTGAGCGTGTATGGCAGCTGTTTGATAAGGTACAGCCGGGAGAGGAATACAGCCGTGAAAATGAGGTTGCAATGCACCGCACCATCCAGAAGGTTACCGAGGATATCGAGGGCCTGAAAATGAATACGGCGATTGCACAGATGATGACCCTGCTGAATCAGCTGGCTGACAAGGGCGTTAATCGTGCAGAATACAAGACCCTGCTGACGCTGCTCAACCCGTTTGCGCCGCATGTCACCGAGGAGCTGTGGCAGATGCTGGGTGAAGACGATCTGCTGAGCCTGCATACATGGCCGGAATTTGATGAGAAGAAGACGGTTGAGGCTTCGATCGAGATTGCCGTACAGGTAAATGGCAAGGTGAAGGGTAAGGTAACCCTGCCGATGGACTGTCCGAAGGATGAAGCGCTGCGCATTGCTATGGAAGATGCCAAGGTGCAGAATGCAATTGCAGGCAAAAACGTGGTAAAATCCATCGTTGTACCGAATAAAATCATCAATCTCGTTGTCAAATAAGAGCTGGACAAGGTTTTTGTAATAAATACAAAACAATTGCTTGACAGTCTCTTGGTAAGGCGATATAATATATTCACGGCATTTTTGCCGGTGCATAAGCGTTTATTGGCAACGCGCGGAGGGAGGGAAAACAATGTCGGAAATCCGCGTAAAGGAAAACGAGTCTCTCGACAGCGCACTGAGAAGATTTAAGAGATCGTGCGCAAAGGCGGGTGTGCTTTCCGAGCTTCGCAAGCGTGAGCATTATGAGAGCCCGAGCGTTAAGCGCCGTAAGAAGTCCGAGGCGGCTCGCGCAAAGAGAAGAAAGTATTGATTACTTGCTCAAACAACACTGGAATGGGAAACTGTTCCAGTGTTTTTTGATGTCTGCATGCATACTTTTGCACGCAGCGGACATACTGGAATTGGAGCAGAAATCCACGGTGTACAGAGCATCTGTATACCGGCATCCGGACGGCATTGGAGAGAATATATGATAATCAATAACCCGATCCGGACTCTGTAAGCCTGAATCATGTGCCGCGGATGCGGGAATACGGTTTCCTATTTCGATGGGAAGCCGTATTCTTTTGCATTGGGGATAGAAATATGGTAGAATAGAAGCAATCAAGACAGGAGGACGAGACTATGGGCAAGGCAGAAAAGTTTTTCCGTGCAATGGCATGGCTGTGTCTGGGTATTATCATTGGATTCTTCATCGCCCCGATGAAAGAGGGCGTGAACGTCAGCATTTGCAGCAACAATACCGATACGGCATTTGGATGTGATGGCGGCGAAGACGATGAGGACGGACCGGAGGAGCTGGTTCTGGAATAATCTTTTGTGAACAGAACGTAAAGAACACCCGCATTTGGGTGTTCTTTTTTGAACAGATATGGTATACTAAATACGTTCGGAGAAATGCGAAAATTTGCAGGACATGATTTTATTGAAACTCCTTCTGTCCGCGCTGCTGGCGCGGCCAGCTTCCTCCAGTGAGGAAGCCTTTTAAAGGAAAGTCCTGCATTATATTGAGCATGAACGGAAATATCCGAAGTATTACAGGAAGAGAGCAAAAATCTATGAGTAAGAAAGAGAAAAAAAGACGGGAAGCGGATGGCATCTGGGTGAGCGATGAGCGCCGTATCACGGAGGAATGTAAGCAGGTTTATCCCACGATTTATAGGATGCAGCGCTTTGTTTTGGCAGTTACGGTTGTCGTCTGGATTGTGGAGCTGCTGACACCTACGGTATTTAATCGGGTCATTCCAAGCTATGGCTCTTGGGGCGGAACCTATGAAAATGTTATGCTGGTTTTGGCGTTGGTCATGCTGGTTATTTATATTATTTCCAACTATTTCTGGCAAAAGAAAATGGAACGGTTCCGTGAGAAATATGAGCTTCAGAAATATAAGCAGAAGCAGGAAGCAGCCAAGCGCAAAAGAGAAGAAAAGAAAAATTAAAAAGAATATGTCAAAAGCCCCCTTGCGTCCAGACCACGGATAGGGGGCTTCGCTGACAGCTCCCTCGTCTGAGAGAGCCTGAAATCCTGTTATTTTATAAGCTGTATCCTGTCAGATGACGGGATATTTTTTCGCCTGATTGATGGCAGAAACCATGCGATATCATTTGTAAATCGTGGATTTTTCAACCTGTGATTTGACGGAACGGAAGTTTTGCGCTATAATACCGAGTATTCGGGCAAAGAAGTCTTTGAAATGTATGATTTGGAGTAATTATAAATGAAAAAAACGAATCAATACGGTAATGAGAGCATATCTGCGCTCAAGGGCGCTGACCGTGTCCGCAAGCGTCCGGGTGTTATTTTCGGCTCGGACGGTCTGGATGGATGCCAACATGCAGTATTTGAAATCCTGTCCAACTCCATTGATGAAGCGCGTGAAGGCTATGGCAGTGAAATTGTTGTCACACGTTATGCAGACCATTCCATTGAGGTAGAGGATCATGGCCGTGGTATTCCGATTGATTATAATGCAAACGAGAAGCGGTATAACTGGGAGCTGGTCTTCTGTGAGCTGTATGCCGGTGGCAAATATAAAACCATGGACGGGGAAAATTATGAGTTCTCATTGGGCCTGAATGGCCTTGGCACGTGTGCAACGCAGTATTCCTCGGAATATATGGATGTTACGGTACGCCGTGACGGAACCGAATATACCCTGCATTTTGAAAAGGGTGAAAATAAAACCGGAACCAAATCCGGATTTAAAAAGAAAAAGTATCCGCATAAGGATACGGGTACAACAATCCGCTGGAAGCCGGATTTGGAGGTATTTACCGACATTGCCGTACCGGAATACTATTATCTGGATACGCTCAAGCGGCAGGCGGTTGTCAATCCGCATTTGAAGTTTATTTTCCGCAATGAAACACCGGACGGCATGGTGGAAACGGAATTCTGCTATGAAAACGGTATTACAGATTATGTAGCTGAAATTGCTGAGGAGAAGAACCTGACCTCTATCCAGTCGTTGAGCGGCGAACGCAGCGGCAGGGATCGTTCGGATAAGCCGGAATACAGGGTGAAGCTGAATTGCTCCTTTTGCTTCTCCTCCAGCATTTCCCGTTTGGAATATTATCACAATTCGTCGTGGCTGGAATATGGCGGTTCGCCGGATAAGGCGGTGCGTTCTGCCTTTATTTCTGCAATTGATGCGTATTTGAAGCAGAATAACAAGTATAATAAGAATGAAAGCCGGATTTCCTTTCAGGATGTTTCCGACAGCCTGATTTTGGTAACAAACTGTTTTTCCACATATACGTCGTATGAAAACCAGACCAAGAAGGCAATTACCAACAAATTCATTCAGGAAGCCATGACAGAATTTCTGCGTTCCGGTCTGGAAATTTATTTTATTGAAAATAAAGCGGAGGCAGATAAAATTGCAGAGCAGATTCTCATCAATAAGCGTTCGCGTGAGCAGGCGGAAAAGGCGCGTCTGAATATCAAAAAGAAGCTGTCCGGCAATCTGGATTTGGCAAATCGCGTACAAAAGTTTGTAGACTGCCGCACCAGGGATGTCACCCGCCGAGAACTATATATTGTCGAGGGCGATTCTGCACTCGGTTCCTGTAAGCAGGGACGTGATTCGGAGTTTCAGGCAATCATGCCAATCCGCGGCAAGATTCTGAACTGTCTGAAGGCGGATTATGATAAGATTTTCAAGAGTGATGTCATTACAGACCTGTTGAAGGTTTTAGGCTGTGGCGTAGAGGTTCAGGCAAAGTCCAATAAGGAGTTATCTACGTTCTCACTGGAAAATCTACGCTGGAATAAGGTCATTATTTGTACCGATGCCGATGTCGATGGCTTCCAGATTCGTACTCTGATTTTAACTATGCTGTACCGGTTGACACCGACATTGATTGATGAGGGCTTTGTTTATATCGCGGAATCCCCGCTGTATGAAATTGAGTGTAAGGGCAAATCCTATTTTGCATTTGACGAAAGCGAAAAGGCTACCATTCTCAAAAAGCTGGAAGGGAAAAAATATACCATCCAGCGATCCAAAGGACTGGGTGAGAATGAGGCGGATATGATGTGGGAAACCACAATGAATCCGGAAACACGCCGCCTGATTCGTGTCATGCCGGAGGATATTGCGGCAACGGGTGAAATGTTTGATCTGCTGCTGGGTGAAAACCTGTCCGGACGTAAGGAATATATCGCAGAAAATGGCTGGCAGTATCTGGAGTTTGCAGATATCTCATAAGGGATCAGCCGATCTGTGTGTAAAAAGTCAAAGAGTTGTTCAAAAGCCTTCCTTAAAGAGAGGCTTCAGCTTGTCGAAAAAATACAGACTAGGCTCTGACGTGACTGAGGGAGTATGATCTCATTCGTTGCGTGTACACAGGTTGCAATTGATACAAGAATTGTCACGTTTCACTCCTTCCACCACCGCTTCGCGGCGGTCCCCCTCCCGCAAAGAGGGAGGCTTATACATTACACCATATTATTTGATATTTTAAGGAAAGGTAGATTTCCTGCATGGCAAAGAAAAAGAAGAAACAGGAGCCGGAGAAGGAATACCATCCGCTGGAACCGTCCCCACAGAGGATTACGGAAACGCTGCGGGAAAATTATATGCCGTATGCAATGAGTGTCATTGTATCGCGTGCCATTCCAGAGCTGGATGGTTTCAAGCCTTCCCATCGTAAGCTGCTGTATACAATGTATAAAATGGGTCTGATGGGTCAGACCCGCACCAAATCGGCGAATATTGTCGGTCAGACAATGAAGCTGAATCCGCATGGCGATGGTGCAATTTATGAGACAATGGTGCGTTTGACCAGAGGCAATGAAGCCCTGTTGACACCCTTTGTCGATTCCAAGGGCAACTTTGGCAAGGTATATTCCCGTGACATGGCATATGCTGCATCACGTTATACCGAAGCCAAGCTGGACAAAATCTGTGCCGAGCTGTTCCGCGAGATTGACAATGATGCCGTTGATTTTGTAGATAACTATGACGGTGAATTAAAAGAGCCGACATTGCTGCCAACAACGTTTCCGAACATTCTGGTTTCTGCCAATACCGGCATTGCAGTCGGCATGGCAAGTAATTTCTGCGGCTTTAATCTGGAAGAGGTGTGCCGGACAACCATTGCCTATATGGAAGATAACAACTGTGATCTGATGGCAACTCTGCCGGCACCGGATTTCCCAACGGGCGGTGAAATCATTCTGGACCGTGCCCAGATGCAGAAGATATATGACACCGGACGCGGTTCCTTTAAAATCCGTTCCAAATGGCAGTATATAAAAAAGGAAAATCTGATTGAAATTTATCAGATTCCCTATACCACAACCATTGAAGCGATTATTGATAAAATTGCAGATTTGGTCAAAGGCGGCAAAATTCGTGAAATTTCTGATATCCGCGATGAAAGTGATCTGTCCGGTCTGAAAATTGCCATTGATTTAAAGCGCGGTACGGATCCGGATAAGCTGATGGATCGCCTGATGCAGATGACACCGTTGATGGACAGCTGTTCCTGTAATTTCAATGTATTGATTAACGGTATGCCAAAGGTACTGGGCGTCCGTGGCATTTTAGAGGAATGGACGAAATGGCGGATGGAGTGCAAACGCCGTACCATCCGGTATGATCTGGCAAAGAAAAAGGAAAAGCTGCATCTGCTGCTCGGTCTGAAAACAATTCTGCTGGATATCGACAAGGCAATCCATATTATTCGCCATACCGAAAAGGATGCAGATGTTGTGCCAAACCTGATGGAAGGCTTTGGCATTGACCAGCCGCAGGCAGAATACATTGCGGAAATTAAGCTGCGCCATATCAATAAGGAATATATTTTGAAGCGCATCGAGGAAACCGATGGACTGGAAAAGGAAATTGCCCGTCTGGAGGGTATCCTGAAAAGTGATGCCAAAGTACGCAGGCTATTGATCCGCGAGTTGGAAACGATCATCAAAAAATACCCGTCTCCCAGGCGGTCTGATATTTTGGAAGCAGACAAGCTGGAACGCTTTGAAGAAGAGGACCATATTGAAGATTATCCGGTGCATTTATTTGTATCCAGGGAAGGCTATTTTAAGAAGATTACCGCACAATCCTTGCGTGGCGGCTCAGACCAGAAGTTCAAAGAAGGCGATGGTCTGCTGCAAACGCTGGATTCCAGCAACAAACAGGAAATTATCTTCCTGACGGACAGGCAGCAGGCATATAAAGCGCATCTGTATGATTTTGATGATACCAAGGCAAGTGCGCTGGGCGATTATCTGCCATCCAAGCTTTCTATGGATGAAGACGAGCATGTTGTCTTTATGCTGTTGCCGGGAGATTATACCGGAAGCATGGTTGTATTGTTTGAAAACGGCAAGGCAGCACGTTTTGAGCTGGCAGGCTTTGCAACCAAGACAAACCGCCGCCGACTGACCGGTGCATATTCTGATCGTTCTCCGGCTAAGGCATTTTTTCATATTATACAAGAGCATGATATCACTGTTTTTGCAACAAATGGACGTGCGTTGACGGTCAATACTGCTATTATCCCTGCAAAATCGACGCGAACAACAGTTGGCGTACAGGTCATGGTGCTGCGCGGCGCACATACTGTGACACATGCCTGCTATGCTATGGAAATGTCGTTTGCACAGCCAAAACGATATGTTTCTCATTCGATTCCATCCATCGGCGCCCTGCTGAAGGATGAGGATAAGGGTCAGATGAGCCTGCTGTAAAAGGCATTGATGAAAAAAGTATACGGATCCTGCAAATAGAGATTTGCAACGATCATTTCTGGCTGATTCCACAGAGAAGCCCTCGAGAGTGACAGGACGCAAGGGGGCTTTTCTCATATTCTTTCATATAGCACAATGGATAAGTCTGTCATAAACTGACAGGCTTTTTTCTGTGTCAATCCGTTCGCTTCCGCATAGAATGGAGCAGTGAAGGGGGAAGGGCAATGAGACACACGTTGACCTTTGCACTGGCAGGCGGCGATGTGCGGCAGGTCTGTCTTGGAGAGCTGCTGGCAGCAGACGGTGCAAAAGTACAGACAGTTGGATTGGAACGGCATAACAGGAAGCTTCCGGCATGCAGCAATTATCGAGAGTTGTTTGCAGAAGCAGATGTGATTCTGTTTCCTATGCCGGTGATGGGAACCCGCGGCAGACTCAATGCACCGCTTGCCAATGCACCGTATAAACTCACAGACTTGTTGGATGCCATTCCTGCACAAAAAACAATTTACGGTGGAGCTGTACCCAAAATGGTGCATGAAATGGCTGCACGACGGGGCATTCAGGTTTCCGATTATTTACAGCGGGAGGAGCTTGCGCTGCTCAATGCGATTCCGACAGCAGAGGGTGCAATACAGATTGCGATGGAAGAGCTACCCGTCACAATCCATGACCTGCCGGTTTTGATTCTTGGTGCGGGCAGAATTGGCTCGGCGCTGGCGCCGCGTCTGCGCGGACTGGGGGCAAAGGTTACCATATCCGCACGAAAATATGAGGACTTTGCCCGGATTCAAAGTGCAGGTTATCCATGGCTGGATACACGGAAGCTGGAAGGAGAGCTGCATCGTTTTCCGTTAATCATCAATACGATACCGTTTACAGTTCTGACGCGGAGTATCCTTTCGGACTGTGCAGAGGATACGCTTGTGATTGATCTTGCATCCGGAAAAGGCGGCGTAGCAGAGGATGCCGAGGAGCTTTGCCGGGTTATTCATGCGCTGAGCCTGCCGGGAAAGACAGCTCCCAAAACTGCAGCGAAAGCGATTTATACTACAGTTTGTCATATGCTCGAAGAGGAGGGTCTGCTATGAGTTTGACAGCAGGATTCGCCATGTGCGGGTCCTTTTGCACAATAGAACGTGTGCTGGCGGTTATGGAACGCATGGCACAGGATGGCTGGAATCTGATTCCGATTGTATCAGAACCGATTTTCACACAGGATACACGGTTTGGCGCGGCCAAAGATACACTGGATCATATTGAACATATCTGTGGGCGAAAGCCAATGCATACCCTGCAGGATGTAGAGCCGATTGGCCCAAAGAAAATGATGGATGTATTGATTATTGCCCCCTGTACGGGAAGCACGCTTGCACGGCTGGCAAACGGACTCAGTGATAATCCGGTTTCCCTTGCTGCGAAATCACAGCTGCGTGTGGAACGTCCGGTTGTGCTGGCAGTTTCCAGCAACGATGCGCTCGCAGCATCCGCGCCGAATATTGCCGCATTGCTCAACCGCAAGCATTATTATTTTGTTTCCATGCGGCAGGATGCACCGCATACCAAGCCGCGTTCTCTTGTGGCTGTTATGGAAAATATACCGGAAACAGCCAAGGCTGCTGTTGAGGGAAAGCAGCTCCAGCCGATTTTTTTGTAATGGGGGATTATAAACGCTCTGCCACGTGGACAGAGCGTTTTTTCTTGCATTTCCCCGTATTGTACGATATGATAATCATGAGAGAAGCTTGTAGGATGCAAAAAAATAAAATTGTTAGGAGAGAGTATCATGGGATTACAAAAATGTGCTTGTATTGACACACTGTACACAGAGCTGCCATGGTTGGAACGCTTTCAGGCAGCAAAGGATGACGGCTTTGCCGCAGTAGAGTTCTGGGACTGGCGTATCCGTGATCTGGACGCAACCCGTGAAGCAGCGCAAAAGGCAGGTATTGTCATATCCGGCTTCAATGGTGATGCGGATTATTCCCTCGTAGACCCAATGCATAAGCAATCGTATCTGGATTATCTGAAGCAGTCCATTGCAGCGGCAAAGCAGGTTGGTGCGAAAAGTGTTACCATTCATTCCAATGCGCTGGGTGACGGTGGTATTGTCGTCAATCATTACGATGAACTGTCGGATACCGTCAAGCTGTGTTCCATGTATGATACACTGTTGGCATGTGTTAAGCTGGCGGAGAAAGAGGAAATCAACCTGAATCTGGAAGCGCTGAATATTACGACAGACCATGTAGGAAACTTTTTGAAAAATACGCAGATGAGTGCAGAAATCTGCCGTTTGATTGGTTCCCCGCGCTTGAAGGTATTATATGATGTATATCACATGCAGCTGAACGAGGGCTGTATCTGTGATACGATTTCCAGTTTTGCAGATCAGTTTGGACATATCCATGTAGCAGATGCACCGGGACGCCATGAACCGGGTACTGGCGAAATCAATTATAAAACAGTGATTCGACATCTGGAGGCGTGCGGCTACACCGGCTATGTCGGCTATGAGCTGTTCCCGCAGACAGATACTGCTACTGCTGTTCAGGCAATCATGGAAAACGCATAAAAACGTGATCGGTTTCTTGCCGAAAAAATACGGACTAGGCTCCCTCTTAGAGGGTCTTGTACTGCTGAGTGCATGAGTGTATTCCTCTATCAGGCTCCCTCGAAGCGGGAGCCTTTTTATGTGCTTTTAATCCAAAATCGGCTTTCCTCCGATAGTTCGATCTCCTCTGCTTGAAGAATGGTATACCGGATACCGGGCAGGCGGTGCAAATATTCCAAAAGGCTGTCGATGTTATATTGCTCGCCCTGTAGCTCCAACTCTACATCGCCGTTGTTCAGATTACGTATCCAGCCGGTTACCTGAAACTGCTGTGCCGCGTATTTTGCGCGGTAGCGCAGGCCGACACCCTGTACACGGCCGGATAAGATTAGATTCCATCGAGTCATGATGATTCACCTCTTTTTTCGTATAAACGAAGTCTTTTGATAAAAAACAGCCCGCCAAACGGCGGGCTGTGACGATATTCGGATTGGAACTTAACCGTTGATACGCGCTTCCAAAATCTTCTTTTCTTCCTCAAAGCCCGGCTTGCCAAGCAGAGCAAACATGTTCTTCTTGTAGCTCTCAACGCCCGGCTGGTTGAACGGGTTAACACCCAGCAGATAACCGCTCAGGCCGCATGCCTTCTCGAAGAAGTATGCCAGATAACCGAAGTGGTAAGCATCTGCCTTGTCGATTTCGATGAGGATATTCGGGCATCCGCCGTCAACATGTGCCAGCAGAGTGCCTGCATATGCCTTGGAGTTTACAAACTGCATGGTCTTGCCAGCCAGATAGTTCAGGCCATCCAGATCGTTGTCTGCACTTTCCAGAACGATGTCAGAACGCTGCTCCTTGACCCATACAACTGTCTCAAACAGGTTGCGGGTACCGTCCTGAATAAACTGACCGATGGAATGCAGATCGGTAGAGAATGCAGCGGATACCGGGAAAATGCCCTTCAGATCCTTGCCCTCGGATTCAGCATACAGCTGCTTATACCATTCACCGAACATAACAAGAGACGGATCATAGTTAACGAGGATTTCCGTACCCTTGCCCTTGCGGTAGAGGATATTGCGGAGCGCTGCATAGCGGAAGCAGGCGTTGTCAGCAGTCGTGCCGTCAGTGAACGCCTCGCGGGATGCTGCATAGCCCTTCATCAATTCTTCGATATCAATGCCAGCGGCTGCGATTGGCAGCAGGCCTACAGCAGACATGACAGAGAAACGGCCGCCGACATCATCTGGTACAACGAAGGTTTCATAGCCTTCTGCGGTAGCCAATTCCTTCAGAGCACCGCGAGCCTTATCGGTAGTAGCATAGATGCGGTCCTTTGCACCTTCCTTGCCATACTTCTTCTCAGCCAGAGCCTTGAAGATACGGAATGCGATAGCCGGCTCGGTAGTTCTGCCGGATTTGGAGATAACATTGACAGAGAAGTCGCGCTCACCGATAACCTTGATGATATCGTTAATCTGTGCAGAGCTGATGTTGTTACCTGCGAAGTAAACTTCCGGAATACCTTCCTCGCGGACTGCATTGTACATCTGACCTTTGACGAACTCAATTGCTGCACGTGCGCCCAGATACGAGCCGCCGATACCGATAACAACCAGTACATCGGACTGCTTCTGAATTTTCCGGGCAGCAGCCTGGATGCGTGCAAACTCCTCCTTGTCATATTCCAGCGGGAGATTTACCCAGCCAAGAAAATCGTTACCTGCACCGGATTTTTCCAGCAGCATTTTATTACAGGTATCGATCAGCGGGTTCATATTGGTAATCTCTTCTTCGTTTACGAAGGAGGTCAGACCGGTCATTTTCAGTTCCATTGCCATTACAAATTCCACCTTTTTTATAAAATCTCAAATTCTCGTACAAACAGTTTCTTATATAGAAAGTATTTCCTTAAGAACACCATATAGTATACCATGTATTGGAGGAAGATTCCAGTGTTTCTTGTGCAATTTTGTTGTTTTTCTGCAAAAAGAAAACAAAATTTTGTCACCTTTTCCAATCTGGGTGTAGATCTACATAAAAAACGGATATGACTTTTTTCTATGTAAACACTCAAGCGGAAAAAACAGAGGCATAGCACGCTTTTCAACAGCGCTGAAATGAATTGACATAGACAAATTCTTTCTTTCTGTTATTATGAGCTATATTTTATGAAAGGAAGGATTTCTTATTATGGTTTCAGTTCTCTCGCAGAATTATCTGAATGAAGAATCCACACGCTTTGAGTTGTGTGGACTTTCGAGCGACGGAAAGCCTACGGCAACATTTTCCGGCAGCACGATTGCAAATGGCAGCTTTTTTATCGAAATGGATACGGGTTCTATTTTCCTTTTCGATGCGATGTCCCGTACATGGGTTTTATTTGGAGGTACAATCTGATGGCTTCTGATATTATCGCAAGAGGGATGGCGGCACAGGCGCTGAAAAACGGTGCAAGCAAGGTTGACGCAAACGGTATCGGGCAGATCAAGCCGGAAAATACTACATTTCTGCGGATATCGACAGCAAATCTGTTTGATGGAAATTATATCGAAGGCTATACATTGGCCGGAGCGGGTTCAATCCTCGAGTTGCAGGAAAATGCCGATTATCATGCGTTGACAGTGCTGTATGTCAAGCCATCGACAGCATATTCCGTTATTGTGGAAGAAACAGCTGCGGAAGAGGGATTATGGTGGCTGAAAATTGCAACGTCTACAGAGACCGATATTGCAGATGTGATGCATCACAAATATGTGCCGGATGGCGCTTTCCGCCAGTCCTATATAACCGCTTATACCAGGACAGTTCATTTTACAACCGGAGAAAATGACCACATTTTGTTTGTGCAGGCGGCAAGATCTGCACAGCCCCTTTTACAGATTGCTGAGGGCACACAGTCGGATTTTACAGTATCCGGCTATGATACCATCTATCCGGGAGAAGGGGTCTCCATATATAGCAAGGAGGAAGTAAATGCGCTGATTGCTGCTGCGTTATCACAGTAATCAGAAATTTATCCTGGATGAAAAAGAGGCTCTCTGTCACTGAGATTCGTGAACAGGGAGCCTTTGGTTTGACATGGTATTCTTTACAGCAGAAAAGCCGCTGGGCGGCGGCTTTTCCGACTGACTGAGCACACAATTGTCAGGATGTTGTGTCCAATAGAAAAAGAGAAAATAGGGAATTGATTTGCTTATACAGCTCCGGCTGGCGAGCTTCCAGACGACACCGGTACTGAGATTGCGTCTGTTCTGGCTGCAAGCTCACGAATTTGAGATTCATCCAGATCAACAAAGGTGATATGATCCATTGCTTCTTCTGCAATGCTGACACAGTTGTCTACAATGCGTTCCAGACCATACAGAATTGCTGAAAAATCACTGGTCAAGTCGGCATTACATTCACCATTCTTGATGCGTACAACGTGTGCCTTGTTGAATCGCTTTTGTGCTTTGCGCATTTTTTTCTTGTCCAGCATGACCGCGTGGGCAAGGTCAACATCACCGGTTCGGATGGATGCAATGGATTGCAGGAATAACCGCTCCGCAATGCTGTAACATTCATCCAGCTCAGCGATGGCTGCGTCGGAAAGATTCCGTCCGGCGTTGTTTAGCTGACGGACAGCCTGTGCGATTTCTTCGCTGCGGTCTGCAATACGGTCTACATTGTTGATAACATATAGCAGACCGACAGTCTGTTCGGATTGTGCTTCGGTCAGGCCGCCGCGGGAGAGCAGGCGCGTGGTATATTCTGCAATGCTTTCGCGCAGACGCTTTACCGCCTGTATGCTGTTGTCAAAAGTAGCAGCTTCCAGATCACCCATGAGTACGGCTCTTGCAGAATGCAGCATACCGGAAGCGAAGCCTGCACAGCGTTCGATTTCCCGGGAAATCAGATACATGGCGGCAACCGGCTGATCGAGAATGTTGTTATCCAAATACTTTGGCTGATAGTTAATCTGCTCCATGGTGTCATCACCACGGATGATAAAGGTGACAATCTTGACCATCAGTGGAATCAGTGGGAGCCAGATCAGCGTACATACGATATTAAAAGTTGTATGTGCGTTGGCAATCTGACGGGCAATGACATCCACTTCGTTGCCCCTGGTAGAGATAAAGGTAATCAATGCTGCAAATGGCTGAATCAGGAAAGCAAATACAATACTGCCGCTGATATTAAAAATACTGTGGGAAATCGCGGTACGCTTGGCTGCCCTGGACTGTCCGATGGAAGCGAGCAGGGCGGTAATTGTTGTACCGATATTATCGCCGAGCAGAATCGGAATCGCACCGGCAAGCCCCATGATACTGGTAACACCATCCGGACCTGCCTGCGAAGCGAAGTTTTGCAATACGGCAATGGTTGCAGAGGAGCTTTGTACAATCAATGTCATAACGGCGCCGAGCAAAATGCCGAGGGCGGGGATTTCAGAAACCCGTGCCATGAGATCCGTAAAGATCGGACTGCTGGCCAGCGGCTTCATAACGCCGCCCATAATCTCGATGCCTTCGAACAACAGGCCGAAGGAGAAGATAACCATACCGATGCTTTTGACCTTCTCGTGCTTGCTGATAAAATAAATAATAAAGCCGATAAAAATAATGGGGTAAATAAAATCACTGATTTTAAATGCCAGCAGCTGAGCGGTCATCGTCGTACCGATATTTGCGCCGAAGATGACCGAAATTGCCTGCGGCAGGGTCATCAGCCCTGCGCTGACAAAGCCGATGACCATAACGGTTGTTGCGGAGCTACTCTGTAAAACTGCCGTTACCAGAGCGCCGGCCAGTGCGCCCATAACCGGATTACGGGTTAAAAAACTTAGAATTTGTTTCATGCGTTCGCCTGCTGCTTTTTGCAGGGCATCGCTCATGCTGTTCATACCGAACAGGAACATGGCAAGGCCGCCAGCCAGACCGAACAATGTGGTTGCTACATCGTTCATCATATTCCTCCTGTTATCTCAGATCTTTCTTTCATTCTCTGCTTTATTGTAAGGAGGAAATGTAAAGTTTCAAACCATCAGATCGTAAAATCCATGTAAAACAAAGTCTCCCTCATTGAGAGGGAGACAAAATGAAGGTTAATACTGGTGTGAATCCTCGGTGGCTTCTGCTTCATACTGCTTTAATGTAATGCAGATATAACCATCCGATTGTGTGATGTTGACGGTTGCAGTATCCGTTGTCCATGCGCCGCTGTCATTCGGCTCGCGCCCAAGCAGCTCTGTCATGGCATGAATGACCTGTTCTTTGGTTACAGACTTTCCAAATGTAACATAAATGGAATCTACATCATTGTATTCATTATAAGATACGGTAAAAGAGACCTTTTGACCGTAGACAATACCATCATATTCACGCTGCGAAAGTGTGCCATCTGCATTATACTTTTGGTGATTTCCGTCACCCAGCAGCTCGGTGACACCGTTATCCGGCGTACTCATGAGGGAGAACAGCATATTCAGATGCATGGTATCGTCATCCTGAATGGTCAGGGTTTCGCTGGAAGCGTTGTTTGCTGAAGCAGCGTCGGCATCATCGCTTTTTTTATTGCCGCAGCCGGCCAGTATGCCTGATATAAGGACTGCGGAGAGAAACAGGCAGAAAAATCGGCGGAATTGTTTCATGAAAAGAACCTCCTTTGACGGGGAATGCACAGCCGCAGACAGCATATATCTGCGGGCTTATACGAATGGAGGGGAAATTTGTTTGATTATGCATTTATAAATTACCACTCCGCGTATCAAGGCTATCATAAAATAAAACACGGGAATTTGCAAGTGTATGACACAAAAAATGTGTAAAAATCACGTGTTTTCTGTGTAGATATCAAACTGATTTTAGGGGAGAAAGGAATTGCAGGAGAATTTATCTGCGGAAAAGTAATAGACGGTATGAATAAATATACATTTTATAAAATATTTAAAAGTTTTTCTTGCATTCCGGCTATATCAGGCTTATAATATGGTCATGACAAAAAACGAGGCGGTTGAAGTGGAAAAAACGCGGTTTTTGCGCTTTGCACAAAACAAATCCGCCTATTTCATGGAGGAATATATAAAATGTCTACTGCTACCAAGGATATCACCATTAAGAAGGCTGCACTCGCATATTCCGGCGGTCTGGATACTTCCGTACTCATTCCGTGGCTGAAGGAAAACTATGGCTGTGAGGTTGTAGCAATTTCCGGCAACGTAGGTCAGGCTGGCGAACTGGACGGTCTGGAGGAAAAGGCGCTGGCTACCGGCGCTTCCAAGCTGTATGTTATGGATCTGACCAAGGAATTTGTAGATGACTACATCATCCCGACGATGAAGGCTGGCGCTGATTATGAGGGCTACCTGCTGGGTACTTCCTTTGCACGTCCGATTATTGCAAAGGAACTGGTTAAGATCGCAAAGGCTGAGGGCTGTGACACCATCGTACATGGCTGCACCGGCAAGGGCAATGATCAGGTACGTTTTGAGCTGGCAATCAAGGCATTTGCACCGGAGCTGCAGGTTCTGGCTCCGTGGCGCTTCTGGGAGCTGGATAGCCGTGATAAGGAAATCGATTACGCAGAAGCACATAATATTCCGCTGAAGATTAACCGTGAGACAAACTACTCCAAGGACAAGAATATCTGGCATCTGTCCCATGAAGGTCTGGATCTGGAGGATCCGGCAAACGAGCCGAAGTATGATGAGATTCTGGAAATGGGCGTTTCTCCGGAAGCTGCTCCGGATAAGCCGACGTACGTATCCATTCATTTTGAGCAGGGCGTTCCGACTGCTGTTGACGGTGTAGAGATGGATTCCGTGGCTCTGCTGAACAAGCTCAATGAGCTGGGCGGCGCAAATGGCATCGGTCTGCTGGACGTTGTGGAAAACCGTCTGGTTGGTATGAAGAGCCGTGGTGTTTATGAGACACCGGGCGGCGCTATCATGTATGCTGCACATAAGAAGCTGGAAGAGATCACACTGGACAGAGAGACCGCACATTATAAGGCTCAGATGGCAATGAAGTTCGGCGAACTGGTATACAACGGACAGTGGTACACGCCGCTGCGCAAGGCAATGAGCGCATTTGTCGATGAAACGCAGAAGACCGTTACTGGTGACGTGAAGCTGAAGCTGTACAAGGGCAACATCATTCCGGCGTCTGTCACCTCTCCGTATAGCCTGCATTCTGAGGCGATGGCTACCTTTGATGCAGATGAAGCGTATAACCATGCAGATTCCGAGGGCTTCATCAATTTGTACGGCCTGCCGCTGAAGGTCCGTGCCATGAACGATGCTGCACTGCAAAAGGAGCAGGGTCTGGCATTCCCGACAGTCGAGTAATTTGATACAATTATATCGGAAACGATTGCTGCAATCGGGCGGACTGGCTGTCCGCCCATTGTGCGTTATAGAAGAAGGTTGCCTGCGGTACTGTTTGCCGCATATATCACGAAATACCGGTAGGATACCGGACGATTCCAAAGGAGAAATCCCATATGAAGCTTTGGGCTGGACGTTTCCAGAAGGAAACAAATGACGTTGTAAATGACTTTAACTCTTCCATTCAGTTCGATGGACGCCTGTACCGTGAGGATATCACCGGTTCGATCGCACATGCCACCATGCTGGGCAGACAGGGTATCATCGAAGCACATGAATCAGAAAAGATTGTGGAAGGCTTGAAGGAAATCCTCTCTGAAATCGAGAAGGAAGAGTTGGATGTATTCAATCCGGAATATGAAGATATTCATATGAACGTGGAGGTTGCACTGACCAGCCGCATCGGCGCCACGGGCAAGCGCCTGCATACTGCACGTTCGAGAAACGATCAGGTGGCCCTTGATATGCGTATGTATGTCAAGAAGGAAATCTGTGAGATCATGCAGCTGGCCATTGACTTTGAAAAGGAGCTGGTTGCCAAGGCAAAGGAAAACCTGGATACTGTCATGCCGGGCTATACCCACCTCCAGCGTGCACAGCCGACTACCTTCGGTCACTATATGATGGCATATGCACAGATGCTGCGCCGTGATATTTCCAGACTGGAGGACTGCTATGAGCGTATGGATGAAATGCCGCTCGGCTCCGGTGCACTGGCTTCCACCACATATCCGATTGATCGCCAGTTTGTCTGCGATCAGCTGGGCTTTGCACGTTTGACCGATAACTCGCTGGACGGTGTTTCTGACCGCGACTACTGCATCGAGCTGATGAGCTGCCTGTCCATGATGATGATGCACCTCTCCCGTCTGTCGGAAGAGGTGATTTCCTGGTGCTCCTGGGAGTGGCGTTTTGCTGAACTGGATGATGCCTATTCCACTGGCTCCTCCATCATGCCGCAGAAGAAGAACCCGGACGTTTGTGAACTGATCCGCGGCAAGACCGGACGCGTTTACGGCGATCTGATGACGTTATTGACCACCATGAAGGCATTGCCGCTGGCATACAACAAGGACATGCAGGAGGACAAGGAATGCGTCTTTGATGCAATTGATACGGCAAAGCAGTGCCTTGAGGTATTTGCACCGATGTTCCGCACCATGACCCTGCGCAAGAAGAACATGCGTAAGGCGGCAAGCCGCGGCTTTATCAATGCAACCGACTGCGCTGACTATCTGGTTAAGAAGGGCGTACCGTTCCGCGATGCATATATGATTGTCGGCAGACTGGTCAATACCTGTATCCGCACCGATGAGACGCTGGAAACCATGACCCTGAAGGATTTCAAATCCATTTCCAATGATTTTGGTCCGGATGTATATGACGCACTGGATTTGAAAACCTGCGTCGAGGGACGTTCTGTCATCGGCGGTCCGGCTCCGAAGGAGGTTTCCCGCCAGATTGGAAAGATCGAGGACTTCCTTGCGGATGCAGAGGAGCAGTTGGTCACCATGCGTGCCGGTCTGCGCACGTAAGACAGGAGGAATACCATGAAGCCTGTTGTTTATATTGATGGCAAAGAGGGAACCACCGGCTTACAGATTTTTGAACGCCTAGGCTCCCGCGATGATATTGATTTAATCCTTATCGATGAGGACAAGCGCAAGGATACGGCAGAGCGCAAAAAGTTTATCAATGCAGCGGACATTGTATTCCTATGCCTGCCGGATGCTGCTGCAAAGGAAGCTGTGGCGCTGTGCGAGAACGATAAAACCCGGTTTATCGATGCTTCCACAGCACACCGTACCAATCCGGCATGGGATTATGGTTTCCCAGAGCTGTCTGATGCGCATCGCGCAGCAGTCAAGGCATCCAAACGCGTTGCCAATCCGGGCTGCCATGCTTCCGGCTTTATTTCCTCGGTGTATCCGCTGGTCAAATTGGGTATCATCCCGGCAGATTACCCGTTGACTTGCTCGTCGTTGACCGGATATTCCGGCGGCGGCAAGAAGCTGATTGCGGAATATGAGGATGCAAACCGTGACCCGCGCCATGATTCCCATCGTATTTATGGTACAGCGCTCAAGCACAAGCATCTGCCCGAGATGGTGCATGTTTGTGGATTGAAAACCGCGCCGGTATTTGTCCCGATTCTGGGTGACTTTTACAAGGGCATGGCATCTACGATTATGCTGCACAATAAGAACCTGCCGGGACAGCCGACAGCACAGGATATTCATATGAAGCTGGCGGAATACTATGCAGGTCAGACATTTGTCAGCGTTGCGCCATTTGGCGGTGAAGAACCCGTCATTTATGCGAATACGCTGGCAGGACACGACAGTTTGCAGCTGATTGTCTGCGGACATGAGGAGCAGACGATTGTAACTGCTCTGTTTGATAACCTCGGCAAGGGCGCATCCGGCGCCGCAGTCCAGAATATGAATCTGATGCTGGGATTTGAAGAAGCCGCAGGACTGACGAAGTAAGAAGTTTGAAACATATGCGCGAAGCAGAAGCCTCTCTCTTGGAGGGAGGTGGCACGGCGCAAGCCGTGACGGAGGGAGTACGTAGCCTGAAACCGGATAGTACAGAGTTATCTGTAGCAAGAGTGGTTTCTTTTTTTACTTCCTCCGTCAGCTTCGCTGACAGCTCCCTCCTCTGAGGAAGCCTTGTGAAAAGAGGAAATCATATGAAAAAAATCGAAGGCGGCGTTTGTGCCGCAAAGGGCTATCGTGCAGCCGGTATTCATTGCGGCGTCAAGGAAAACAGCCCGAAGGAAAAAAATGATCTGGCATTGATTGTCAGTGATGTAGCGTGCGCTACCGCAGCTACGTTTACCAATAACCGTGTCAAGGCAGCGCCACTGTATGTCTGCATGGAGCATCTGGAAAATGGTATTGCACAGGCAATTGTTGCAAACTCCGGCAATGCCAATGCCTGCGCACCGAATGGCACGCAGAATGCAAAACGCATGGCAGCCGCTGCTGCGAAGGCAGCCGGTATTGAGGAGGAGCTGGTTCTGGTCAGCTCTACCGGTGTGATCGGTCAGCGCCTGAATATTGAAGCTATTGAAGCGCACATGGATGAGCTGGTAGCAAAGCTGTCTACCGATGGCTCCGCAGCAGCGAACCATGCGATTATGACCACCGATCTGGTGGAAAAGACCGCAGCGGTGGAATTTACCTGTGGCGGCAAGACCTGCCGTATTGGCGGTATTGCAAAGGGTTCCGGCATGATTCATCCGAATATGGGTACGATGCTGTGCTATATCACCACAGACTGTGCCGTTGACCCGTCTATCCTGCGCACTGCATTGCAGGACGTGGTAGCGCATACCTTCAACCGTATTTCCGTTGACGGCGACACCTCCACCAATGATACCTGTGTTGTTATGGCAAACGGAATGGCAGGCAATGAGCTGATTGATTGGAAGAATGAGGATTATCATGTGTTCTATGCAGCGCTGTATGAGGTTGCGCTGACGCTGGCAAAGAAGATGGCAGCAGATGGCGAGGGCGCCTCCCGCCTGATTTCCTGTACCGTCAAGAACTCCCGTGCAGAGGAATACGCAGAGCGTCTGGCAAAGGCAGTCATTGCCTCCAGTCTTGTCAAGGCAGCAATGTTCGGTGCTGATGCAAACTGGGGACGTGTTCTGTGTGCAATGGGCTATTCCAAAGCACCATTCCGTCCGGAATATGTCAGCATCGGTTTTTCCAGTGCAGCAGGCGCCATCACTGTATGTGAAAAGGGCAAGGGTCTGGACTTTGACGAGGATGTTGCAAAGAAGATTCTGCTGGAGAAGGAAGTTTCCATTGATATCGATATTCAGGAAGGCGATGCGGAAGCAACAGCCTATGGCTGTGATCTGACCTATGATTATGTAAAGATCAACGGCGATTATCGTACGTAATTTGGGGGAACGCAAACATGTCTGAATTATCGGAAAAAATGATGTTGAACCGTGCGCAGGTGCTGATTGAAGCGCTGCCGCACATCCAGAAATATTATGGCAAGACCGTCGTTGTCAAGTACGGCGGCAATGCCATGATCAATGAAAACCTGAAGGATGCTGTCATCCATGATATCGTCCTGCTGAGCCTTGTCGGCGTTCGCGTTGTTGTCGTACACGGTGGCGGGCCGGAAATCAGCGCCATGCTGAAAAAGATCGGTAAAAAATCCGAATTTGTCAAGGGCCTGCGGTATACGGATCGGGAAACCATGGATATTGTACAGATGATTCTGTGCGGCAAGGTCAATAAGGATTTGGTATCCCTGTTGGGTAAAGCAGGCGGTACTGGCGTTGGACTGAGCGGCATGGATGGCGGGATGTTCCAGGCAGTGCGTAAAAAGGATACAGACGGTACCGATTATGGCTATGTCGGTGAAATCGTGAAGGTAAATCCGGAGCCGGTTGTTGACATGCTGGAACATGGCTATATTCCTGTTGTATCCACTGTGGCGCTCGGTGTGGATGACGATACCAATTATAATATCAATGCCGATCTGGCGGCAGCCAAGCTGGCAGTTGCTTTGCAGGCAGAGAAGCTGATCCTCCTGACGGATGTGCGCGGACTGCTGCTTGACCGCAACGATGAAGATACATTGTTGCCGGAGATCAAGGTTTCCGCCGTACCGAAGCTGATTAAAGACGGCGTCATTGCAGGCGGCATGATCCCAAAGGTTGACTGCTGTGTGGAAGCAGTTCGTGAGGGTGTACATCAGGCGAATATTCAGGACGGACGCGTCGAGCATTCGATCCTGATTGAGCTGTTCAGCGATCAGGGCGTCGGCACGATGTTCTATTGATAGAAGGGAAGACAGAAAATGACATATCATGAGCTAAAGGAACAGGAAAATCAATATGTAATGCCTACCTATGGCCGTTTTTCCATTGCACTGGATCACGGCGAAGGCGCCCGGCTTTGGGATGTAGAGGGCAAGCGATATATTGACCTGACCAGCGGTATCGGTGTATGCTGCCTTGGCTATAACAATGAGAAGATTATCAATGCAATCACCCAGCAGGCGCACAAGCTGATGCATGTATCCAATCTGTTTACCACCGAACCGATGGTACAGACCGCAAAGACGCTGGCTGAGCAAACCGGCATGGGGAAGGTATTTTTTTCCAATTCCGGTGCAGAATCCAATGAGGGTATGATCAAGCTGGCGCGTAAGTATTCCTATGACAAGTACGGTGAAGGGCGCGCTGAAATCGTAACGCTGTATAATTCCTTCCATGGGCGCACGGTGACAACGCTGAAGGCAACTGGTCAGGACAAGTTCCATCAGTATTTCTTCCCGTTTACCGAAGGCTTTGCCTATGCCAAGGCAAACGATTTTGCGTCTGTCAAGGCCGCAGTCAATGAGCACACCTGTGCGATTATGATGGAGCTGATCCAGGGTGAAGGCGGTGTCATGCCGCTGGATCCTGCATTTGTCAAGCAGGTTGAAGCATACTGCCGTGAGCATGACCTTTTGTTGTTGATCGATGAGGTGCAGACTGGTATTGCCAGAACCGGCTCGCTGTTCTGCTTCCAGCAGTATGATATCATGCCGGATGCCGTCTCTATGGCAAAGGGCCTTGGCGGCGGCGTCCCGATTGGTGCTGTGATGGCATCCAAGGCGTGCGCAGATGTTCTCGGCCCGGGAACCCATGCGACTACGTTCGGCGGTACACCGATGATTTGTGCAGCTGCCAATGCCGTACTGTCTGAGGTAACCAAACCGGAATTTTTACAGTCTGTCCGTGAAAAGGGCGAATACTTGAAAAAGCAGCTGCTGGCAATGGGCTCTGACAAGATTCAGGACGTGCGCGGCATGGGCCTGATGGTTGGCATTGTTGTTGACCAGGAGGAGCGTGCCGGACTGGTTGCCGAGATCATGGAAAAGGGCGTTTTGGTTCTGACTGCCGGCGCCAATGTCATCCGTCTGCTGCCGCCGCTGTCGATTTCCTATGAGGAAATGGATGAAGCGCTGGCCGTTATGAAGACGGTATTCTGAAACCATGCCGAACTTGCTTTATGGAATCATGATAATCGTTTCAGAATAACCTGCACCAAGGGCCACCACCGCTGCGCGGAGGTTCCCCTCCCTCGAAGAGAGAGGCTTTCGGCATGAGGTAAGAGATTAAAGATACAGAGCAGTCGCTCTGATACATATAGATTAGGAGTGAAAGAAGATGAAGCATTTTCTCAAGCTGCTCGACTGCTCAAAGGATGAAATTGTAGCAATCCTTGATCTGGCCGATCAGCTGAAATATGAAAAGAAACATAATATTGCACACCGTATTCTCGAGGGCAAAAGCCTTGGCATGATTTTTCAGAAGCCGTCTACGCGTACCCGTATTTCCTTTGAGGCGGGTATGTACCAGTTGGGGGGACAGGCCATGTTCCTGACCAACCGGGATTTGCAGATTGGACGCGGTGAAATGATTCAGGATACTGCGCGCGTGATGTCTCGCTATCTGGATGGTATTGTCATCCGGACCTATGATCAGCAGGAGGCGGAAACACTGGCAAACTATGGCTCTATTCCGATCATCAATGGTCTGACGAACTTTGCGCATCCATGTCAGGTGATGGCTGACCTGATGACCATCCGGGAGCATTTTGCACAGTTAGAGGGCCTGAAAATGGGGTTTGTCGGTGATGGCTTCAATATGTGCAATTCCCTGATTGTGGGCTGCCTGAAAGCGGGCATGGATGTTTCGGTTGCAACACCGGCAGGCTATGAGCCGCATCCGGATGTCCTGGCCTTTGCAAAGCAGATGCAGACAGAGGGAGCGAAGTTTGACATTTCCAATGACCCGCGTAAGGCTGCCGAACATGCAGACGTCCTGATTACCGATGCATGGACAGGCATGGGGCAGGAGGACGAGGCGGAAAAGCGTCGCCAGGATTTTGCCGGTTTCACCGTGAATCATGACCTGCTTGCGTGCTGCAAGGAGGATGTCATGGTACAGCATTGCCTGCCGGCATATCGCGGGGAGGAAATTTCCGACGAGGTGCTGGAGGAGCATGCGGATGAAATCTTTGAGGAATCAGAAAATCGTTTGCATGCGCAAAAGGCTGTTCTTGTGACACTCATGAGCGAAAAGTATGAAATTCTCGGATAAAAGGGAAGTATCTCACGAAGCATAGTGCAACGGCTGCACTGTGCTTCTTTTTTATGTGGAAAATTTCACCGAAAGAGAGGAAACAATAGATTTTTAATGGTATATATGTTACAATAATAATCATCATTAAAAGAGAAATGAGGGATCTTATGAAAAAACGACTGACAGCATATCTGCTTGCCATGGCTTTGGTATGTACACTCATACCGACAGCATTTGCATCACAGAATGCAGACAATGCATCTACGGCCGGGACAGATATCAGCAGCTTGTATGAACAGCTTCCACAGGAGGAAGGCAGTTTGACAAAGTCTGTTGCAACGGAGGATGTAGTTTTTGAGCCTGAAATCCTTTCACAGGATATGCATGAAAGGCTTGCCGATTCGGACGATTTTGAAGAGTTTGAATACAGCAGGAATTATAGCAATGAAGCTGTGGAAAACAAGGAAAATGCTTCGTTGAATGCAAACGGTACGGCTTCTTTCTCCACCTATGGAGAACAGCTGGACGGCCTGTACTATACATTTGATTCTGTTTCTTATGCCCCGGTTTATGTCGGTCCTGCAATGAAGCAGATGTATGACAATGTCAAGGCAGATATCAGCAAAGGCACCTCCGGCGCTGTTTTTAACGGCAATACAGAGGAACTCAAAAAGCTTGGCGTGTCCCTGACGATACCGAGCATGCAGGAGCTTGGTCTGAGTCTGGATGATTATAAGACTGTGATTGGGGAAATGGCATTGAACCTGAGCTGGGTTGTATACCGTTGTTTGGATTCTGACTGTCCGGAGATGTTTTACTCCAATGGCTATTGCCGTATGGGATATGGTGTTCGCGGTACCACAATGACCGTTTATCTGCTGCCACAATATCGTGCAGGCTTTACCTCTCTGAGCCAGCGCCAGCAGCTGCAAGCACAGCTCGATGCAAAGGTAAGCGAGGTTGTAGCCAATGCGGCAAAGTATTCTACAGCTTATGATAAGATGAAGTATTTCAATGACTGGCTGTGTGAAAACAACGAATATAACGACGATGCGATCAGCGATTCTTCCTATTCCGAACAGGTATCTGGTTTGCCGTGGTCTGCTGCCAGCGGCCTGCTGAGCAGTTCGGACAGCAGTATCAAGGGTCCGGTATGCGAGGGCTATGCAAGAGCATTCCAGCTGCTGTGTAAACAGGTAGGCATCAATGCAACGGTTGTTGTCAGTGACACCGGATGGCATATGTGGAACAATGTCCGGTATGGCAATCAGTGGACTGGTGTGGATGTCACATGGAATGATTCTATGCATACCAGCCAGTATTTTTGCAGTAAAGTAAATAATATCAGCGGACACTGGCTGGACGATTCGGATTTTGCAGGCTGGTTCCAATATCCCGAACTGACTGAGATTGCAGACTCGAGTGTATTGCCGTTTTATGATGTATCGGATTCCTTCTGGGGAAGAAGCAATATCCAGTATGTGTATGACCATTCCTATATGGTAGGCACGAACTGTGTAACCTTTGGTACAAAATCGCAGATCACCCGTGCAGAATTTGCACAAATTCTGTATAGCATTGCCGGAAGTCCGGAAGTCGCATATACCGGACGGTTTCAGGATGTTGCACAGGGAAAATGGTATACCAATGCCGTACTGTGGGCAGCTGAAAAGGGTATTGTAAGCGGTTATCCAGATGGCAGATACGGTGTTCATGATCCGATCAAACGTGAGGATATCGCGGTGATCCTGTATCAATATCTTGGATCGCCAGCCGCAGAAGCTGTAGACCTGGGAGCTAAGTTCACCGATGCAGATCGTATTCATGGGTATGCGCAACCTGCAGTGAACTGGGCAGTTGCCAAGGGTGTTATGAGCGGAAACGGAAATGGTACGCTCAATCCGCGCGGCACAGCAACCCGCGCAGAGTCTGCTGTACTGATTTCCAAAACAATATAAGCGAATGAAAAAACAGCCGGATTTTGTCCGGCTGTTTTTGTGTCATTCTGTTTCCGACTGTATCAGGGTAAAGGTATTTTTATGAAAGCTGAGGATGCCTTCATCACGCAGGCGTCCCAGTTCAGCCGATAATGCGCTGCGGTCAATGGAAAGATAATCTGCCAGCTGCTGGCGGTTGTATGGAATGGAAAAGGTTGTCTTTCCGGTCAGTGCACGCTGTTCGGAAAGATAGGACAGCAGCTTACTGCGGATACTGCGCTGAGTCAGGTGATGGATTTTTCGATTCAATATACGGTTTTTTCGGGCGAGTGCTGTAACAAAATTCTGAATCAAGCGGGTATGGAAGCGACAGGTATTGGGACAGGAAACCAGCAGGCGCTGCATATCCAGATACAGAATTTCCGAAGGCAAAACGGCTCTTGCAGATACGTCCGCCGAACAATCTGGAAGGCAGGCGAATACTTCTGCGAATAAATCTCCTGGCTGGAAGTCGGCTAAAATCATCTGATTTCCCCAGAAATCCTCACGGAATATATGCAGCTCACCTTTTAGGATAATACCGGCATGTGGGATCGGATCACCGGCGTGAAATAAAATTTCCTGTTTTTCATAGCATTGACGTCGTACGGAAATACAGCCGAGTACAGTAAGGATTTCTTCGTCGGTTAAGCCCTGAAATAGCCAGCAGCTGCGTAGAATCGGAATGATTTCCTCCATTGGAACCTCCTTTCGTGAAAAATCAAATAAAAAAAGATTTGTTGGAAATACAACGGAAATAAAACGCTGTTTGCAGTATACTACTGTTTGAAAAGAACGGCAAGCAGAAAACGGAATCTGCGTTAGGATATGATTTTTGGAAGGATTCATACGAGGAGGAACGGTATGAAAAGAAGAATTATTGCAATCAATCAGGAGAAATGCGATGGCTGTGGATTATGTGTCAATGCCTGTCATGAGGGCGCCATTGGTCTGATAGACGGTAAGGCTGTCCTGCTGCGGGATGATTACTGTGATGGTCTGGGCGACTGCCTGCCCAACTGTCCGACAGGTGCGATTACATTTATTGAAAAGGAAACTGTACCATATGACGCAGAAGCTGTGAAAAAACACATGGAAGAGCGTGGAAAGCAGCAGACGGCAGGCGGCGGATGTCCGGGCGCACGTATGCACAGCATGAAAGCAGAAAGGCAAGTTGTGGCAGGCGAAGCGCCGAGCCAACTGACCATGTGGCCGGTGCAGATCAAGCTTGCAGCGCCAAATGCACCGTATTTTAACGGCTGTGATTTGCTAATTGCAGCGGACTGTACTGCCTATGCATATGGCAATTTTCATACAGATTTTATCCGGGATCATGTTACCATCATCGGCTGTCCAAAGCTGGATAACATCGATTACAGCGTAAAGTTGGCAGCCATTCTGCAATATAACGATATCAAATCGATTACGGTTGCCCGTATGGAGGTTCCCTGCTGCGGTGGGCTGACTGCAATGGTGCAAAAGGCTGTACAGGCAAGCGGAAAGGATATTCCAGTACGGATTCAGGTGATTTCGATAGATGGGAAATTGCTGTAATGATATCATAAGCATATAAAAGCAATACGATATATTGGATTGTGCAGGATATGGCAGACCAAAAATGCTCTCTTTCATTTGGAAGGAGAGCATTTCCGCTATAGAAAATAATTTTTAGATGCCATTTCGGTTGAGTTCAGGGGAATAGGAACCGCTGCAAAGGTTCGGTCAAATGTCGTTCCCAGAAACGGATGCACATACCGACGCCAAAGGCTGCGATGAATGTACCTTCCCGAATACCACTGATGTTATGCAGCTGTGTCAGAGAAAGAATGACCGTTAATGCAACAACAGACCAATCAAAGAAAATCTTACAGGTAGACATTGGTTTGCCAGTGACCTCTGCCAATGCGAGTGAAACACCATCCGCGGGCATGGACATGATATCAGTTGCCACATACAGAAAAATACCGGTGCCGAGAAATCCCATGCTGAGCAGCATATACAGAAATTTGACCGGATAAACCGGATCAGCCGGCAGCAGGCCCGTAAGCATACCGGATAAGCTGACAAACCAGCCGAAGATAATAGAAAGTATAATTTGAAGCAGATTTTTCCATTTGAATTTCCGGCGAAGGATAAGAATCTGCAATACAATATAGACGGAAAAAACCAGTGTTGAACTGAGTCCAAGACTTTTACCGGAAATCAGGCTGATAATATATGGGATTGTATCGATTGGGGAGACCCCGAGTCCCGAAAGTACAGATAAATTGACACCAATTGTCATCAAAAACATGCCGATGAGATAAACCGGGATACGACGTACCCAGTGTCCGGATTTTGTCATAGAACCACCTCTTTTGTCTGATGAACATATTATACCAGAGAAATTGGAGGAAAAATAGAAGAATCTTGCCAAATATATCGCACATTTGCACCAGAATTGCCGTTTACAGGCAGTGGTTCGCCGTGCTATGATAGGGGAAAAAGAAACAAAGGAAGTGCATTTTGGATGATAATGGAGCAGATTCAGCAGGTCATGCGGGAGTGTGGACAGCTGATGCTGGGTGCAGACCGTTCCCACGCCAATATTGAAACCAAGGGAACCAGCAATAACCTTGTCACAAAATATGATAAAGCTGTACAGGAGATTTTGCAGAAAAAGCTGTTGGAAATTGTACCAGAGGCACATTTTGTCGGTGAAGAAGAGACCGTACATGATCCCATTGCAACAGGGAAGGCATTTATTGTCGATCCAATTGATGGCACGACAAACTTTGTTAAGGATTATAAAAGCAGTGTCATTTCCGTCGCCATGACACAGGACGGTGAATTGGAGCTGGGATTGGTGTATCATCCGTATTTGGATGAAATGTTCACTGCCCAGCGTGGAAAAGGGGCTTTCCGCAATGGAAAACCAATTCATGTTTCCAGCCAGCCATTGGAGGCCGGTTTAACACTGTATGGCTCGGCATCGTATTATCCGGAGCTGATTGACGATTCCTTCCGGCTTTTACGTAAGGCGTTTGACCGTTCCATGGATATTCGCCGTTCCGGCTCTGCTGCATGGGATTTGTGCTGCATTGCAGCCGGACGAGCAGAGCTGTTTTTTGAATTGCGCCTATATCCATGGGATTATGCAGCAGGTGCGTTAATTGTGCGTGAGGCAGGAGGTATGGTCACCCGTGTGGAAGGTGGAGATATCAGCTTGAGCGGTCCATGCTCTATTTTGGCAGTCGGGAGCAATGTGGATGCCGGCTTCCTGCGGGAATAATGTGTAAGGCCTCCCTCAAAGAGGGAGGCTAAAGTATTTCATGTTTCTTCTTTTTGTATTACGGTTTTTCGTTGGAAATACTGTCGGTCCATTTGGGGATAGAAACGACAGCTTTGAACAGATCGCCGTCAATCTCCACATAGCAGCTGCCGCCCATCAGATCAGCAAGGCTTTGTGCAATTGACAAGCCCAGGCCGCTGCCTTCGGTATGGCGGGAGCGGTCACCGCGGGTGAAACGCTGCATGAGTTCTTCTGCGGAAATATTCAGTTCAGCAGCTGAGATATTTTTCATAGTCAAAGTGACAAAAGCTCCGGCAGCTTCCATGGTAATATAAACCCGGCTGTTTGGCATAGCATAACGGGTACAGTTGGAAATCAGATTATCCAGAATCCGCCACAACAGCCTGCCGTCCGCATAGACATACATCGGTGGATTGGAGCGGATGCGGATATCCAGACCGGCTTTTTCAATGTGTTCCGAGCGCTCACCGAGTGCCTGACGAAGCAATGCGTCAAAATCGGTCTGTGCCAGATCCAGCTTCATGGCACCACTGGTTGCCTTGGAAGCATCAAATAAATCGATGGTCAGTGTACGCAGGCGCTGTGCCTTCTGATCAAGAACGGTAAGATATTCCTGCGCCGTCACATCTGGAATATTGCATTTTTTCAGCAGATCAATGTATGTGATAATGCTGGTGAGCGGCGTTTTGATATCATGCGATACATTGGAAATCAGCTCGGATTTCAGCCGTTCAGATTTCACCGCCGTTGTAACAGCATCCTGTAAGCCTTCGGAAATCTGATTCAGGTTATCCGCTAAACCATTGATTTCCGGTCCGCCGCCGATAAGCTTGATTTTCGTATCGGTTTTACCGGCACGGATATCCGCTGCGCTGCTTGTGATTGTCTCGAAGCGGTCCGCTGCACGGATACCCCAACAAATGGCTGCTGCACCCAGTACGATCAGCAGGATAAAGCAAAGGGTCAGGGCCATAACATGTTCCCAGAACAGAAACATGGCAGACAGATATACAAATACAAGCAGGAAGGGGATACCGATACTCAACAGAATGATTTTCCTGCGGAGTGGTGTCTTGCGCAACTGGCGATACAGCCAGAGAAAGCGGTTCCAGACACGCTTGCTGCCGGGGATAATATACTTTTGGAATAGGTTTCGCATCAGTCTCCAGCAGATCCAGCTGTTTAACCACTGCTTTGCTTTGATTCGGCGCACCCGGGACAGAAGGAGTAGCAGGCTGGAGGCTGCGAATAGTACAGTTGTACCACAAATCAACGCGTATTTCACAGAATCGATCATGTAAATCCACGTGTTATCTGTGCCGACAATTGCAGCACACCATGCGCCGAGTACACAGAAGAACAGGATATACAGAATTTCTGCCCAGATACGGTCATACCAGACAAGATATACTTTGTCATCATCCTGGCGTCTGCCAGCACCGAAGCAAAGGATAGTCATGCAGAGCAGGAAGATGATTCCGGCAGTGCATTCGATGGCTAACAGCATGATCAACGGGTGACGGTTCTCCGTCCATTCTGTCTGCATATTTTGCAGTATTTGCGGTTTCATTGCGATGTACACGCTATCAGAACTACTCCTGTTAATATATCCGGATCTGGAAAAATAGTCAGTATATTCATTGCCCAAGGATGACAGAACCGTTGAGTCGATGGTATTACCAAGAAATTTGACCTGATTATCCGAAATGGAGCAGACCATCTGATAATTGGAACTTTTACCGAGTAATGTATCTACAGCCGTTTCAGCATCCGTCATATTGCAAAGGGTTGTATTGGATTCCTTGCAGGAAACATAATAATCGAACGTATTGTAGGAATTCCCATCTTCGGTAAACTCTTTGAACAGGTTTAATTCTTCCTGAATCAGTTGCTGACGGAAATACTGGTATACGCCGCGGTTATAACCGAGCCAGCTGCGGAAGTTGGCAGAGTCGCCGGAATCCTGTATAAGATTGTCACGTTGTGCTTGTGTGACCAACTCGTCCAGCAGATCATCGGTCAGATAATTGGTACTGTCCTCTTTAGCAGGATATCTGGTACGGTAATTTTGTGCCTCTTCATTGCTGATTGCTGTTTCCTCGGTTATAGAATCATAGAAAACATTAAAATATTCTTCATAGATGCTGATAAGCAGCTCATTCTCGTCGATCGTATCACCATTTTTGATAGCTTCCTCGTTCCCATAGCTTGCACGGTATAATAAATCTACAGCGGGATAGTACAGCTCTCCGGCAAGATAGGTTTCTGTCATTTCTTTGTGGAACAGCATATCTTCGTCGATCATTGAAATATCGTTTTCAGTTACATAAATCGCAAATGTAACCGCCTGCCATGCGGCCAGTCCCGCCATCAGCAGGGCGAGCAGCCATGCAGCAGCCTTAACCCAGCTGCTTCGGGTGAAGTTTTTCCACTTTGTAGCCAATTCCCCACACCACCTTTACATATTTTGGTTCCTTCGGGTTGATTTCAATTTTCTCCCGAATCCGTCGGATATGGACAGCAACCGTATTTTCCGGATTGTAGGCAGGTTCATTCCACACTGCTTCATAAATCTGGGAAATGGAGAACACCTGGCCGGCATGTTGGGTCAGAAAGCACAGGATACCATATTCCCGCGGCGTCAGATTAACCGCCTCACCGTCAACGGTGACAGTTTTGGAGGCATTGTCAATGACCAATTCACCGGTGCGGTAAATTTTTGCGGTGTTTTCTGTCTGGCTCATGCCGCCGAGCGCGGTATACCGCCGTAGCTGGGATTTCACACGTGCCATCAGCTCTGCCGGATTAAACGGTTTGGTAACATAATCATCTGCGCCAACTGTCAGACCATCAATTTTATCCACGTCTTCACTTTTTGCCGAAAGCATGATAACGGGAATGTTCTGGGTCTGCCGGAGAATCTCTGTAGCACGCATACCGTCCAGACCCGGCATCATAATATCCATGATAACCAGATGGATGGTTTGCTGCTGGCAGATATCCAGCGCTTCCAGTCCGTCATGCGCTTCAATAGCTTCATAGCCTGCGGAACGAAGGTAAATGCCGATTGCCCGGGAAATCGCTGGGTCATCGTCGCAGACAAGTACGCGGTAATTCATCAGGTGGTCCTCCTTGCTGTCTATGGGTATAGGATACGCAATGTTCTTTAAAAAGCATATCACAAATTTCTTAAGATTTTATAAAGAACCGGAAAAAAATAAAAAAGCATCCCCACAGTGGTATAAACTGCGGGGATGCTTTTTACAAAGAAAAGAGATAGGAAAAATAGGTATGAAAAAATAGGTGAAAGCAAAAGTTAACGATGAGAAGCGATGGAGATTTCCATATTGTGGCGAACCGAGCGTCTGTAGGCGCCGGCAACGCGAGGATCATTTATGCCGATATATGCTGCGATATGGCTTTTCGGTTCATGATTCGGAGTAAGCTCATCGTTCAGATAATCTTGGAGCTGATCTACCTGACCTGCTTTTGCCATCTGGTTTAACTCGCCGAGGATTCCCATTTCAAATCGCTTCCTTTCTGAATCCTTCGATTCTGATGATAGAGAACAGAATGTTTGTGAGCCATGCTCATTTGTTCTCTTCGAGTAGTATCATAGTCTTTTTTGTAACGTTTGTCACGATGCAAATTTACCGAAATCTACAGGTTTTGCAGAGATTTATTTTGCAGGATTAACAGAAATAAAGTGCAATTTTGTTCCCAAAAGGAATTGTGCATAAAAAACGTAAAAAATAAGCAAAGGTCTTGCAAAGTTTGAATGTTTATTCAAACTTGGTTCTGCAGATTTGGTTTGGAAAGTTGGAGAAACCGGTGTGAAGCCTGAAAATCACATAAAAACCGGTTGAAAATATGTATCGGATTTTAAAATGTTAAAACGTTAAAATTTGAACTTTTTTTGTGTGTCAGTGACTTCTCATGCGGACAGTTTGTGTATAAAGATAGAATGCAGGAACAAAAAATGTAGCGGTTTTGAGGTGAAAAAACCAGAAGGCCGCTCGGAAATATCTGAATGATATATGGGTTCTGTTCGGCGGTGAAGTGGAGAAATAAGTTCAAGATATTATCTGTTATAATGATAGACAAATAACTATATATTTAAACAAATGTTAACCCGGAATGCTTCAAAAAACAATTCCGGGTTTGGTTTTTTCAGTATATCTTTTTCAGAAATTCCTGAAAGGCAGTCAGGCTTGGGAAGATTTCCCGGCACAGATGAGACATTTCTTCTGTCGGCGGGAGAAGATCCGGAATCATGACTGGCATCATGCCGGCTGCGTGAGATGACCGGATGCCGTTGTAAGAATCCTCGATGGCATAGGCTTCGAAAGGGGCGATCTGCATTTCCCGGCAGGCAGTTTCATAAATATCGGGAAAGGGCTTACTGCGGGCAATGCGGTCACCGCCGAGGATGTAGTCAAAATACTGGATCAGATTTTCTCGTTCTAATTCGCGTTCCACAATGGGCTGACGGGTAGAAGAGGCAAGACCGATGTGGTAGCCGGTTTCACGTGCCCATTGCAGCAGCGCACGTGCACCGGGTTTCACGGGGATTCCCTCCACAGCTTCAATCTCATGATAGATTGTACTGACAGCTGCATTGAAATCCTCGGCCGGAAAATCGACGCCATAGTGTTCCAGCAGAATTTCACCGGTATGCTTGCGGGTTGTACCAACGGTTGTCAAAAATACCGAATCGCTGTCCTGTGCGCCAAATTCTACTGCCGCCAGATTCCAGCAGCGGCGGACGAGCTGTTCGGTATCCAGAATTACGCCGTCCATATCAAAAATCAGTGCAGGTTTGTGGGTCATTGCAGAATCCTCCGGATGATGTCATACAGCAACGGTTTCATATTGTCGATGGTATCTGGGCGTTGTTCAATGATGCTGGTATAACAGACATTTCCGCACAGCTCGACAATCATATATATAATGTTGAACAGCTCCTGTGAGGTGTGTATATCCTTCAAAGGGGCGTCATGCAGGCGCATCGTGATTGCTTTCCACAGCGGATCATCAGCATGATCTGTCGAAAGGCTATGCTCCAGCATCGGCCAGGAGAAATTACGACGCATCAGGCGCAGGACATCTGTATGCTCTGTAAAATAACTGATAATCCAGTCGGCAAAGATGATAACGTTTTCCGAAAAGCTCTCGGTACGGTGTTCTTCCGTGTAGTCATATGCCTGCTGGATGATGGTGTAGCTGATTTCGTACAGAAGATGCTCCAAAAGTGCATCTTTATCCTTAAAATACAGATAAAACGTACCTTTTGCGACTTTGGCGTGGTTCGCAATTTCACTGATACTGGTCTTGGAAATCCCCTTTTCCAAAAATAGGATACGGGCCGCCTGCAATAAGCTTTTCTTTTTCGCTTCTTTTTTTAAGTCCATATTTTGACTCATTACGATTTTCCTTTCCAAGTTCGCGGTGTCAATCGTGATTATACCCAAGTCGGTATGAAACTACTGTAGCAGACATAGATAAAGCCTCCCTCGGATGACGGAGGGAGTGAAAAAGAAAGTATGTTGGTCAATGGAATCCTTGTCCAATTGATTGTACAACTCCCTCAGTCCGCACGATGTGGTGCGGACAGCTCCCTCGAAGGAGGGAGACTTTTCAAGGAATGTCCTATCGTGATCATACCCAGTATAGCCTACAGAAAAATATTTGGCAAGAATTGTCGCCCGAAAAAGTAGTTTTTGTGAAAATGACCAATCGTCAATTTTGTTTGGAGCAAAATGTTAGCAAAGTGCATATTGACCATTGGTCATTTTTGTTCTATACTGAGTACGCTTAAAAATGACGAGTGGTCATTTTTGTAATAATCCGGCGGAAACTGCCGGAAATCTCACAGAGAGAGGAGTTCATGCGTTATGGAGCGTGCAGCCCGGTTTGTTGTCAAACGCCGCGGATTTGTGCTCGCAGTGGCAATCGTGTTGTTGATTGTATCCGTTTTTGGTTATCTTGGCACACGGATCAATTATGATATCCTGAGCTATCTGCCGTCTGATCTGGAATCCATGGAGGGCGAACAGCTGTTGGAGCATGACTTCAACATTGCGTCCACAGCGATCATTACCGTTGAGGGGATGAACAGCTCGGATGTGTCTGATATGGAGAAAGAATTCAGGAACATTGAAGGCGTGAATACTGTTGTTGGTATCTATGATGCGCTGGATGCCACGATACCAAAGGAAATCCTGCCGGATGGGGCGCAGGATATGCTTTATGGCAAAAATGATTCCACAATGCTGATTGTCCGCTTTGACGAATCGAGTGCATCGGATGCGACAATGGAAGCCATTGCCCAAATCAAGCAGGAGCTGCGTAAGGATTGTTTCCTCGGCGGCATGTCTGCCATTCTGGAGGACACCAGGGAGCTGGTCAATCAGGAGCTTCCAAAATATGTACTCTGTGCGGTTGCTTTCAGCCTGATTGTATTGTTCCTGTTTCTGGAGAATACCGCTGTACCGTTGATCTTCATGCTGGGCATCCTGTTCCCGGTGGTGTATAACTTCGGCAGCAATATCTTTATGGGTGAGATATCCTATATTACACAGGCGCTGGCCGCGGTATTGCAGCTTGGCGTAACGATGGACTTCAGCATCTTTCTGCTGCATCGCTATCAGGAAGAAAAGGTGGATAAGCCCAACGATGAAGCGATGGTCTGCGCAATCTGTAAAACCAGCACCTCAATCCTGTCGTCCTCTTTGACAACAATTGCCGGCTTCCTTGCCATGTGTACCATGTCCCTGACACTGGGAGCAGATATCGGTATTGTTATGGCAAAGGGTGTTGCGTTGGGCGTACTTAGTACATTGACCATTCTGCCGGCGCTCATTATGTATTTTGATAAGATCATTGAAAAGAGCAGGCATCGGGTTTTGATTCCGCATATGGGGGGCGTGGCAAAGGCTGTCACGAGTCATCCGAAATCGATTCTTGCGGTTTTTGTTGTGATTGCATTGATATTCTTCCGTGCACAGGGCCTGACCAATGTATATTATACGTTGACCGATAGTCTGCCGCAGGATTTGACTGGTATTGCCGGTACAAACCGTCTGGGTGATGACTTCGGTATGCCGAGCTATCATTTTGTTATTGTCAGCGATGAGCTGGACAGCAATAAGATGAAAAGCCTGGCGGATGAACTGGAGAATGTAGACGGCATCAAAGCATCGCTTTGCTATGAAAAATTCGTTGGCGCGGGCATCCCGCAGAGTGCAATTCCGGAAAGTGTCAGCGAGTTATTCCATGCAGGTGACCACAGAATGATGATGATTACCACCGAGTATAAGCCGGGAACCGATGAAATGAATGCACAGGTAGAAGAGATGACGCAGATCATCAAGCGGTATGATGCGGACGGACTCCTCACTGGTGAAGGCTCGATGACCAGAGACTTGATTACAACCTCAGCACGTGACTTCCAAATGACCTCGGTTGCATCTATCCTTGCGGTATTCATTATTATTCTCATTACCTTCCGTTCGATTTCTATTCCGGCATTGCTGGTTCTGGCGATTGAAGGCGCAATTATGGTAAATCTCGGTATCCCGTATTTTACCGGTTCGACAATTGCCTTTATTTCCAGCATAGTGTTGGGTACGATTCAGCTGGGCGCAACGGTTGACTATGCAATTCTGATGACAACCCGTTTCCGTGAAGAGCGTAACAATGGATTAATGCCAAAGGAGGCGGCAGCAGTTTGCATTGAAACATGCGCACCGAGTATTATCACCAGCGGTCTGAGCTTCTTTGCTGCAACAGTTGGCTTATTCTTCGTATCAAGGATTGACCTGATTCGCGGACTGTGTCTGTTGATCAGCCGCGGTGCGATTATCTCCATGCTGGTTATCCTGTTTGTCCTTCCGGCAATGCTGATTCTGTTTACCCCACTGATTGAAAAAACAACCTATCACTGGATTGATCATTCCAAGGAGCGTGTTTGAATTGAAGAAAAGTTATAGAATTACAGCTGGCGTATTGAGCGCTCTGGTGGCATGTGGCGCGCTGACACCGGCAATGGCAGCTTCGATTACAAAAAATGAAACTGTATATGCAACCTTACAGCCGGACGGCACGGTAGAGCATCAGACCGTCAGTGACTGGTTGCATTCCGATAAGGGACTGAACAACTTTGCAGATGTCAGTGATCTGGAGGATATCACCAATGTCAAGGGCGATGAAACCCCAAGCCGGAATGGTTCCAAGCTGACATGGAATATCAATGGCAACGATGTATATTATCAGGGTACATCCACCGGAACCATGCCAATAGAGGCGGCAATCACGTATACACTGGATGGCAAGGAAGTCGATGCTTCCGAGCTGGAAGGTGCAAGCGGACATCTGGTCATCAAGACGGTATTGAAAAATAATGAAACCCGACAGGTTATAGTTGACGGCAAAGAGTACACCATCTGCAAGCCGTATTTCACCGTAATCGGCACCAACCTGTCCACTGATCATTTCTCCAATGTCAAAGCAAAGGACGGCAAAGTTGAAACGGACAGCAACAATCAGATTGTCGGCTTTCTTGCCATGCCGGGGATGAAGGAAATCTATGGCGATCTGTTGGGCGATGAATTTACTGCTCTGACGGATATGATGCTGGACGAAGTTACCATTGAATGTGACATGAAGGACGGCGAAATGCCGACACTGTATTTTGCCTGCGCAGGCAATCTGAATGATCTGGATGCGGATGATCTGGAAATGGACGATGCGCTGGATAGTCTGGATGAATTAAAGGATGCAACCCAGCAGCTGATTGATGGCTCAGAGGAGCTGGCTGAAGGCTGTGCAACACTGGATGAAAAGCTCGGTGAGTTGTCCTCCAGCTATGTCGCCTTCCATGACGGTATTATTGATGCAACTTCTGGCGCAGGTATGCTGGATGACGGCGCTGCACAGCTGGCATCCGGTATGAATACGTTATCGCTCGGCTCAACGGCGCTGGCAGATGGCGTTAGCAAGCTGGATGACGGTGCAAAATCCGTGGCGGCCGGCGCAAAGCAGGTAGATGATGGGGCAAGTAATCTGTCCGGCGGCCTGAATACATTGAAAAAGAACTCCGCGAGCCTGTCCGAAGGTTCCCAGCAGCTGGTATCCGGTCTGAATAAGCTGGCGGCGTCTATGGGTACAGATGATATGCAGAAGCTGCTGTCCGGTCCTTCCAACATCAGCGCAGGTCTGGATGAGCTGTCCGCAGGCGTAGCACAGTTTAAGGAGCAGCTGGGAGCGCTGGATCTTAGCGGAGCAAGCAATGCATTGGATGGAGTCAGCAGCAATGCATCCAGCCTTGCAAGCGGCATCCGGGCACAGGCGAACAGCATTACAACCTCCGGTGGGTTGACCGCAGAGGAGAGTGCAGCATTGGATCAGCTTGCGGAAACCAATCCGGGAGCAGCAGAAAGCATTCGTGCCAAGGTTTCGGATGCGTCTGGCAATGCAGCTGCCAAGCAGCAGCTGCTTGCGCTGGCAGATGGGGTGGAACAGCTCGGCGGTGCTGCAGCTACTGTAAAATCGGAACTGAATGCTACCGTCAGCACCGCAATGGGCAATGCAAATGCCGGGCTGACAAAAATGCAGAGCGGTATTTCCGATCTAAAGGATGGAACTTCTCAGTTGAATGGCGGCATGAAGAATCTGGTTGCTAATTTGGCTGATGCAACCAAGCAGCTTCAGGATGGTGCAACCAGACTGGATAAGGGTATTTCCTCGTATACCGCTGGCGTTAGCACCGCAGCTTCCGGAGCAGCGACTCTCGCAGCAGGCACCAGCTCTCTGGCAACCGGTGCAAATTCGTTAGCGGCTGGTGTGGATACGCTGAACGGACAGGTGCCGGGGCTGACCAGCGGTGTTAATCAGCTCAATGAAGGCGCAAGCTCTTTAAAGGGCGGTGCAGATGATCTTTCGGCAGGTATGAAAACCTTGCAGTCTGCAAGTGCACAGGTTCTGGATGCCATTCACCAGTTTGATGAAGCAGGCACCCAGCTGGCAGATGGCGCTGGTGAGCTGAGCGACGGTATTATTCAATATAATGAAGAAGGAATCAGCAAGATTACAGAAAATGAAAATCTGACCAACCTGCGCACGGCAGCAAAGCTGCTCGATAAGCAGCGTGCGTTGGCAAAAGAGAATACCTGCTATTCTGGTGCACCGGAATCCGCAACAGAAACCAGTACCAAGTTTATCATGCGTACAGCTGTTGTAGAGGAGGAAGAGCCGGAAGAGGTTGAAACAGAAGAGGTAAAGGAAGAAACCCTGTGGGATCGCATCAAGGGCCTGTTCTGATAAAGAGATAACAGAGAGGACGCTTTCAGGCGTCCTCTTTTTGCATAGATTGAAGCACATTTTATCACTATAATGTATAATTTCATACTTACTGTGGCATGCTTTTCATGTCCAAAGAGCGAACCAAGGAGGGATTTTGATGAAGGAAGTGACTGCTGTTACAACAGATAGCTTCAAAGAAGCTGTTTTACAGGAAACAAAACCAGTTCTGGTCGATTTCTGGGCAGAATGGTGCGGCCCATGCCGTCGGATGTCTCCGATTGTGGATGAAATTGCAGAAGAAACCGAAGCGATTAAGGTCTGCAAGGTCAATGTAGATGAAAATCCACAGCTGGCAGGTCTGTATCATATTCAGTCCGTGCCGACACTGATGGTATTCCGCAATGGCCAGCCGACAGTCAGTAAGGCTGGATTGCGCAGCAAGCAGAGTATTTTACAGATGATTGGAATCAATAGCTGAAAGGGGAATGTCATATGAAAGTATGGATTGACCGAGAGGGATGTATCAGCTGCGGACAATGCGCAGAAACCTGCCCGCAGGTATTTGCTATAGCCGATGATGGTCTGGCAGAGGTTACGCAGCAGCCGGATGAGTCATGCGAGGATCTGGCGCAGACAGCGGCAGATGGCTGTCCGGTGTCTGTCATTCACACAGACGAATAACAGCAAAGGCTCTCTGTGTCGTGCAGAGAGCTTTTTTATGATAGAATGAAATTTATGGCAGAGAAAAAAAGGAAATCTATTGCGTTTGGGACACCTCCTGTATTACAATGGTATTATCAAATATGAGAGAATTTGATTTAAGACATTTGACGATGAGGTGACTGACATGAATGAGAAACAGATGGCAGGCTATGAAGCTGCAAAATATGTAAAGGACGGCATGCTGGTTGGTATCGGCACCGGCTCTACTGCATATTACCTGATTGAGAAGCTGGGTCAGCGTGTAAAGGAAGAGGGTCTGAAGATTCAGTGCGTATCGACTTCTGATGCTTCTACCGAACAGGCGAAGGGCCTGGGTATTCCGCTGCTGGATACCAATGATGCGCCGGTTCTGGATATCTGCATCGACGGTGTTGACGAGGTTGACCCGCAGTTCAATGGTATCAAGGGCGGCGGCGGCGCGCTGTTCCGTGAGAAGATTGTTGCTTCCAGCGCAAAGTACAACATCTGGGTATGCCACAGCGCGAAGCTGGTAGAAGAGATCGGTGATTTTGGTCTGCCGGTAGAGGTTCTGCCGTTTGGCTATAAGCATGTTGTCAAAAAGATGGAAGAGGCTGGCTTTGAGCCGGTGCTCCGTATGAATAAGGATGGCTCCATCTACGAGACAAACAACCATAACTACATTCTGGATACCAAGTACACCAACTCCAAGTTCGGCAAGGATTATGCTGCTATGGAAGCATTCCTGAAGGGCACACTGGGCGTTCTGGAAACCGGTTTCTTCCTCAATAGAACCGATATCATCATTTCCGCAGGTCCGGATGGCGTACAGACCATCAAGAACCCGAACAAGTAATTCCATATTGTTTTTTGCAGCCGGCGGTATCTACTGCCGGCTGTTTGTTTCTTTTCATACAGTTTAACTTTTTTCATAGGGATTTTGGGAAATGACTTGACTGTAAACCGACGTAAACGTGTAAAGATGTGCAAATCCTGCGGAAGATTATCCTGCGGCGGCTGGACATGTCTATTGAGGATATTCAGGCGGTACTCAGCGGGGAGCTGATGAGCAGTTCGCCTTGTCCTGTCGGGGGATTTCTGGTATACTGGACATATTAAAAATCAGAAAGGATGATTTCCATGCTGACACCGGCAAAGAAGGAATTTATTGAATTTATGATGAGCGCAGATGTACTGCGCTTTGGTGATTTTGTAACCAAGAGCGGACGCAATACACCGTATTTTGTGAACACAGGCAATTATAAGACCGGCTTGCAGACCTCGAAGCTGGGTGAGTTCTATGCAGCGATGGTAAAGGAAACCATCGGAGATAATTTTGATGCGATGTTTGGTCCGGCATACAAGGGTATTCCGCTGGCAACCTCGGTTGCAGGCGCACTGGCACGCGATTATGGCATTGACAAGCCGTTTTTCTTTAACCGCAAGGAAGCGAAGGATCACGGCGAGGGCGGCAATCTGGTAGGCTATAAGCCGCAGGATGGTGACCGTATCATTATTATTGAGGATGTTATCACCGCAGGCACTGCGATCCGCGAGACACTTCCTGTACTGTACAACGCAGCTGATGTCAAGGTAACCGACATGTTTATTTCAGTCAACCGCTGTGAGGTAGGACAGAATGCGGGCAAGACTGCTGTCATGGAGGTTGGCGAGGAGTTCGGCATCAACGTGCATGCGCTGATTGATGTGCGTGATGTACATGAATACCTGCAAAGCCAGAAGAAGTATGCGGATATTCTCCCGCTGATGGAATCCTATATGGAAAAGTATTGTGTATTCTGATCGATTTCAGACGATTACCAGACGCCGTGTCCTGTAAGACAGGATACGGCGTTTTTTAGCGCGCTAACAACGGTCGTCTCTATATTCTGCGTGCGCCTGCACACAAAAATGCAAGATTTTTATTCATTTTTTGGATGAAATTATGCGATTATAGAATACTTTTTGTAAAATTTTGGTGGAAAATTCTGCAAAAAGTGTGTATGAGTGAACCATAACGTGTTAAAATATACAAAAGATGGTTGCAGTTTTGATAACGAATTGTTATAATGAAAGAAACCTGAAAAAGTGTGAATTTTGTGTGCATTTCAGAAAGGATGGAGGACAGGATGGACAAGCATCAAATCCTGAAAGAATGCATAGAGAATCTTACGCTGCTGACGCAGCTCGGACTTTCCATAGCTATTCCGCCGCTTGTATGTTTATATGCTGCGGGGTGGCTGCGGAATCGGCTGGAGCTCGGATTGTGGATTATGGCGCTTGCTCTAATTTTTGGATTGGGTGGTTCCGTGTCTAATATCTGGAAATTCTGGAAGATAATTCAAAAACGTGGAAGGAAATCCGGCAAGTAACGGGTGCGTTGCAGGTGAATTTTACTCGATTGGTGGTGAGGAATATCAAGATTGAACCGGCAGTCAAGTCGGAGAGCAAGCGGATAGCGATCGGCGTGTTGGCGATGAGCGTCATCATGGAGATCGTTTTTGTTGTGCTCGGTAAGTTTGACTACACAGTTTTACTTGGCAACCTTCTCGGAGGCGGCTGGGCTATCCTGAATTTTTTCATTATGGCGCTGGCTGTTCAGAAATCTGTGAAGAAGGAACTGCCGCAGGAGGCCAAGCTGGTACTACAGAATTCATATACCAAGCGGCTGCTCTGTCTGGTTGGTATACTGCTCATCGGTATCAAGGTGGAATATTTTAACTGGATTGCAGTTATTGTTCCGCTGTTTTTCCCGAGAATCACCATTGCAATCGTAAAATTGCCTATCTTTCAACGAAAGGAGGAAGAATGATTCATGGAGGTATCCATCACTGGCGCCAAGGTGTACTATACCATTCCCGGTATTAACTTTCCGATTACGCAGACCGTTGTGAATGCGTGGATCGCAATGATTATTATTGTGGGTATCTGTATCTGGCTGACCCGCGACATGCAGGTTCATGCAAGGACCAAGCGGCAGGTTGTCGCAGAAATGGCTGTCCAGATGGCGCATAAGCTTGTCAAGGGCAACATGGGCGCTGGATGGGAAGAATTTGTCCCGTTTATTGCAGCAATTCTGAGTATGTCTGTTGTCAGCTCCCTTATGGGTCTGACAGGCGCTTATTCGCCAACCAATGATCTGAACACGTTCCTGGCGTGGGGTATTGTGGTATTTGTCCTCATCACGTACTTCAAGATCAAAACAAAAGGCTTTGGAGGCTATTTGAAGAGCTTCACAGAACCAATCGTTGTTATGACACCGATGAATCTCATCAGTGAAATTGCAACACCGGTATCGATGTCTCTGCGTCACTTTGCAAACATCGTCTCCGGCTATGTTATCGGCCTGCTGTTGTATGCAGCGCTTGGCGCCATCAGCCAGCTGGTATTTTTCTGGCTGCCAGGCACTCTGAGCACAATCCCGATCCTTCAGGTCGGTATCCCTGCTGTGCTCAATGTTTATTTCAGCTGCTTTTCCGGCTGTGTCCAGCCATACATTTTCTGTATGCTGACCATGCAGTTTGTAGCCGGAGCTGCTGCAACGGATTAAGCAATCCATTTCGTCGCAATGCTTTTGCGGTGTGCGGCAAAGGAGAGGACGAGACGCCGCATAATAGCAACATTTATTTTCAATTTCAACATTCAGAGATTATTTTCAGGAGGAAAACATTATGGAAAGAGCAATCGTACTTGCAGGATCTGCAATTGGTGCTGGACTGGCAATGATCGCCGGCATCGGCCCTGGTATTGGTGAAGGCTACGCAGCTGGTAAGGCTTGTGAAGCTGTTGGACGTCAGCCGGAGGCACAGGGCACTGTAACCGGTACGCTGATTCTGGGCTGTGCATTGGCTGAAACCACCGGTCTGTATGGCTTCGTTGTTGCACTGATCCTGATGTTCGTTAATCCTTTCATCGGCAAGCTCTAAGAAAAGCCGTGCTTCCTGTCTGACAGGAAGATGCATTCTATGAAAGGAGAACGAATCCGGGTATGACATTAGATCTAGTTTCCATTGTCCCGTGGGAAATCGTGACACAGCTGATTAACCTGCTGTTATTGTTCCTGCTGCTCAAACACTTTCTTTTCAAGCCCGTACAGAACGTTCTGAACGCACGACAGGCAGAGATCGATAAGAACTATGCCGATGCGGAAGCAGCGCAGACCAGAGCGGAAGAGCTGCGTGATGAATATGAGAAGCGCATTGCCGATGCAAAGGCAGAGGCCGCTGACATTACCAAGGCTGCAAATCAGAAGGCACAGGCGCACTACGACGAGGTTGTAGGCGAGGCTAAGGCTGATGCTGCACGCCTGAAGCAGAAGGCAGAAGCGCAGATCGAGCAGGAAAAGAAGAAGGCCATGAACGAACTGAAGGACGAAATTTCCGGCATTGCTGTGGATATCGCAGCAAAGGTTGTCGAGCGTGAGATTGATGAAAAGGATCATGAAGCGCTGATTTCGGAATTTATCAAGGGTGTAGGTGAGGCTTCATGACAGAGATTGCAAAAGCATACGGCAAAACGCTGTACGATTTGGCAGTCGAATGTGAAGGCGTAGAGCAGATGCTCGATGAAATCACAACCCTTCGACGGGCTTTCGAGGAAAATCCGCAGTTTTTGACATTGATGGGCACGCCAAACCTCAAAAAAGAGGAGCGCATTGCCATCGTGGATGAAACCTTTGGCGGAAAAATCCATATTTACCTGCTCAACTTCCTAAAGGTACTCGTGGAAAACGGCGCGTCCCATGAATTTATGGACGCTGCAAAACAGTTCCGCAGAGAATACAACTGGGAAAACGGGATTGAAACCGTGACGGTGGTTTCCGCCGTTGCACTCGATGCCGCACAGGAGTCCGAATTGATCGAAAAGCTGGGCAAGATGACCGGCAAGACCATCCAGCTGGAAAAGAAGGTTGATCCGTCCGTTATGGGCGGCATCCGGCTGCAGATGGACGGGCTTCAGATGGACGGCACCGTAAAGAATAAACTGGATGCAATCCGCAGCCGCCTGCTGCACACGATTGCATAAAGTAGAAAGTTGGTGAGACTATGCAGTTACGTCCTGAAGAAATCAGCAGTGTCATTAAGGCACAGATAAAAAATTATGATACAAAGATCGAGCAGAGCGAAACCGGTACCATTATTCTGGTAGGCGACGGTATCGCGCGTGCAAACGGTCTGGAAAAAGTAATGGCAAACGAACTGGTTGAGTTTGCCAACGGCGAATACGGCATGGCCATGAACCTCGAAGAGAACTCGGTATCCATTGTAATGCTGGGTTCCGACAAGGGTGTTCGTGAAGGAGATATTGTAAAGCGTACCGGCAAGGTAGTATCTGTACCGGTAGGCGAGTCTCTTCTTGGCCGCGTTGTGAACGCACTGGGTCAGCCGGTAGACGGCAAAGGACCGATTGAAGCTACCGAAACCCGTCCGATTGAATCCCCGGCGCCGGGCATCATCGAACGTCAGCCGGTAAACGTACCGCTGCAGACCGGTATCAAGGCAATTGACTCCATGATCCCGATCGGCAGAGGACAGCGTGAGTTGATTATCGGTGACCGTCAGACTGGTAAGACCACGCTGGCAACCGATACCATTATCAACCAGAAGGGCAAAGATGTGATCTGCATCTATGTCGCAATCGGTCAGAAGAACTCTACCGTAGCTACTCTGGTAGAGGATCTGGCGAAGGCTGGCGCAATGGATTACACCATTGTCGTCACAGCAACCGCTTCGGAGCTGTCTCCATTGCAGTATATTGCACCGTACTCCGGCTGCGCAATGGGCGAGTATTTTATGAACAAGGGCAAGGATGTCCTTGTTGTATATGATGATCTGACCAAGCACGCTGTCGCTTACCGCGCACTTTCTCTGCTGATCCGCAGACCGCCAGGACGCGAGGCGTATCCGGGCGACGTATTCTATCTGCATTCCAGACTGCTGGAACGTGCGGCACGTCTGAACGACGAGCATGGCGGCGGTTCTCTGACCGCACTGCCGATCATCGAGACGCAGGCCGGCGACGTTTCCGCTTATATTCCGACAAACGTTATTTCCATTACCGATGGCCAGATCTTCCTGGAAACCGAGCTGTTCCACTCCGGTATCATGCCGGCAGTTAACCCGGGTATCTCGGTAAGCCGTGTTGGCGGCAATGCACAGATCAAGGCAATGAAGAAGGTTTCCGGTACACTGAAGCTGGCATATTCCCAGTATCGAGAGCTGCAATCGTTCGCACAATTCGGCTCCGATCTGGATGACGACACCAAGCGCCGTCTGGCGCAGGGCGCGCGCATCGTAGAGGTACTCAAGCAGAATCGCACCGCACCGATTGAAGTAGAGAATCAGGTTGCCATTATTTATGCCGTTACCAACAATATGCTGGACGACGTCAAGGTAGAGGACATCCTCGACTTCGAGAAGGAGCTGTATGAGCATCTGCGTGCAAACCTGGATATCATGGCAGAGGTCCGCGAGAAGGGCACGATGGGCGCTGAAACCACCGAAAAGCTGAAAGAGGCAATCAATACGGTCAAGGCCGCTTTTCTGAAGACCAGATAAGGAGGCTGAGACATGGGAGCCTCTATGAAGGAAATTAAGCTCCGCATCAAAAGTGTGCAGAGCACCCGGCAGATCACCAAGGCAATGGAGCTGGTGGCGTCCTCCAAGGTACGCCGCGCTAGAGAACGCATTGAGCGCACAGAGCCGTATTTCAACAGCCTGTACGAGACAATGACCAAAATTGCCTATGGCAAGCGTGATTTCACCTCTCCGTTTGTAGAGCCGAGGAGCGAAATCAAGAAGGTCTGCTATGTTATCATCGCGGGCGACAGAGGCCTTGCCGGCGGTTATAACAGCAATATCATGAAGCTGGTTGAAAGCCATATCAAAGGGCATGGACATCCCGCTTGTGCGGTGCCGGTAGGCAAGAAAGCTGCCGAGTATTGCCAGCGTAAGGACATGGAGGTGCTGACAGATCAATATAAGCTCGTGGAAAATGTCACCATCGGCAATTGCATGGAGGCTGCGTATTTCCTGACAGATGAGTTCCGCAAGGGCGCGTTTGACGAGCTGTATGTTGTGTACACCAACTTTGTTTCCATGCTGACACAGCGCCCGGTTGCGATGCAGGTTCTTCCTGTTACGTATACCAAGGAAGCAGCCAAGGACGATCTGACAGATATGGTATTGTATGAACCCAGCCCGGAAGCTGTTTTCAATGCAGTTGTTCCGGAATATGTATCCGGTATTTTCTATGGAGCGCTGTGCCAGTCGTATGCATCCGAGCAGGCTGCACGCCGCACCGCAATGGATTCGGCGAGCAAGAATGCGGATGAAATGATTGAAGATCTGAGCCTGAAGTATAACCGTGCACGTCAGGGCGCGATTACACAGGAAATTACCGAAATTGTAGCCGGCGCGGAACAGTAATCCCCGGCTGCATGATTGATAACAAGAAGGAGAAATGTGCATGAACGAGCAAAACGTTGGTACCGTGTCGCAGGTTATCGGCCCGGTACTTGATGTAAAATTTGCAGATGGACAGCTTCCCAACCTCCTCAATGCACTTGAAGTTGACAACGACGGCAATATCATTATTGCCGAGGTTGCACAGCATATTGGTGATAACACCGCACGCTGCATCGCTATGAGCTCAACAGATGGTCTGGTTCGCGGCGCAAAGGCAAAGGATACCGGAGGTTCTATCCGTGTTCCTGTCGGTGAGGAAACACTGGGACGTATGTTCAACCTTCTCGGCCAGCCGATTGACGAAGGCCAGCCGATTGAAACCGAAGAAAAATGGGAAATCCATCGTCCGGCTCCGTCCTATGAGGAGCAGGAGGGCGCCGTCAATATTCTGGAAACCGGCATCAAGGTTGTTGACCTGATCTGCCCGTATGCAAAGGGCGGTAAGATCGGCCTGTTCGGCGGCGCTGGTGTAGGCAAGACCGTCCTGATTCAGGAGCTGATCAACAACGTTGCAAAGGAGCATGGCGGTATTTCCGTTTTCTCCGGCGTAGGCGAACGTACCCGTGAAGGCAATGACCTGTACGGTGAGATGGCAGAATCCGGCGTATTGAACAAGACCGCGCTGGTTTATGGTCAGATGAATGAACCGCCAGGAGCACGTATGCGTGTTGCACTGTCCGGTCTGACCATGGCAGAATACTTCCGTGACCGTCAGGGTCAGGATGTGCTGCTGTTTATCGATAACATCTTCCGTTTCACCCAGGCAGGCTCGGAGGTATCCGCACTGCTCGGACGTATGCCGTCCGCAGTAGGCTACCAGCCGACACTGGCAACGGAAATGGGCGCGTTGCAGGAGAGAATTACCTCTACCAAGCGCGGTTCCATTACCTCTGTACAGGCAGTATATGTCCCGGCGGATGACCTGACTGACCCGGCTCCGGCTACTACATTTACCCATCTGGATGCTACCACCGTACTCGATCGTGGCATTGCATCGCAGGGTATTTACCCGGCAGTTGACCCGCTGGAATCCACCAGCCGTATCCTGACACCGGAAATCCTTGGTCAGGAGCATTACGATGTTGCGCGTGAAGTACAGCAGATTTTACAGCGCTATAAGGAATTGCAGGATATCATTGCGATCATGGGTATGGACGAGCTGTCTGAGGATGACAAGTTAACCGTAGCACGTGCCCGTAAGATTCAGCGTTTCCTGTCCCAGCCGTTTACCGTAGGTGAACAGTTTACTGGTATCAAGGGCAAGTATGTTCCGCTGAAGGAAACCATCCGCGGCTTTAGGGAGATCATTGAAGGCAAGCATGATGATCTGCCGGAGTCTGCATTCCTGTTTGTCGGTACCATTGAGGAGGCCGTTGAAAAAGCCAAGAAGGGGGAATAACGCATGAGTGTATTCCATCTGAAGATCGTCACGGCTGATGGCAAATTCTTCGACGGTGAGGCGGAGCGCGTGCTGGTGCGCACGATTGACGGCGATGTCTGCATTCTGGCAAGACATATCCCGTATCTGACTGCACTGGGCATGGGCGAATGCCGTGTGACAGGCAGCAATGGCGAGACACGCCGTGCAGCCTGCATGGGCGGTATGCTGTCCGTTATGGACAATGAAGTCAATCTGATCGCAACCACGTTTGAATGGGCAGAGGATATCGATATCTCCCGTGCAGAGCGTGCGAGAAGAAGGGCGGAAGAGCTGCTGCAAAAGCGTCTGGACGCACGTGATCTGGAGCTGGCACAGGCCAGACTCAAGCGTGCATTGACCAGAATCCAAGTCGGAAAATAAAATAATGATGCTGCAAAGACCGGCTGATATGGAAGCATATCAGTCGGTTTTTTCTTCTATGGGATAGTTTTTTTGTCTTTTCATATAAAAAATGCGGGAAAAAGCAGGAAAAACGTGACATGCCCAGTTCACCGTGCTATAATAAAATCGATTATATAAAACATGCACAGGAGGGGGCACATATGTATTGTAATCGATGCAACGCATACATACCGGACGATGCAGAATTTTGTCCGCAGTGTGGAGCAAGACAGAATATAGCACCCCGGGGTACATCCGGCAGTAAAAATGGTATTATTATCGGTGCAATTGCCGCGGTAGCAGTTGTCCTTGTGGTATGCATTGTGTGCTTTACCGTTGTTCTCAAGGGGAATCAGGATGCGCAGCTGGCAGCGCAGCAGAATGCGGCTGCTACGGAAGCACAGCAGGCTGCACAGGCGCAGAATACGCAATCCAATTCCGGCAATACGGCGTCGACAAGCAGTGACAGTGATGCAAACAGTAATGCCGGGACACCGGATACAGAAGATCAATCGGATTCGGAAAGCACGACGACAGTTACCAATAACTATTATTATTACGGCACGGGTGCGGTCCGTGATAATAACTATTATACGAAATCGGTCAGCTCCGGATACCTGTGGCCGACAGACACGCAGTATATTTCGTCTTCTGACTTGCGTGGCTTGAGTGAGGATACGGTTGCGGCAATCCGTAATGAGATTTATGCGCGGCATGGCTATGCCTTTACAACCGCGCACTGGCAGGATTATTTTGCGGCAAAAACATGGTATCGTCGGGATAATAGCTGTACAGAATCGACGATCAACAGGCGCCTGTCTTCTCTGGAGCGTGCCAATATTGATACGATTGTAGCGTATGAGGAGAGTCAGGGATGGCGTTAAAGCAACTGATTGCAGGCAGCCTTGTACTTGTTTGTATTTTGTGTGGCTGTGGAAGTGAAAATAGCTCGGTAAAAGGCTATGACGGTGGTAGTACATCGAACGTAGCTGGTTCCGCGGATATCGGAAGTGCAGCAGGGGAGCAGATTGATCCGCCGCTGGACGAAAGTATTACCGATGCGGATCAGCAGGCTGCGACAGAACAGCCGCTATCCGGTCTGGTTATCTGTTTGGATCCGGGGCATGGTGTGACCAGTGCGAACAGACAGGAGCAGGTTTCTCCGCTTTCGTCGGAAACCAAGCCCGCGTATGTCAGCGGTGCTGCTGGAAACAGTCAGACAGAGGAAGAACTGAATCTTGCAGTAGCGCAGCTGACCCGCACGGAATTGGAATCGCTGGGGGCGCAGGTAGTCCTGACGCGCGAGACGCAAGAAGCAACCGTCAGCAACATAGAACGTGCACAGATTGCTAACAATGCACAGGCAGATTTGTGTATCCGTATTCATGCGGACGGTGCAGATGATCCCTCTGTGTCTGGTATGTCCATGCAGGTGCCGGCAGGGAGCTTGCTGGGGACACCGGAAATTGAGGTGCCAAGTGCACAGGCTGCGGAAATCATTTTGCGGGCGTTGACGGAACAGACAGGTGCACGCAGCCGCGGGCTGGTACAGCGCAGTGACTTGACCGGCTTTAACTGGTCAGAGGTTCCGTGTATTCTGCTGGAAATGGGTTTTTTAAGTAATGCAGAGGAGGATGCCAAACTGGCGGAGCAGGAATACCGTCAGCAGATTGCGTCCGGCATTGTAGAGGGTGTCTGCCGCTGGGCAGAGCTTGTACGATAACAATAAAGAAGGTTGATACAAAATGAGTTTTACGATGGATAATGCATTCGGTATTGTGAGGGAAACGATTTCTACTTTATATGCCGGAATGCCCGCGCAAATTCTTCTGCTGATTCTTGGGCTGCTGCTTTGCTTTACAGGCTGTAAGCTTATCAAATGGGCAAGCGCGTTGTATGGCGTGATAGCTGGTTTGATGATTGGTATCTGCGCGACAAATGCCTTGTTGTATTTTGACGTGGTACCACAGGACAAGGGCATGCTGCTGAATATAGCTGCTATGCTGGTCTGTGGTATCGTGCTGGGATTGCTTTCTTTCCGTTTTCCACGGCTGGGTATTTTTCTGGTATATGGCGCGATTGGCGGTATGATCGGCTATATCCCGGCAACGTTTGTTGCGGAAATATCCAATAAGGGCTTTTGGGGTATGCTTATCGTATTCGGTCTGGTGTTCGCTGTAACGGGCGCTGTCTTTATGCGGGCGGCATATCTCATCGTTACCAGCGCTGCTGGCGTGATAGCGGGCTTTGCACTGGCGGGCCTGCTGGATATTGGCTTTGGTTTTCAGGCGCTCGGCATGGGCTGTGGCCTTACTGTAGTTGGATTTTTAGTACAGCTGTTCTTGCTTCACCGCATGGATGCAAAGACGGATACGGCGGATGCAATGGAAGAAGAGCATGCAGAAGAAGAACAGGCTATGGAAGAAGAATGTCCTGTGGAGGACGCAGCGCTGGAGAATACCAGCGCGGTACAGATGCCAATTGCCGCTGAGACGTCAGAGGCAGAGTCGGGAGAAATGGCGGAGCCGGATGATATTGACACGATTTCCGATACCGTTGCGGCACGCATTGGTATGACCGGGGTTTTACATACAGAAAGATTCCAGATTTCGGATGAACCGGAAACGGCGGAAGACAGTACTATGGTCATTCCAAAGGCAGAGCTGTCCCAGACACCACAAGAGGAACCTGCAGAAGAAGCTTCTGAAGAGCCGGAAATGGAACGTTTTGTTTCTACTGTGGAGCAGAAGCAGATGGAGGAATTGCTTGGGAATTTTGAAAAACAGCCGGAAGAAGAGCTGAAGACCGAGCGGTTGGATACGGCATCTGACAGTTGGACGATGACTGCCAAGATGGTTGCTCCGGAGGAAGAAGAGCAGACAGACTTTCTGCCGGAGCAGGAGCCGGAAGCTGTTGGAGAGCCGGAGAAAAAGAAGAAAAAGAAACACTCCGGCGGTGTGATCCTGCCGATTATCCTGATTGTAGCATCGCTGGTGTTTGCCGCTGTAGGATTCCAGTATGTTGAGCTGATGCTGTTGCTTTGCTTCCTTGGCTATGTGCGGAAGCATTACCGTTCTCTGGCATTTGCCTGCGCAATTCTGTGCGCACGGCGTGAAGCCGATATGATACCGCTGATTTTGCAGAAAGAAAATCCGCTGCAAATTGTACCGGGTGTGATATCCGGCGTCATTTTCCTGATCCTGACATTTTTTGCGCTGTGGAAGTCGTCCCGCGCACGGCGTCAGGCTGCCGAAGAGGAGTAATCAAAAAAGCTGTTCTGGATTGCAGAACAGCTTTTTTTCATGGAAATCGTAAAACGGCAGAAAACTGAAATGAGACAGTTCACCCAACCGTCTCATTTCGTCTCTCTTCTCTGTATGGCATTTTATATCCGCTTTCTGTATAAAGCGGTACCCAAGTACTCCTGCTAAAAAGTACATTTAATAATATATCATAATGAAACAGTAAAAAGTAGTGGCAAAACTTCCAAAATAAGCATGATTTTTTTGTATAAAAAGCTTATAGTATTGCAGTGCAGCATTGAGATGGTACAGTATAATCCTGAGAGTTTAGAAAATAGCGCAGATAAGCCAAAAATTCGTTGTCGGATTACTCAAAAAATCTGTATTTTTTTCAAAAGAAAAACAGAATACGATGAAAAATTATGATATACTGAACAAGTATGTAAATTTGTACGGAAGAATGGAGGAATCCAAATGAAGGTGGAGACACGTTCTGCATGGATGGTTGCAGGCGCAGGCGCATTGTGGGGGCTGATTTCCCTGTTTGTACGTGTGTTACAGGCACAGGGGCTATCCTCTCTGCAAATTGTATTTTTTCGCAATCTGCTTGCTGCAGCGGTATTGGGACTTGTGATTTTGATCAGGGATAGAAAGGCGTTGCGGTTCCGGCTGCGGGATACATGGATGTTTGTCGGAACCGGTATGATTAGCATTGCTTTATTTAACTACTGCTATTTTGTTACGTTATCCCGCAGTAGTGTTGCGGTGGCATCGCTGCTGCTGTATACCTCTCCGATTTTTATTATGGCGCTGTCCGTCATCCTGTTTCATGAAAAAATGACAAAGCAGAAACTGGTGGCGCTGGTTATCACGATTGTGGGCTGTGCCTGCATCACGGGCGTGTTTTCTCAAGCACAGGCAGTTGCGCCGCTGACCGTATTGCTGGGACTTGGTTCCGGTTTGTTTTATGGACTGTACAGTATTTTTGGAAAGTTTGCCTTGCAGAAATACCATGCCATGACGGTTTCCTTTTATACCTTTGTGTTTGCTGCACTTGCAACGGCGCCGTTTTGTGCGGCAGACTGTGCAGCATTTACTGTGGCGCATCCCGAGGGATTGCTTGCCGGACTTGGATTGGCGGTGATCAGCACAGTGGCGCCGTTCCTGCTCTATACCGGCGGTCTGAAAGGCATACAGGCATCGCGGGCAGCGGTGCTGGCAACGGTAGAACCGCTTGTGGGAAGCTTGCTCGGTGTATTGGTTTTTCATGACCCATTTACAGTGTGGACATTGCTCGGTATGGTTCTGATTTTCAGTTCGATTGCTGTGCTGCAGACACCGCGGCGTACAAAGCTGGAGGCAATGCATGGATAGTTTCCTGTTCAGCCTGCATGCCACCATGCCGGTTTTTCTGGTCATGGTGCTCGGCTATATCCTGAAACAGATCGGGATGTTCACGGAAGAATTTTGCTCGGTTGCCAACCGATATGTGTTCAAGGTTGCGCTGCCGGTTCTGCTGTTCCGGGATATTGCACAAACAGATTTATATGCAGATTTTGACCTTACCTTTGTGTTGTACTGTGCTGGCATCACTACGGTCATGTTTCTCGGCATCTGGTTTTTGACGGCGAAGTTGATGAAGGACCAGTCCATGGTGGGCGCATTTTCACAGGCCGCGGCTCGCGGCAGTGCAGCGGTACTGGGGATTGCTTTTGTAGAAAATATTTATGGCAATGCAGGGCTGACACCGCTGATGATTGTGGCAGCAGTACCGCTGTTCAATATTTATTCTGTCATCATTCTGACCTTTTCTGCAAACGGCGGACAGCATGGTACTGGAGCAATCAAAAAAGCATGTGTCAATGTACTGAAAAACCCGATTATTTTGGGCATCCTTGCCGGATTGCCGTTTTCCCTGCTGCAAATTACCATTCCGACAATCCCGCTCAAGGCAATCAACAGTGTTGCGGCAACGGCGACACCGCTCGCGCTGCTGGTAGTTGGCGCAGGCTTTGAAGGGGGAAAGGCATTGGCAAAGATCAAACCCACGATTGTGGCATCTGTGATTAAGCTGGTTATCCTTCCCGCGGCATTTCTGCCTCTGGCGGTTTTTCTTGGATTTCATGGGGCGGAAATGGTGGCAATTCTGATTATGCTGGGTTCGCCAACCACGGTAACCTGTTATATCATGGCAAGGAATATGGATAATGACGGCGAACTGTCTACTAGTATTATCGTACTGACAACGCTGCTGTCTTCTGTAACATTGACCGGATGGATTTTCCTTTTGCGCCTGTTTGGGTTGATTTAGTTGTATTGTTTGTGCAAAGATGGGGAAACTTGTCTTGACATTGCACGGTATGAATGAGATAATAGACAATAAGACTGCGTCTGTATATATAAATATACGACGAAAAAGATAAAATAGGTAAGGAAAAGGAGTTTGGGGCTATGAAGGGACTCATTCTGGCAGCGGGTAAAGGGACTCGTCTGTACCCGATGACAAAAATGATCTGCAAGCCATTGCTGCCGGTGTATGATAAGCCGCTGATTTATTATCCGCTCAGCATACTGCTGCAGGTAGGTATTGAGGATATTATGGTTATTATCCCAGATGGCGAGGAAGAGACATTTACAAAGCTGTTGGGCGACGGAAGTACGTGGGGAGTACATATTTCCTATGCCGTACAGAAGGTGCCGCGCGGCATTGCAGATGCATTCCTTGTTGCGGAGGATTTTATCCGGGGTGATTCTGTATGCTTGGTGCTCGGTGACAACATTTTCTATGATGAAAGCCGCGATTATATCTTTATGCAGCAGGCAAAGGAACAGAAGGAAGGCGCTACCGTATTCGGTTATTATGTAGATGACCCACGCCCGTTTGGCGTTGTGGAATTTGATGAAAACGGCAATGCGCTCAGCATTGAAGAAAAACCGCGCTATCCAAAATCGAATTATATCATTCCGGGACTGTATTTCTATGACAGCGATATTTTGGAAATTGCAAAGAGTCTGAAGCCATCTGCACGTGGTGAGCTGGAAATTACAGATGTCAATCTGGAATATCTGCGGCGCGGTAAGCTCAAGGTGATTCCGCTGAACGATCAGTTTGTATGGCTGGATGCAGGTACAGCGGACAGCCTGCTACAGGCAGCAGACCGTATCCGTGAAGTGCAGGAGCGCACAGGACGTTATGTTGCATGCCCGGAGGAAGTTGCCTGCAAAAAAGGGTTAATTACTGTAGAACAGGCGCATGCAATCGGTGATCAGCTGAAGCAGACGCTGTATGGTCAGTATTTACAGTGTATGTAACATGGAAATGGACGAATCCACCTCCCTCATCTGAGGGAGGCTTTCGTTTGTACGAATTTTTTTGTGTTCTATTAAAGTGTTCTCTTTGATTTATTTGGGAGGAAGTTATGAAAACCACAGTTTACTTTATCCGTCACGGAACAACGGAAAATAATATCGGTGGACGCTTTCAAGGAAAGTCAGACATCCCACTGGGTGAGGTTGGAAAGAAACAGGCGGCATGTTTGGGAGAACGGTTTGCGTCTGTTCTGCTGGATGCAGTTTATACCAGCCCCTTGAAGCGGGCCTATCAGACGGCCGAAGGTGTGTGTGCAAAGCTGGACTTGCAGCCGATTTTATGTGACGATCTGCGCGAAATTGACGGCGGACTGTTGGAAGGGCGTACCAATGAGGAAAACAATCGGGATTATCCGGAGGCTATGTATGCATTTCGCAATAATCCGCCGGACTTTTGTCCGCCGGAGGGGGAATCTGCACGGCAGGTGTATGAGCGTGTGACGGCTGCCATCAGACAGATTGTACAGGACAATCCGGGGAAAAGCATTGCGATCGTATCTCATGGATATGCACTGTTATGCAGTGTAGGCTGTCTTGGCATTCCGTTTGAACAGCTCAAGACAGGGATTTTGGCAAATGCATCTGTGAGCTGTGTCCAGTTTGATACGGATGGCAGCTTTGAGATTATTTTTTACAACGATCAAAGCCATCTGCCGGAGGACTGCCAATACCATTCTCCGTTTTGGAAGGAACCGGAGACAAATCGCACGGCAATTCGGTAAATAGAAATGACCGCAAAAAATGAGCCGCTTTGCCACTTTTTTTGTGAGAAGAGCAGCTAGAATGGACAGAATCAATAAAACAAAAAGCCGCTCTCTCCGAAAATCTGGAGGAAGCGACAGGTATACAAAAGGGTGCTCATCTTGACAAAATGGCACAATTATGATATTATGAATTAGTTTCCATATGAGACAATAGAAACCTTAACCACTTATATTCTAGCATTTTTTCAGTCAAGATGCAAGAAAACGGAAAGTAATAATCACTACGCAGCCAGGCGTATCGAATACTTGAGAAACGGAGTGATGGGAAATAATGGCAAATGAAGCAACCATCAATGGCGTACATGTTCATGACGTACAGTATGGACGTACCACCAGAAAGAGCTTTGCCAGAATACCGGATGTTCTGGAAATGCCGAACCTCATCGAGGTGCAGAAAAAATCATATCAGTGGTTCCTGACAGACGGTCTGCGCGAGGTCTTTGATGATGTCGCATGTATCACCGACTATACCGGCAATCTGGAGCTGTCCTTTATCGATTACAAGCTGGATGATGAGCCGAAGTACAGTGTAGAGGAGTGCAAGGCACGCGATGCAACATATGCATGCCCGCTGCGCGTTCGTATGCGTCTGCGCTACAAGGAAACCGGTGAGATTAAGGAACAGGAGCTGTTCATGGGCGATTTCCCGCGCATGACCGATTCCGGCACCTTCATTATCAACGGTGCAGAACGTGTTATTGTATCCCAGATCGTCCGTTCTCCGGGCGTTTACTATGGCATGACGCTGGACAAGACCGACAAGCCGCTGCTGTCTGCCACCGTGATCCCGTACCGCGGTGCATGGCTGGAATATGAGACAGACAGCAATGATGTTTTCTATGTCCGCATCGATAAAAACAGAAAAATCCCGATTACCTCCTTCATCCGTGCCATCGGCGTGGAAACCGATGCTGAGATTATTGAGATGTTCGGTGAAGACGAGCGCATTCTGGCAACCCTCGACAAGGACCCGTCCAAGACTGTTGAGGAAGCGCTCATTGAAATTTACAAAAAGCTCCGCCCGGGCGAACCGCCTACGGTGGATTCCGCACGCAGCCTGCTCAATGCACTGTTCTTCGATACCCGTCGATATGACATTTCCGCAGTAGGCCGCTATAAGTACAACAAGAAGCTGAATATTGCACGCCGTCTGGTAGGCCATAAGATTTGCGAGACCATTACCGATCCGATGACCGGCGAGGTGCTGGCAGAGGAAGGCGATGTATGCACGCGCGAGCAGGCAAACAGGATTGCAAGCCGCGGCGTACACGGCACCGTCATTGAGGCAAATGACGGCACCCATGTCAAGGTGTTCGGCAATGGCATGGTTGACATGAAGGATTTCGTTTCCTTTAACCCGCAGAAAACGTGCGGTATCAAGGAAAAGGTTCGTTTCGTTGTTCTGCGTGATCTGCTGGAAAAGGCAGAGGAAGAGGGCAAGACGGAGGACGAGCTGATTGACGACATCAAGGCTGCAAAGGACGATCTGGTCCCGAAGCATATTATCGTGGATGATATGCTGGCATCCATCTGCTACCTGCTGGGTCTGGGCCATGATATCGGTACCACCGATGACATTGACCATCTGGGCAACCGCCGCCTGCGTTGTGTTGGCGAGCTGCTGCAAAACCAGTTCCGCATCGGCTTCTCCCGTATGGAGCGTGTCATCCGCGAGCGTATGACGATTCAGGATCTGGATATCGTTACCCCGCAGTCCCTGATTAACATCCGTCCGGTAACCGCAGCGATCAAGGAATTCTTTGGTTCTTCTCCGCTGTCCCAGTTCATGGACCAGAACAACCCACTGTCTGAACTGACGCATAAGCGCCGTATGTCTGCGCTGGGTCCTGGCGGTCTGTCCCGTGACCGTGCATCCTTTGAAGTGCGAGACGTACACTACAGCCATTACGGACGTATGTGCCCGATTGAGACACCAGAAGGTCCGAACATCGGCCTGATCTCCTATCTGGCAACCTATGCGCGTATCAATGATTTCGGCTTTGTTGAAGCGCCGTACCGTTTTATCGACAAGAAAACTGGACGTGTGCTGGATGAAGTGCATTATATGACCGCAGATGTCGAGGATGAATATACCATTTGTCAGGCATATGAGCCGCTGGATGAAAACGGCTGTCTGGCAAATCAGCGTATTACCTGCCGTTGCCGTGAAGAAATCGTCGAGGTTGACCGTCAGGATGTTGACCTGATGGACGTATCCCCGCGTATGATGGTATCGGTTGCAACGGCAATGATTCCGTTCCTGGAGCACGATGACGCAAACCGTGCGCTGATGGGCGCGAACATGCAGCGTCAGGCAGTGCCGCTGCTCAAGACCGAATCCCCGGCTGTCGGCACCGGTATGGAATACAAGGCATGTGTTGACTCCGGCATTGTTCCGCTGGCTGAGGGCGACGGTACCGTTACCCGTGTTACGGCACGTGAGGTTGTTGTCAACTATGATACGATGGGTGAAAAGACCTATCACCTGACCAAGTTCCTGCGTTCCAACCAGTCTACCTGTATCAACCAGCGTCCGATTGTCAATCTGGGCGAGCGCGTGAAGAAGGGCGATGTACTGGCTGACGGCCCGGCTACCTGCAATGGCGAGGTTGCATTGGGTAAAAATGCCCTCATTGGCTTCATGACCTGGGAAGGCTATAACTACGAGGATGCTGTACTGCTGAACGAGCGTCTGGTTCGTGATGACGTATACACCTCTATCCACATTGAAGAATATGAATCCGAATCCCGCGATACCAAGCTGGGACCGGAGGAAATTACCCGCGATATTCCGAACGTCGGCGAGGACGCACTGCGTGATTTGGACGAGCGCGGCATCATCCGTATTGGCGCTGAGGTTCATTCCGGTGATATTCTGGTTGGTAAGGTTACCCCGAAGGGTGAGACGGAACTGACCGCAGAAGAACGCCTGCTGCGTGCGATCTTCGGCGAGAAGGCGCGTGAAGTGCGTGATACCTCCCTGCGTGCACCGCACGGCGAGGCTGGTATCGTTGTGGACGTCAAGGTATTTACCCGTGAGGCTGGCGACGACATGTCTCCTGGTGTCAACATGACGGTCCGTGTTTATATTGCACAGAAGAGAAAGATTTCCGTAGGTGACAAGATGGCAGGCCGTCACGGCAACAAGGGTGTCGTTTCCCGCATCCTGCCGCAGGAGGATATGCCGTTCCTGGAGGATGGCACACCGCTGGATATCGTTTTGAACCCGCTGGGCGTACCGTCCCGAATGAATATCGGACAGGTGCTGGAGGTGCATCTGGGCTATGCTGCTATGAGCATGGGCTGGAAGATTGCAACACCGGTATTTGACGGCGCAGACGAACAGGACATCGCTGATGCACTGAAGGCTGCCGGCAAGAACCCGAACGGTAAGTCTGTACTGTATGATGGACGTACCGGCGAGAAATTTGACAACGAAGTAACCGTTGGCTATATGTACTACCTCAAGCTGCATCATCTGGTTGATGATAAGATCCATGCACGTTCCACCGGCCCGTACTCCCTGGTTACCCAGCAGCCTCTGGGCGGTAAGGCACAGTTCGGCGGTCAGCGTTTCGGTGAGATGGAAGTTTGGGCGCTGGAGGCATATGGCGCAGCCTATACGCTGCAGGAAATCCTGACTGTCAAGTCTGACGATATCGTAGGCCGTGTCAAGACCTATGAAGCAATTGTCAAGGGCCATAACATTCCGGCAGCAGGCATTCCGGAATCCTTTAAGGTTCTGATTAAGGAATTACAGTCCCTGTGTCTGGATATTCGTGTGCTGGATGAAGCCGGTGAGGAAATCATCCTGTCCGATGACGATGATGAAACTACCAACTTCAATCAGGTAGAGCGTGAGAACCGCTCCAACGCAACAGAGGCTGAATTTGAAGCCGCTGGCTTTGGCGTTTCCGATGTAGAAGACGGTGACCATCCGCTGATGGAGGATGAATCCATGGAAGCTGACGATCTGTTTGATGACAGCGATGATATTGATGATTTCTATGACGGCGAGATGGAGGAGTAAGCATGGGATACAATACGTTTAATGCAATCAAAATCGGCCTTGCTTCGCCGGATCTCATCCGCGAATGGTCTTACGGTGAGGTTAAGAAGCCGGAAACCATCAACTATAGAACACTGAAGCCGGAGCGTGACGGTCTGTTCTGCGAACGAATCTTTGGACCGCAGAAGGACTGGGAATGCCATTGCGGACGCTATAAGAAGGTCCGTTATAAAGGCAAGATCTGTGAACGCTGCGGCGTAGAGGTAACAAAATCCAAGGTACGCCGTGAGCGTATGGGCCATATTGAACTGGCAGCTCCGGTTTCCCATATCTGGTATTTTAAGGGCATTCCATCCCGTATGGGCCTGATTTTGGATATGTCTCCGCGTCTGCTGGAAAAGGTACTGTATTTTGCAGCCTATATCGTAACGGACCCGGGCGAAGGCACCGGACTGATTAAGAAGCAGATTCTGACCGAGCGCGAGTACCGCGACATGCGTGAGAAGTTTGAGGACGATTTCGAGGCAATGATGGGTGCGGAAGCAATCCAGAAACTGCTGAAGGAGCTGGATCTGGAGCAGCTGAGCACAGAACTGAAGGCAGAGCTGAAAAATGCTACCGGCCAGAAGCGTGTGCGCATCATCAAGCGTCTGGAGGTTGTAGAAGCTTTCCGCCAGTCCGGAAACCGCCCAGAGTGGATGATTATGGACGTTGTTCCGGTTATTCCGCCGGAAATCCGTCCGATGGTACAGCTGGATGGCGGACGTTTCGCTACTTCCGACCTGAATGATCTGTACCGCCGTGTGATCAACAGAAATAACCGTCTAAAGCGCCTGTTGGAGCTGGGTGCACCAGATATTATTGTACGCAACGAAAAGCGTATGCTGCAGGAAGCGGTTGACGCGCTGATCGACAATGGCCGCCGTGGCCGTCCGGTAACCGGCCCGAACAACCGCCCGCTCAAGTCCCTCTCCGATATGTTGAAGGGCAAACAGGGACGTTTCCGTCAGAACCTGCTGGGCAAGCGTGTCGACTATTCCGGCCGTTCAGTTATTGTCGTAGGTCCGGACCTGAAAATTTATCAGTGCGGCCTGCCAAAGGAAATGGCAATCGAGCTGTTTAAGCCGTTTATCATGAAGCGATTGGTACAGACCGGTCAGGCTTCCAATATCAAGTCTGCGAAGAAGATGGTAGAGCGCGGCAAGCCGGAGGTTTGGGATGCGCTGGAAACTGTCATCAAGGGACATCCGGTTCTGCTGAACCGTGCGCCGACGCTGCACCGTCTGGGTATCGAAGCGTTTGAGCCGATTCTAGTAGAGGGCCGTGCAATCAAGCTGCATCCGCTGGTTTGTACCGCGTTTAATGCCGACTTCGACGGTGACCAGATGGCAGTGCATCTGCCGCTGTCCGTAGAGGCACAGGCAGAAGCGCGTCTGTTGATGCTGTCTGCCAATAACCTGCTAAAACCGCAGGACGGCAAGCCTGTTACCGTACCGTCTCAGGATATGGTACTTGGCTCCTACTACCTGACCATTGATCGTGAGACAGAAAAGGGTGCAGGCAAGGTATTCCGCAACGAGGATGAAGCGCTCATGGCATATGATGAGGGCGTCATCGGCATCCATGCACCGATTAAGGTGCGCAGAAGCATGGTCATCGACGGCGAGACGATTACCGGTCTGGTTGATGCAACCGCAGGCCGCCTGATCTTCAACCAGAAGATTCCGCAGGATCTGGGCTTCGTTGAGAGAAATACCAAGCAGGATATGCTCAAGCTGGAAATCATGCAGACCTGTGGCAAAAAGCAGCTGGGCAAGATCATTGACAAGTGCATCAGCATCCATGGCTTTAACAGAACCGCCGAGGTTCTGGACGCGATCAAGTCCATGGGCTATAAATATTCCACCAAGGGCGCGTTGACCGTATCCTTCTCGGATATCGCCGTTCCGGAGGATAAGCAGGCATTGATTGCAGCTTCTGAAAAGAAGGTTGCAGCCATTGACCGTAAGTACAAGCGCGGCTTCATTACCGATACCGAGCGGTATCGCCTGGTAGTACGTGAGTGGGAGGACACCACCAAGACGGTAACCAATGCGCTGCAGGAAAAGATGGACAGCGACCGCTTCAACCCGATTCATATGATGGCACAGTCCGGCGCCCGTGGTTCCATTAACCAGATTCGTCAGCTGGCAGGTATGCGTGGCCTGATGGCAAACGCAGCAGGCCGCACCATCGAAATCCCGGTTAAGTCGAACTTCCGCGAGGGTCTGTCCGTATTGGAGTACTTCATCTCCGCACGAGGCGCTCGTAAGGGTCTGGCCGATACCGCACTGCGTACCGCAGACTCCGGTTACCTGACCCGTCGAATGGTTGACGTATCGCAGGATGTCATCATCCGTGAGGATGACTGTGGCGCTTCCACCGGTATCTGGGTAGAGGACATCATGGAAGGAAATTCCTGCATTGAACCGCTAGCAGAGCGTCTGGTGGGACGTTATCCGGTTGATGATATCATTGATCCGAAGAGCGGCGAGATTTTGCAGCATAAGGAAGACATGATGTCCGAGGCAGATGCAGCACGTATTGTTGCTGCTGGCATCAAGAAGGTTCAGATTCGTACTGTTTTACAGTGCCGTGCCCGCAAGGGTGTCTGCGCACATTGCTATGGCTCCAACCTGGCATTCAATGCACCGTGTGCAATGGGTGAATCGGTTGGTATCATCGCGGCACAGTCCATCGGTGAGCCGGGTACCCAGCTTACCATGCGTACCTTCCACTCCGGCGGTATTGCCGGCTCTGATATTACGCAGGGTCTTCCGCGAGTTGAAGAATTGTTTGAGGCGAGAAAGCCGAAGAAGGTTGCAACGCTGGCAGAAATCGGCGGTGTCGTTACCATTGAACAGAACAAGCGTACCACGGTTAAGACGGTTAATGTCGTAAATGCACAGACTGGTGAAACCAAGAGCTATCAGCTGGCATCTTCCTCCGGTATCCGTGTTGAGGACGGCGATGAAATCGAACAGGGACATCAGCTCAATGAGGGCGCCCTGAACCCGCACGATATCCTGCGCATTCTGAATCCGCGTGCCGTACAGGATTACCTGATTAAGGAAGTCCAGAAGGTTTACCGTCAGCAGGGCGTAGATCTGAACGACAAGCACATTGAGGTTATTGTCCGTCAGATGATGCGCAAGGTGAAGGTTGAGGAAGCTGGCGATACCGAGCTGCTGCCGGGTGCAATGCTCAGCATCCTTGAGCTTGAGGACGAGAATAATAAGGTGGAAGCTCGTATTGCTGCAGGTGAAACCGAGCTTGAGCTGGCAACCTATTCTCCGGTACTGATGGGTATTACCAAGGCAGCACTGGCAACCGATTCCTTCCTGTCCGCAGCATCCTTCCAGGAGACAACACGTGTCCTGACTGACGCTGCAATCAAGGGCAAGGTTGACCCGCTGACAGGTCTAAAGGAGAACGTACTGATTGGTAAGCTGATTCCGGCAGGTTCTGGTCTGAAGGAATACCGCGAAGGTCATTACGAAGAAATTCATAATCTCGACTAATAAAGTATGGAGAGAGATCATGTTGCGGCATGGTCTCTCTTTTTTCTGATAGGGAAAAAGATTGGTTTTTCTGCATTTTTCGTACAATCTAACAAATGCAAATGTAGCCGGCTTGTGTTATACTGTGACACGGAAGCCCTTAGAATACGAGGAATAAAATCATGCGGAACGACAGATACTGGAAATACGGCTGTTTTGGTATTGCGGTGATATTATTGCTGTACAGCGTACATATTGCACGGCTTGATGCACTGCTGCGCAGATGCTGCAAGAAGACACTTTTTTACAGCTTTTTCGGACAGTATGGACTTTATCTGCTGTTTCTGGTTATGGCAGCATTCCTGCTGTTTGCTATATGGCAGTGGATTGCCGTGAAGCCGTCCCGCAAGCGGATGCTGCAAACCGGTATTGCAGCAGTCTGTATTTATGCGGCGCTGGCGCACGGATATCTGCGTTATCATCATAATGTATATATTCATGCGAGCCAATCAGAGCAGAAGCGCTACAACAAGGCTTATGACAAAGGTCTTCTGTATGATTTGAAGGGTCTGGTAAAATAACCATGTGCAGGACCGGAAGCTGCCGCCTGCAAACGGCTGAGAAGAAAAAACGTATGTAACACAGAGATTTTTTTCCTGTTTGTACAAAATTATGTATAAAACCCGTGAAAACGGATATCCTGTATAATGCTTTGTAAAAACGAAGAAAAAAAGATTGACAGGAGGAAGTTTATCATGTAAAATAAACGGGTATGCAATAAGGAGGTATTTCTATGCTCTCACAGCTGGCTTCGTCGGCAAAGGTTGTCGGCGTAAAGCAGTCCAAAAAAGTCATCCGTGAAGGCGGTGCAAAATCAGTATTCATTGCTGCGGACGCAGAGCGTCGGATTACCGGACCGATTTACGAATTGTGTGAACAACACAATATTGAGGTGACAGAGGTTCCTTCGATGAAGGAGCTTGGCGGCGCAGTCGGCATCGCAGTCGGCGCGGCTGTTGTCACAATCCTCGCTTGATTTTAACGGGACAAGCATTTCCCGCTGAAATAAATCTATTCAATCTTTTGAAGGAGGTGCAAGTTAAATGCCAACCTTTAACCAGCTTGTACGCAAGGGCAGAAAGGAAACAGAATATAAGTCCACTGCTCCGGCTCTGCAGGTAGGCCTGAACTCTCTGAAGAAGAAGGCAACCAGCCAGCCGTCCCCGCAGAAGAGAGGCGTCTGCACAACTGTCAAGACCATGACACCGAAGAAGCCGAACTCTGCACTGCGTAAGGTCGCTCGTGTTAAGCTGACCAATGGTATGGAAGTATCCGCTTATATTCCGGGCATCGGCCATAACCTGCAGGAGCACTCTGTAGTAATGGTACGTGGCGGTCGTGTAAAGGATCTTCCAGGTGTTCGTTACCACATCATCCGCGGCTCTCTGGATACTCAGGGTGTTGCAAACCGTCATCAGGCTCGTTCCAAGTACGGCGCAAAGCGTCCGAAGCCGGGCAAGTAAGTCTGTATTTTTCAACCCACATCAACCCGTGCGTTTGACTTGAACACAGAAACTCAAGCAAAGCAGAAAAAAAGCTTTGTCCTGAGCGCGTTTGAATAGATTTATTTCAGACACCTCGGACAGGCGATGACAAAAGTCAGGGGTGGCTTTTGAAGTACCTATGAAATCATTTTTTTGTGAAGGAGGGAAGTATCGTGCCAAGAAGAGGTTTTGTTCCCAAGAGAGAGGTTCTTGCAGATCCGCTCTATGGTTCCCAGCTTGTTACCAAGCTGATTAACTCGATCATGCTCGATGGTAAAAAGGGCGTAGCTCAGAAGGTTGTTTACGGTGCTTTTGACATCGTGAAGGAGAAGACTGGCCGCGATCCGTTAGAAGTATTTACCGAGGCTATGGACAACATCATGCCGTCTCTGGAGGTTAAGGCTCGCCGTGTAGGCGGCGCTACCTACCAGGTTCCGATGGAAGTTCGTCCGGAGAGACGTCAGACTCTGGGTCTGCGTTGGATCACCAAGTATTCCCGCGCTCGTTCCGAGAGAACGATGGCTGAGAGACTGGCTGGCGAAATCATGGATGCTGTGAACAATCTGGGCGGCGCTGTTAAGAAGCGTGAAGATACCCATAAGATGGCAGAGGCTAACAAGGCATTTGCTCATTACAGATACTAATTTCTGAGGGTAACTTTACGAAAGGAGATTAACATGCCAAGAGAGTTTACACTGGAAAAAACAAGAAATATTGGTATTATGGCGCACATCGACGCTGGTAAGACGACCACCACAGAGCGTATTCTGTATTACACCGGACGTACGCACAAGATTGGTGAGACGCACGAAGGCGCATCCGTCATGGACTGGATGGCGCAGGAAAAAGAGCGCGGTATTACCATTACTTCTGCTGCTACCACCTGTAAGTGGAAGGAGCATAGAATCAATATCATCGACACCCCGGGCCACGTTGACTTTACCGTAGAAGTACAGCGTTCCCTGCGTGTCCTTGACGGCTCCGTTTGCGTATTCTGCGCAAAGGGCGGCGTTGAACCGCAGTCTGAAACGGTATGGCATCAGGCAGACGATTATAAGGTTCCGCGTATGGCATTCGTCAACAAGATGGATATCATGGGCGCTAACTTCTATAACGTTGTCCAGATGATGAAGGATCGCCTGAAGTGCGTTCCGGTTCCGATTCAGTTGCCGATCGGCGCTGAAAGCGAATTCGTTGGTATCATCGACCTGATGACCATGCGCGCAGAGGTTTATTATGATGACCTCGGCAAGGATATCCGCGATGAGGATATTCCGGCTGACATGCTGGAGAAGGCGCAGCAGTACCATGATGAAATGGTAGAGCTGATCTGCGATACCGATGAAGAGCTGATGATGATGTACCTGGAGGGCGAAGAGATTCCGGTAGAGGATCTGAAAAAAGCGCTGCGTCAGGCTACCATCGACAACAAGCTGGTTCCGGTACTGTGTGGTACCGCTTACCGCAATAAGGGCGTTCAGATGCTGCTGGATGCTATTATTGATTACATGCCGGCTCCGGTTGACATCCCGCCGATTAAGGGTGTTAACCCGGATACCGATGAAGAGGATGAGCGTCCGTCTGACGATAACGCACCGTTCTCTGCACTGGCATTTAAGATTGCTACCGATCCGTTCGTTGGCCGTCTGTCCTTCTTCCGCGTATATTCCGGTACGTTGGATGCCGGTACTTCCGTACTCAATGCAACCAAGGATAAGCGCGAGAGAATGGGCCGTATCCTGCTGATGCATGCAAACCATCGAGAAGATATCACCAAGGTATACTCCGGCGATATTGCTGCTGCAGTAGGCTTTAAGAACACGACCACCGGCGATACGCTGTGTGACGAGAAGTATCCGATCATTCTGGAATCCATGAACTTCCCGGATCCGGTTATCCGCGTTGCCATCGAGCCGAAGACCAAGGCAGGTCAGGAAAAGATGGGTATCGCGCTGGCTAAGCTGGCAGAAGAAGACCCGACCTTTAAGACTTATACCGATGACGAAACCGGTCAGACCATTATCGCCGGCATGGGCGAGCTGCATCTGGAAATCATCGTTGACCGTCTGCTGCGTGAGTTCAAGGTAGAGGCTAACGTAGGTAAGCCGCAGGTAGCTTATAAGGAAACCATTCGCCGTAAGGCTGATGTGGAGACCAAGTACGCTCGTCAGTCTGGTGGTAAGGGCCAGTATGGTCATGTTAAGATCATTCTGGAGCCGAACGAGCCGGGCAAGGGCTACGAGTTTGTCAACGCTGTTGTCGGCGGCGCTATTCCGAAGGAATACATCGAGCCGGTTAATCAGGGTATTCAGGGTGCAATGCAGAATGGCGTTATGGCTGGCTACCCGGTAGTTGACTGCAAGGTTACTCTGTATGATGGATCCTATCATGAAGTCGACTCCTCTGAAATGGCATTTAAGATTGCCGGTTCTATGGCATTCAAGGAGGCTATGAAGAAGGCTGATCCGGTTCTGACCGAGCCGATCATGCAGGTTGACGTTATGGTTCCGGAGGAGTATATGGGCGACGTTATCGGCGACCTGAACTCCCGTCGTGGCCAGATTCAGGGTATGGAGCCGCGTGGCGCTGTACAGGCAATTTCCGCAGCAGTTCCGCTGTCTGAAATGTTTGGTTACGCTACCGACCTGCGTTCCCGTTCTCAGGGCCGTGGCCAGTACGTTATGCAGCCGAGCCACTATGCTGAAATCCCGAAGAGCATTGCCGATAAGATTATTGCAACCCGCAATAAGACACAGGGCTAATCTGCAAATTATAAATGAAATACGACAGGCTCCCTTCTGGATACGGGAGGGAGCCTGCTGAAAAAATTCCGTTGTATTTCCCGGCGGAATCTATCAGGTTATGCTTGCAATTTTGTATGCATTATTATAAAATAAAGTCTGTAAATGACTGTGTTGTTATTATATGAAGGAGGATACCAACAATGGCAAAGGAAAAGTACGTAAGAGACCTGCCTCATGTTAACATTGGTACGATCGGCCACGTTGACCATGGCAAGACCACCCTTACCGCTGCAATCACCAAGGTACTGGCTATGCAGGGCCAGGCTGAGGTTCAGAAGTATGATGAAATCGACAAGGCTCCGGAAGAGAAGGAGCGCGGCATCACTATCAACACCGCACACGTAGAGTACAAGACCAAGAACCGTCACTACGCACACGTTGACTGCCCGGGCCATGCTGACTATGTAAAGAACATGATCACCGGCGCTGCTCAGATGGACGGCGCAATCCTGGTAGTATCTTCTGCTGACGGCCCGATGCCGCAGACTCGTGAGCATATCCTGCTGGCTCGTCAGGTAGGCGTACCGTACATCGTTGTTTTCATGAACAAGGTTGATCAGGTAGATGACGAGGAGCTGCTGGATCTGGTAGAGATGGAAATCCGTGAGCTGCTGTCTGACTACGAGTTCCCGGGCGATGACATCCCGATTATCCGTGGTACCGCTCTGGGCGTTCTGGAGTGCGATTCCGAAGATCCGTCTGCACCGGAATACGAGTGCATCCGTGAACTGATGGACGCTGTTGACGAATACATTCCGACTCCGGAGCGTAAGGCTGACCAGCCGTTCCTGATGCCGGTCGAGGACGTATTCTCTATCACCGGTCGTGGTACCGTAGCTACCGGTCGTGTAGAGCGTGGCCAGGTTAAGATGGGCGAGGAAGTTGAAATCGTTGGTCTGATGGATGCTCCGCGCAAGACCGTTGTAACCGGTATCGAAATGTTCCGCAAGCTGCTGGATTACGCTGAAGCTGGCGACAACATCGGCACCCTGCTGCGTGGTATTCAGAAGAACGAGGTAGAGCGTGGCCAGGTTATCGCTAAGCCGGGCTCCATCCATCCGCATACCAAGTTCAAGGGTCAGGTATACGTTCTGAAGAAGGAAGAAGGCGGCCGCCATACTCCGTTCTTCAACAACTACCGTCCGCAGTTCTACTTCCGTACCACCGACGTTACTGGTGTTATCTCCCTGCCGGAAGGCACTGAGATGTGCATGCCGGGCGATAACGTTGATATGGACGTAGCTCTGATCACCCCGATCGCTATCGAGAAGGGCCTGCGTTTCGCTATCCGTGAGGGTGGCCGTACCGTTGGTTCTGGCGTTGTTACCGAGATCTACGAATAATTCTGGTTTCAATTGACACTTGATACGTGCATTTTGTCCCGTCCGGAAACTCCGGACGGGGCTTTTTGTTTATCATGGCTTGTCATAACCTGACTTTGGACGGAAACTTTTTCCGTCTTCTTTTTTTGTCCTGCGTCTGGTATACTGGACAAAGAAAAGGAATGGTGGTGAAGTGATTTGAAGCTGATGATGGGACGTGCAGGTACAGGTAAGACCACGGAAATCCTGCGAAGGATTGCAGCGCAGGCAGACAGTGGCAAACGTCAGATTTTAATTGTGCCGGAGCTGGCATCACATGAATATGAACGCTTGTTGGCGCGGGCAACCCAAAACAAAGGTGCGCGTTATGCAGAGGTATTGACCTTCCGGCGTATTGCCAACCGTGTTTTTTCTGAGGCTGGCGGGCTGGCAGAAACGATTCTGACACCGGCGGGACGCCTGCTCGTATTATACGAATCTGTGCGGCGTTCTTCGGATGCCCTGGAGTTATATGGAGACGCTGTGCGTAAGCCGGAGGTTTTGCGTGATTTGATGCGGGTACTCGATGAGATGAAATCCAGCAGGATTGCGCCGGAGGATATGCTGCGGGTATCTGTAGAGGCAGAAGGACATCTGGCGGCAAAACTCAGTGATTTGGGACAAATCAGTGCAGTGTATGAAACACTGACGGAGGAAGATCTGCCAGATCCGCGCGATCAATTGACAAAAATTGCGCAACGCTTACCAGATAGTACCGTATTTGATCATGCAGAGGTATATTTGGACCGTTTTGATAGCTTTAGTAAACAGGAACTGGAGATTTTAGCTGTCCTGTTAAAAAAACACGTACCGATTACCATTGCGCTGACGGGAGACAGCAGACAGCCGGAATTGTTTCCGGAGGCTGCAAGAGCAGAAGCACGGCTGCGTGCGCTGGCAGGCCGCTGTGGAGAGAATTTTGAACGCGAATATTTTGATGAAATGCAGATGTCTCGTCCGCATGATCTGGAATTGCTGGAACAGTATGCATTGGAAACCGCAACAGAGCATTTTACCAGTGAGAAAGACAGTGTACATCTGCATGCTGCCGGAGATCTCTTTTCCGAATGTGAATTTGCAGCGGCTTATATCCGGCGTTTGCTGCGCACAACAGATGCCCGAAGGCGGGATATCGTTGTCACTGCGCGAAATTTTGAACGGTATGCACCAATTTTGGAGCTGGTGTTTGAACGGTACGATATACCGATCTTTTTGAGTGAAAAGCATGATATTTTACAGAAGCCGGTGCTGGCGTTGGCTGGCGCTGCATTGCATACCGTTACTGGCGGCTGGCGGTATGAGGATATGTTTGCTTATTTGAAAACCGGATTTGCCGGGCTTACTGCCGAGGAATGTGATGAACTGGAGAATTATGCGTTGTTCTGGCGCATCCGCGGTACGATGTGGAAGAAGCCGTTCACCAAGCGTCCCGACAGCTTCAGCGGTGAGATGGATGAACAGGCACAGCAGCTGCTGATACATCTGAATACACTTCGGGAAAAAGCTGTACAGCCGCTGTGCATGTTACAGGATGGTTTGGAACAGGCAAATACAGCGACACAATATGTTCAGGCATTGTATGATTTTCTGGAGGTGATTGGCGCACCGGAGGCGATTGCCGCGCGGGCAGAACTGCATGAAGCGGCAGGACGCTTGCAGGCTGCGGAGGAATACCGCCAGCTGTGGGAAATCTTTATGCAGGCGATGGAGCAGTTTGCATGGGTGCAGGGGGATGCGCTGATGGAAACCGATACGTTTGTTACACTGCTGGGGCTGGTATTGACCGAATATGATGTGGGTACGATTCCGGTATCACTGGATCGAGTGACCTGCGGTTCGATTGACCGTGTGTGCAAAACCGGTATCCCACATTTGATTGTACTCGGTGTGAATGACGGCATTTTGCCGTCGGCAGGTGATAACAGCGGCATTCTGACCGACAATGACCGCGATCTGCTGCTGGGACTGGAAATAGAACTGGAAACCAGTGAGGATCGTATGGCGCGGGAACAGGCGGCGTTGTACCGTGTTGTGGCATCTGCGGCAAAATCTCTGCTGCTGTCATGGAGTACGGTAGGTTCGGACGGCGAAATGCGTCCATCCTTCCTGATTGGCACAGTTCGGCATTTGCTGGAAGGCGTACCCGAAACCAGTGAAGGAGAATTGGAGCAGCGGTATCGGCTGGAAGCCGAACGTCCGCGCTTTGACCTTGCCTGCCGTGGCGCGGCAAGGGACAGTTCACCAGCAGCACAGGCGGCGCTGGAGGCAGAAAATATTCCGATTATTCCGATGGAAAAGGCAGTGCGCGGGCCTTTGCACAATACAAAGGTTGTGCATGAGCTATACGGTGAAAAGCTGCGTGTGACAGCATCCCGCGTAGATGCATTTTACCGCTGCCAGTATGCATATTTCCTGCGGTATGGGCTGAAGGCAAAGGAACGCCGTAGGGCTGCCTTTGATGCGCCGGAAACCGGTACATTTTTACATTTCGTACTGGAACATACCTTACAAGATATGCGTGAACAATTTGGCGATGCTATCCCGGCACATGAAGAGGTGCATAAGCTGGCAAAACGTTGGACAGCAATTTATGTGGAAACACAGTTGGGTGGTATGGAGCAGCATTCTGCACGGTTCCGGCATTTGTTCCACCGTCTGGTGGATATGCTGGACGGTCTGCTGGATAATTTGCTCGATGAGATGGAGTGCTCGGATTTTACACCCGTAGATTTTGAGCTGGATTTCTCCTATGGGGGAGATTTGCCGCCGGTTATAATCGAAAGTCCGGAGGGCGTTTTGGAAATGAACGGCAAGGTAGATCGCGTGGATGGTTATGTGCAGGATGGCACATTATATATTCGTGTTCTGGACTATAAGAGCGGGCAAAAAAAATTTGAGCTGTCCGATTTGTGGTACGGCTTGAATGTCCAGCTCTTGCTGTATCTGTTTGCAATTGAAAAGCATGGCTTAAATCGGTATCGTGAACGGTTGGCGGAGGAGATTGACCAGATCGTTCCCGCAGGTGCGCTGTATGTTCCGGCGCATGATGCCGTTGTCCATGCAAAGCGGGACACCACCGATGAGGAGCTGGACAAGCTGCGGAAAAAGCAGCTGCGGCGTTCCGGGCTGCTGCTGGATGAGCGTGCAGTGATTGATGCCATGGAGCATGATATTGAAAAAGATGGCACTTATTTACCGGTTGGATTCCTGGCAAAGACGGGCGAGCCAAGCAAGGCAAGCCTGTCCAGCCTTGCCGATATGGAAAAAATGGGCAAGCTCAGCGAGCATATCCGCAACATATTGCAGGAAATGGGCAAGGAGCTGTTGCATGGCAGCATGGAAGCAAAGCCGGTGCGCAGGGGGCCGATGGAGGACACCTGTATGTGGTGCCCGTATCGCGCGGTATGCCGGTTTGACACGACATTGGGCGATCAGCCGCACAATATTGCAAAAATTAAGCCGGAGGAATTCTGGCAGAGCATTGACGCGGAATTGGAGGGAGGCGGAAAGCATGGGCGTTAACTGGACATCAGAGCAGAAAGCAGCAATTGATAACCGCGGCGGTACGCTGCTGGTCTCTGCAGCGGCAGGTTCCGGTAAGACTGCCGTACTTGTGCAGCGCGTACTGGAGCGTGTAACAGATCCGGAAAATCCCTGTGATATTGATTCTTTTTTGATTGTGACGTTTACCAAAGCAGCAGCAAGTGAAATGCGTGGAAAAATTGCGGATGCTTTAACCGAGCTGGCTGCAAAAAATCCGCAGAATCTACGCCTGCGCCGGCAGCTGATGCTCGTACACCGCGCCAAAATCACGACAGTACATGCCTTTTGTATGGGCTTGCTCCGGGAGCATTTTCATGCATTGGGGTTACCGCCGGAGTTTCGCACGGCAGAGGAAAGCGAACAGGCGGCAATGCAGGCAGAAGTATTGGAAGATGTGCTGGAGGCCCAGTATGCGCGGGGCGATGCCGGATTTGCGTCGCTGGTAGATGCTCTGAGCGGCGGCAGAGATGACCGTCAATTGTCCAAGGTTATTCTGGAAACCTTTGGGAATTTGCAGGCTTCCCCCAAACCGAAACAGGTATTGGAAAGCTACAAACAGCAGTTTATCAAGCCGTTTGACCGTCTGGCGGATACCGATTGGGGCAGGGAACTGCTGGATACGGCAAAGGACCGCATTGCGTATGCCATTGCTGCTTTGCACGATGCGCTGGACGAAATGCAGGGGGCCGATGGTGTACAGGAAAAATATGAGCCGGTTTTTCTGGATGACCTCGGTCAGGCACAAAATATATTGACGCTGGCAGAGGATGGATGCTGGGATGAAGCAGTACAGCAATGCCTTGCCGTGCGCACCAATCGGAAACGGTTACCGGCTGTCCGAAACTATGAGGATAAGGATTTTTTGAAGCGGTTACAGAATGCACGTGCGGTGTGGAAAACAATTTCCGATGACCTGACAGACAGTGTGTTGTGTGCCAGTGAAGCGGAGGTATGTGCGGACATGCAGCTGATGGCGCCGGCTGTCTGTGCGTTGTGTGATACCGTGCAGGCATTTATGGATGCATATCAGGCGGAGAAACTGCGGCGCGGTGTCGTGGATTTCAATGATTTGGAGCATTTTGCCGTTGAGCTGCTCACCGATGCGGATGGACAGCCCACGCCGCTGGCAGAGGAAATGCATTTTTCGGAAATCATGGTGGATGAATATCAGGATACCAATGCCGTACAGGATGCGATTTTCCGCGCTGTGAGCGATAATGAAAGCAATATTTTCATGGTTGGCGACGTGAAGCAGAGTATTTATCGTTTTCGGCTTGCCAATCCGGATATCTTTTTGCACAAATATCTGTCCTATGCCGATGCAGAAGCGGTGATGGATGACAGTCCGAGACGCATTGTATTATCCAAAAATTTCCGTTCCCGGACAGAGGTGTTGGACAGCGTCAATTACCTGTTTTCGGCATTGATGAGCGAACGGCTGGGTGATCTGGATTATACAGATCGCGAAGCGTTGCACGCGGGAACCGATTTTCCGAAAGGGCGTGATGATTACCGCACGGAATTTTGTATACTGGAAACCAAATCGGAGGATGAGGACGCACCGGAGTCCATTCGGCAGGAGGCGGAATACTGTGCCGGAAAGATACGAAATATGCTGGATGACGGCTTTCAGGTAACGGATAAGCAGACCGGAAGCCTGCGCCCGTGCCGCCCGGAGGATTTTGTGGTGCTGCTGCGGTCTGTCAAAAACAAAGCGCAGGTATTTCAACGTGAGTTGATGGCGCTGGGGATTCCGGCGGGCGCAGAATCACCGGATAATATGCTGGATACACCGGAGCTTTTGACACTGGTTTCGTGGCTGGAAATGGTGGACAATCCGCGACAGGATGTCCCGCTGTTGGCGGCATTAAATTCTCCGATTGGCGGCTTCAACGAGGAAGAACTGGCGGAAATCCGCTTATATGACCGCGAACATGATTATTATTGTGCCCTGAAAGCGGCAGCGGCAGAAATGCCAAAGGCGGCGGATTTTTTGGAGCGGCTGCAGGAGCTGCGCCTGCTGGCAGTTGATCTTCCGGTACGGCAGCTGCTATGGCATATTGTTACGATAACCGGAGCCATGGGCATTTTCGGCGCTATGCCGAACGGGCGTATCCGGCAACAGCATATTACGACGTTCATTGAGCTGGCAGGTGGATTTGAACGCAGCGGAAGCCGCGGATTATTTGCCTTTGTACAGTATCTGCGTGAGCTGCGGGAATCCGGCGCTGCTGTGACAGCGGCGGATCATGAGGACACCGGCGGCATGGTGCGCATTATGACGATTCATAAATCCAAGGGACTGGAATTTCCGATTGTCATTGTGGCGAACTGCACCAAGCGGTTTAATGAACAGGATCTTACCAGAGCTGTGCTGCTGCATGAACGGATGGGGATCAGTATGCGCTGCCGCGACAGCGAACGCGGCTTACAGTATGATGGGCTGGACCGGCGTGCGATGGCAGTCGCATTGCGCCATGAAATGGTCAGCGAGGAGCTGCGTATTTTATATGTAGCCCTGACACGTGCAAAGGAAAAGCTGATCTGTATTGCGGCTTTGAAGGACGTGGAAAAGCAGGTGGAGAAATGGGCGGCAATTGCTGTGCTCAACCCGATTCCGCCCTATGCGCTGTCCGGTGCAAACCAGTATGCCCTGTGGCTGGGCGTTCCGCTGCTGCGGCATCCAAATGCTGTCGAGCTGCGAAAGCGATGCGCCAGACCACCGGAGCTTGACCTCTGCGCACCCGATTGCTTTACCGTTCAGATGGTACCGTATCAGCGGGCAGAGGAAAGAGAGCTGCAGCTGGAACGCGGGCATGTTGAGCAGAGGGAAAGATTGACGGCTCCAGCCCTGAAGCCCTATACTGCTGATGTTCTGCGTGACCTGCCCTCCAAGCTGACAGCAACAGCGATTGCCGAGTCGTTCCGCGCTGCCGAAGCACAGGAGGATACCAAGCCGCCAAAGCAGGAAACCAGCCTGCGCAGGCCGTTTTTTGATAAGCAAGCAAGAGGGCTGACTCCGTCAGAGGCCGGTACGGCACATCATCTGTTTTTGCAGTTTTGCGATTTTACGTTGTGTGAATCGCCAGAAGGGCAAAGGGCAGAGCTGGAACGTCTGCGGGACAAGCATATTTTGAGCGATATGCAGGCAGATGCCATCCAGCTGGACAATATTGCGGCATTTTTTTCATCCGATTTGTATCGCAGGATGAAAGCAGCCAAGCAGGTGCATCGGGAATTTAAATTCTCTGTTTTGGTTCCCGCAAAGGATTATTACCCCGAAGCGGTGGATTTTGCAGATGAAGAGGTATTGATGCAGGGTGTCATTGACTGTCTCATGGAAACAGAGGATGGCATGATAATTGTGGATTTTAAGACAGACCGCGTACAAAAACAGTGGGCGGCCAAACGGGCGGAGCAATACCGCGGACAGCTTTCTGCCTACCGCCGCGCAGCACAAACCGTATTTGGAAAGCCGGTTGTAGGATGTGCACTGTTTTTCCTGCATTGCAGCGTTGCAATCTGGCTGGACTGATACAGAAAAGCCTTGCAGAGCTTCTGTATTTTGTGGTATACTGTGTGATGGAAATACGGTTGGAATCGTATTTTAGCGTAATTTTTAGAAAAACGACGCGAAATAAAAAATAATTCTTGCATTTGACCTTTCGGTGTGATAGTATATCTCTATGACTGTAAGGCTTATGCGGAAAGAGGTGAAACGAAAATGAAGGAAGGAATCCATCCGAATTACAAGCCGACTACCATCCGTTGCGCTTGTGGTGCTGTTTATGAGACCGCTTCTACCAAGGAGAACATTTCTGTAGAAATCTGCTCCAAGTGCCACCCGTTCTTTACCGGTAAGCAGAAGCTGGTTGATACCGGCGGACGTGTTGACCGCTTCAAGAGAAGATTCAATCTGGACAAGTAATTTCCGGAAAACGAGAGTCTTTGGAACATGAAACAAAAATGCCGCTCTTTTCAAACGTTTGTGTTGGAAAAGCGGCATTCTTACATTTTAGGACAACAAAAAATAGTTACAAATTGTGGAGGAAAGGGAATATGCTGAAGGAACGTGCGACAGAATATTATAATAAGAACTACAATTGTGCAGAAACCATTGTCCGCGCAGCAAACGATGAATACAACCTTGGACTGACAGAGGATGCAATGCGGATGTGCGGTGGCTTTGGCGGCGGTATGGGCTGTGGTAAGGCGTGCGGTGCGCTGTGCGGCGGCATCTGTGCCATCAGTTCCAAGCTGATTGAAACCAGTGCACATGAGACACCGGAGCTGCGCAGAAAATGTCAGCTGTTGGTTTCTGCATTCAACCGCATTTTGGGTGATACCGAATGTAAAAATCTAATGATGAAATATAAAAAGCCGGATACCCGCTGTCTGGATACAGTCCTGTTGGGCTGCGAGGCGTTGGAAAGTGTGATGGGAGAATAAAACGCTCACGGTTGTTTTAAAATGATGGAAGGAGGGATATGCTGTGGAAGAATGGATGATGGAAGAGACAGAGCAAGAGCGTGCCGTACTGGTAGGTCTGCATGCTTCTGTTTTTACAGCAGAAGAGAATGCAACATGGGAAACGCTGGACGAGTTGGAGGCCCTGCTGGAAACAGCAGGCGGTGAATGCGTTGCCAAAATGCTGCAAACAAGAAATGCACCGGATGCACATACCTTTATCGGGGAAGGTAAAACACAGGAGCTTGTGGAGCTGGCACGCAACAACGATGCCACATTGATTGTATTCGACAATGAGCTTTCCCCGTCTCAGATGCGTGTGTTGGAGGAGGCAACCGGTAGGACGGTACTCGATCGCAGCGCATTGATTTTGGATATTTTTGCACAGCGTGCCCGGACAGGAGAAGGTAAGCTGCAGGTTGAGCTGGCGCAGTACCAGTATATCCTGCCGCGCCTGACCGGTATGGGCAAGAGCATGTCCCGTCTGGGTGGCGGCATCGGAACCCGAGGTCCGGGTGAAACCAAGCTGGAAACCGACAGACGGCATATTCGTAACCGGATTGACCGCCTGCGCCGCGATCTGGAGGATGTGCGCAGGGTACGCGCTGTGCAGCGCAGGCAGCGCAAAAAGGCAGAACTTCCGCTGGTTGCGATTGTCGGCTATACCAATGCCGGTAAATCTACCCTGCTCAATACGCTGACCGATGCAGGAATTCAGGCAAATGACCGTCTGTTTGATACGCTTGACCCGACAACCCGCAGGCTGCGTATCTCCGAAACACAGGAGATACTGCTGTCAGATACCGTAGGCTTTATTCGTAAGCTACCGCATCATCTGGTGTCTGCCTTTAAAGCAACGCTGGAGGAGCTTGCCTATGCGGATCTACTGCTGCATGTTGTAGATATTTCGCGTGAGGACTGGCGGGAGCAGGTGGAAACCGTCGATAAGGTCATCCGACAGCTCGGTGCGGAACAAATTCCGCAGCTACTGGTATGTAACAAGGCAGATTTGTGTGAAAATCCCGATTTGATTCCGACAGGAGAAAATATTGTTGCGATTTCCGCCAAGCACAACCGTGGTATGCAAGAGCTGATGGCCGCAATGGAACAGGCGCTCGGACGCGGCAAGCATCGTGTCAAGCTGTGTATTCCATATGCAGACGGATATCTGCTGGATGCCATTCATAAGGAAGCGGCTGTATTCTCGACGGATTACAATGAGAAAGGAACCGTGCTCGAAATCGAATGCGATGACAAGCTGTACGGACAGCTGCGGGAATACGAGGTACCTGCCGATGCATGACAGCTATCTCGTACCGGCGGACTACGGCGAGGGACGTTATGAAGACCGCAAGTCAAAATTTATCGGTGAAATCTTCCCTGTAGAAACACCGGAGGCTGCTATTGAAAAGATCAATGCAGTCAAGGTAAAATACCGTGATGCACGGCATCACTGTTATGCGTATATCATCCGTGAGGGGAATTATATGCGCTATTCTGACGACGGAGAGCCACAGGGCACTGCCGGTATGCCGATTCTGGATGTGTTGCGCCGGGAGAATATCACCAATGTCTGCTGTGTGGTCACACGGTATTTCGGCGGTGTTTTATTGGGGACAGGCGGTCTGGTCCGTGCGTATACCAAAAGTGCGCAGCTCGGCTTGGAAGCCGCCGGAATCAATCAGATGAGCAGCTATTCCGTGCTGCTCATTACCTGTCCATATTCCCTGCTGGGTGTCGTACAGAATATCCTGCCGGAGCATGATTGCATGGTTGAGGAGACCGATTATGCAGCGGATGTCACATTGACGGTTACGCTGCCGGAAGGCGGAGAGGATGCACTGGAGCAGGCGTTAAAGGATGCCACGAGTGCAGGCGTGGATGTGGAATGTATGGATACCCGGTTCATGGGACGGCGTATCCGATAACATAAAAATGTGCTCCAATACATAGAATTTCCTCTGCATTGGCAGTACGAAAAAACTGTCGAAAAATTTTTTAAAAAATTTTGTGAAAAAAAGAGGGATTTTTGATAATCATCCGGTATTTATTTAATGTACAGTTTTTTCGCGGATATCTGGAGGTGGCGCTATGCGGGAAGATCAGGAAAAGCTGGAGTTACTCACCCTGTCTGACTGGGCGACACCTGCTGTGAAAAGCTGCGGAAGGGTGCACGCAATTCTGGAATGCCCGCGGAGAACATGCTTTCAGCGTGATCGTGACCGCATTGTACACTGCAAGGCATTCCGCAGGCTTGGACATAAAACACAGGTCTTTATTTCACCGGAAGGGGATCATTATCGTGACCGCCTGACGCATACACTGGAGGTGGCGCAGATTGCCCGCACAATTGCGCGCAGTCTGCGGCTCAATGAAGACCTGACAGAAGCGATTGCGTTGGGGCATGACCTTGGCCACACGCCGTTCGGACATGCCGGGGAACGAACCCTAAACCAGTTATGCGCAGGCATCGGCGGCTTTCGGCACAACGAACAGAGCCTGCGCGTGGCAGATCATCTGGAGCGCGATGGTGCGGGCTTAAATCTGACGATGGAAGTGCGCAATGGCATTGTTTGCCATACCGGAAAACAACGTGCTGCGACGCCGGAAGGCAGGATTGTCCATTTTGCAGACCGGATTGCCTATGTCAATCATGATATTGACGATGCAGTGCGTGCTGGAATTATCATTCCGGAGGATCTGCCAAAGGAAGCGGTCCGCATATTGGGGGAAACCCATGGTGACCGGATTGATACCATGGTGGCGGATATGGTGTTGTATGGCGAGAAGGAGCATGAAATCGGTATGCATCCCGAAGTGTATGCGGCAATGATGGAGCTGCGGGCGTATCTGTTTCAGGCTGTTTATGCTGCACGGTCACAGGAGGAAGAACACAAGGTTGACGGGCTGCTGGGGGCGCTGTATGATTATTTTTTACAGCATATTGAGCAGCTGCCGGAATTTTATAAAAAGCATGTGGCATATGATGGAGAACAGCGTGCTGTCTGCGATTATATTGCGGGCATGACTGACCGCTTTGCCATTCAAAAATATACGGAATTATTTATTCCGAAGAGCTGGAATATCAAATAATATAGCAGAAAGGCGGCATGGAATGGCGATTAATGAGCGATTTCTCGATGAATTGAACGCAAGATGTGACATTGTTGATATCGTTTCCCGCTATGTGTCGCTGAAAAAAAGCGGAAGCAATTATTTTGGACTTTGCCCGTTCCACAACGAAAAAACCGCATCGTTTTCCGTAGCGCCGGACAAGCAGATTTATTATTGCTTTGGCTGTGGCGCAGGCGGCGGGCCGATTCGGTTTATCATGAATGTCGAAGGGCTGGAATTTCAGGATGCAGTGCGGTATCTGGCAAAGGAATATAATATGACTGTACCCGAGTCCGAAGGAAATCCGCAGGTACGGCATCAGCGGGAACGTACACTGGAATTATTAAAGGAAAGCGCGCGTTTCTTTTATGCACAGCTGCACAGCCCGATTGGGGCGCAGGCGCTGGCATATTTCCAAAGCCGGAGGCTGAGCAAAAAAACGATGAATAACTTTGGGCTGGGCTTTGCGCCGGATTCTTTTCATGCGCTGCTGGATGCGATGACGGCAAAGGGATATAGCAAGCAGGAATTGGAACAGGCCGGACTGATTGCAAAAGGCAAAAACGGTACATATTATGATAAGTTCCGAAACCGTGTTATATTTCCGATTATTGATATCCGCGGCGATGTCATTGGCTTTGGCGGGCGCGTTATGGACGACAGCAAACCCAAGTATTTGAACTCGCCGGAAACGGCAGTATTTAATAAACGCCGAAATTTATTTGCGATGAACGTGGCAAAAAAGACAAAAAGTGAGTATTTTCTGTTGGCAGAAGGCTATATGGATGTTATTGCATTACATCAGGCAGGATTTGACTGCGCCGTCGCTTCACTGGGAACCTCGCTCACAGATGAACAGGCACGCCTGCTGTCACGGCATACCAAAACCGTGATTGTATGCTATGATGCGGATACTGCGGGGCAGTCGGCATCACAGCGGGCCATTGATATTTTGAAAAAAGCCGGCTTGCGGGTGAAAATCCTCAGGATTCCCGGTGCAAAGGATCCGGATGAATTTATCAAAGCGAAAGGTCCGGAAGCATTTCGCAAACTGATTGAACGATCCGATAATGATATCCGTTACCGGATTGAGACTGTAAGGGATAAATATGACTTCACAGAGGATGAGCAGCGGATTTTATTTCTGCGGGAAGCGGCCGATATTATTGCCGCGCTGGAAAGCTCTGTGGAGCAGGATGTCTATACCGTATCGACAGCAAAGCTGGCAGGCGTAACAGCAGCGGCCTTTGCACAGGAAGTCAAGCAGGCACAAAAACGCCGTACACGTCAGGCGAAACGGCAGCTTCACCGTGAGGTGCGTGCACCTGCACAGGCTGCTCAACCGAAAACAAGGGCCATACATTATGACAATATGAAATCTGCACGGGCAGAGGAAGGAATTTTATCGTTGCTGTTTGCAGATGCCTCTTTGATGGAGGAAATGCGGGAATATCTCAAGCCGCAGGATTTTTCTTCCCCAGAGCTGGGTAAAATTTATGGATATGCATCTGCTTTATATAACAGCGGACGAAATATCACCGTTTCCGCGTTGGAAGGCATATTGGAACCGGCGGAGCTGGAATTGCTGGTTTCAGCTGTGCAGACACAAATTCCCGCGGATACGCGGCATAAAGCGATGGAAGACTATATCAGGATTATCTCGGAGCAGAAGCTTTCACGGAATAGTTCCGCAGACCCGGAGGAGGATCCACTGCTGCGCAAGGCGCAGATGCAGCGAAAAAGCAAGGGCTTTGATGCAGGGACATAATTGGGCAGCATAACAGCTGCTTTATGAAAATACTTTTTTGATTACACAATTTTTTTTGGAGGCTTAAAGAATGACACAGGACATGGATGTAAAAAAGCAGACAGCCATTAAGGAGCTTATTGCGCTGGGCAAAAAGAAGGGCAAGCTCACACTCAAGGAAATGTCTGATGCGCTGGAGTCCATCGACATGGAGTCGGATGAGCTGGATAAACTGTATGAGGATCTGGAAAAGGCTGGTGTCGAGCTGGAAGGGGCGGAAGTGCTGGCAGCTCCGTCCGAAAGTGAAGAGGAATTCTCCGAGGACGCTGTTGAAGAGGTCACCAAGGAAGAACTGGAGGATACGGAATCTCTGGCGGAAGGCTTTGCGATTGATGACCCGGTACGCATGTACCTCAAAGAAATCGGCAAGGTTGACCTGTTGACACCGGAGGAAGAGGTTGAACTGGCGCAGAAAATGCAGGACGGCAATATTGCCAAGGAAAAAATGGCTGAGCTGGAAGAAAGAGAGCGCAACGGCGAGAAAATCGACGAGGCGGAATATCAGGCGCTGCGCAAGGCAATTCGTGCGGGCGATAATGCAAAGAAGCGTCTGTCGGAAGCAAATCTGCGTCTGGTTGTGTCGATTGCAAAGCGTTATGTCGGACGCGGCATGCTGTTCCTTGACCTGATTCAGGAGGGTAATCTGGGTCTGCTGAAGGCAGTGGAGAAGTTTGACTGCACCAAGGGCTTTAAGTTCTCCACCTACGCGACGTGGTGGATTCGTCAGGCAATTACCCGTGCCATTGCAGACCAGGCTCGCACCATCCGTATTCCGGTGCACATGGTAGAAACCATCAACAAGGTAATCCGTGTTTCCCGTCAGCTGCTGCAGGAGCTGGGGCATGACCCGCAGCCGGAGGAAATTGCGGAGGAGATGAATATGCCGGTAGAGCGTGTGCGTGAAATCCTCAAGATTGCACAGGAGCCAGTGTCTCTGGAAACTCCAATTGGTGAAGAGGAAGACAGCCATCTGGGTGATTTCATTCCGGATGATGATGCATTGGAGCCGGCAGAAGCAGCATCGTTCACCTTGCTCAAAGAGCAGCTGGTAGAAGTTCTGAAAACACTGACTCCACGAGAAGAAAAGGTTCTGCGCCTGCGCTTCGGTATTGAGGATGGCCGTACCCGTACACTGGAGGAGGTTGGCAAGGAGTTCAACGTAACCCGTGAGCGTATCCGCCAGATCGAAGCAAAGGCACTGCGCAAGCTGCGCCATCCGAGCCGCTCGAAGAAGCTGAAGGACTTTTTGAATTAAGGAGGCAGGCGTTATGGTTCGGCGCGATAAACAGAATTATTATCTTGATATGGCGCAGGTTGCACTGGAACGAAGCACCTGTCTGCGCCGCAGCTTTGGCGCTGTCATTGTAAAAAATGATGTCATTATTTCTACCGGATACAATGGCGCACCGCGTGGGCGTGCAAACTGTATTGACCTGAATTATTGTATCCGTCAGCAGAGAAATATCCCGCGCGGCACGCAATACGAATTGTGCCGTGCCATCCATGCTGAAGCAAATGCGATCATTGCAGCATCCCGTGAGGAAATGATTGGTTCGACACTGTATCTGGTTGGACGAGATGCACAGACCGGTGAGATTATGAAGGATGCAGATTCCTGTCCGATGTGTAAGCGTCAGATTATCAATGCAGGCATCAGCAAGGTAGTCATCCGGCGTGACCACGACAGCTATGATGTCATTGATGTGGAAGATTGGGTACAGAATGATGAGCTGTTGGGCGGTCAAATTGGTTATTGATTTTGTTTGTACTTAAGCTGTAGCTAAAAAAGTATATTGTTCGGCAGGACGGGTATCCCGACACATAGGCTGTGGATGGGATACCTGTCTTTTTCTGCGTTTACACAACGTACACAAATTGTTAACACATTCAATAGTTGACTTACTCAACTATTGGTGATAGTATAGTAGCCGTAATGATTTACTGAATATGGAAGGAGGTGCATCATGCGTGCGGAACAGGTTCACAGAGAATATATGCAGACAATGCAGGAGATTCGGAAGCTCCGAATACTGCATCGACGAAAGCATGAAGCATTTGGACACGAATTTGGATTTTTACGGATGATTGAAGAATTTCAGTATGATCATCCAGATGTTCCCGGAATATATGTAAGTGATTTGGCTGCATGCACAGGGATTACGAAATCCGGCGTGTCCAAGTCACTGAATAATCTGGAACGACGCGGCATGATTCGGCGTACGATCGATCCAAATAACCGGCGGAATACCTTTGTATCGTTAACAGAGGAAGGACATTTGTTTTGTATGAAGCAACATAAACACTGGCATACATTGATTATGCAGATTTCCGAAGAAATGGGCGAAGAGCATTTTCTGGAGGTTGTAGCCGGCGTTCGTGAAATTGTACAGATCATGGTGCGTGAACTAACTGCTTTGGATGGGCAGAATAATACAACAAAGGAGACGACGCAATGCGATCTATTTTGCGATACATGAAGGATTCATGGAAAGCAGTGTGTGTTGTTGTTTTACTGCTGATGGTACAGGCGTACTGTGACCTTTCTCTGCCAACTTATATGAGTAATATTGTAGACGTTGGCATTCAGCAGAACGGCATGGATGATGCCGTCATGGAACAGATTCGTGCCGATTCCCTGGCACAGCTGGAGCTGTTCATGACAGATGAGGAAATTGATATCGCAGAGGCTGCCTATGGGGAAGCGGATGCGGATGGAATCCGATTTGTAAACAAAGACCTGAGCGATGACGAACAGGAGGCTCTGTCGGATGCACTATGTACACCGATGGTACTGGTATATCAGGTCTCCCAGCAGTCGGAATATGATATCGGTCAGATGCAGGCAGCGGTAGAAGCCGGAATGATCACACGTGATCAGCTGCTGGAAATGAAAAATCAGGCATTGGAGAAGATGAGCGATGTATCCGACAGCACCATGCTGCAAATGGCAGTGTTGTACATGGAAGGCGAATATGATTCCATGGGTGTGGATTTGGGCTCTGTGAGAAACCATTACCTGTATTCCACTGGTGGAAAAATGCTTGGGCTCACAGCGCTTGGCTTGCTGGTAGCCATTATCATCGGTTTGATTGCCAGCCGCGTCGGCGCAGGTGTCGGACGTAATCTGCGTGATCAGGTGTTTGCACGCGTACTGAAATTTTCCAGTGCGGAGATGAATCAGTTTTCTACGGCCTCGCTGATTACCCGCTGTACCAATGATATCCAGCAGGTACAGATGGTTTGTGTGATGATACTGCGCATGATGCTGTTTGCACCGATTTGTGCAATCGGCGGTATTTTGAAGGTTTATCAGACAAAGACCGGTATGGGTTGGATTATTGTGGTTGCCGTATGCGTGATTTTTGCAGTCATCGGCACACTGATGCGTATTACCATGCCGAAATTTAAAATGATGCAGTCTCTGATTGACCGGCTGAATCTCATCAGCCGTGAAATCCTGACTGGTATTATGCCCATTCGAGCATTCAGCAGGGAAAAGCGAGAGGAAGAACGGTTTGCAGGTGCCAATACCGATTTAATGCGTACCCAGCTGTTTACCAACCGTGTGATGAGCTTTATGATGCCGGCTATGATGCTGACAATGAACGGTATTACTGTTGCGATTGTCTGGTTTGGCAGCAAGGGCATTGATATGGGCAATTTACAGGTAGGCGATATGATGGCATTTATCACCTACACCATGATGATTGTCATGTCCTTTATGATGATGACGATGATTTCGATTTTCCTGCCGCGTGCAGGCGTGGCAGCAGATCGTATCAATGAAATTTTGCACACCGAGCCGACGATCTCAGATCAGCCGGGGCTGGAAGATCCGGAAAAGGAATGGAAAGGAGAAATTTGCTTTGACGATGTGACCTTCTGTTATCCGGGCGCCAGCCATCCAGCAATCGAGCATATCAGCTTTACGGCAGAACCGGGCAAGACAACGGCTATTATTGGTTCAACTGGCTGCGGCAAGTCGACGCTGTTAAACCTGATTCCTCGTCTGTTTGACGTAACAGAGGGAAGTGTCAAGCTGGACGGTGTGGATATCCGTCAGATAAAGCAGGAAACGTTGCGCAAGCAGCTGGGCTATGTTCCGCAGAAGGGAGTCCTGTTCTCAGGCGATATTGCATCCAACCTGAAATTTGCAGACCACAATATTTCCGATGAACAAATGGAGCTGGCAGCAGAAATTGCACAGGCAACCGAGTTTATCGACAGCAAAATGGACCGTTACCACAGCCATATTGCGCAGGGCGGCAGCAACGTTTCCGGCGGACAGAAGCAGCGTTTGTCGATTGCACGCGCCATTGCTGCCGAACCGAAGGTATTCCTGTTTGACGATTCCTTCTCGGCATTGGACTATAAGACAGATGCCGCGCTGCGCCGTGCACTGGGACAGCACGTCGGCAACGCAACTGTCATTATTGTCGCGCAGCGTATTTCTACCATTCTCCATGCTGATCAGATCATTGTACTCAATGAAGGCAGGGTTGATGGTATTGGTACACATGAAGAGCTGCTGGCAAGCTGCAATACCTATCGTGAAATTGCACAGAGCCAGTTGAGTGAATCTGAGCTGAAAGGAGGCGGCGTACAGTGAGTGAAGAGACAAGAAGACCGATGCGCCGCGGGCCGGGCGCAAGAGGTATGACGGGCGAAAAGGCAAAGGATTTCCGCGGCACCGTCCGAAAGCTGCTGAAATATATCGGAAGCTATCGATTGGGGGTTATGGCCGTCCTGATCTTTGCCATTGGCAGCACCATATTTAATATTACCGGACCGAAAATTCTGAGTAAGGCCATTACTGTACTGTATGAAGGTCTTGTGAGCAAGCTTTCCGGCACCGGTGAGATTGCATTTGACAGGGTTGGACAGATTCTGCTGTTCCTGCTGGGGATCTATGTACTCAGCGCCTTCCTGAATTTCATTCAGGGCTGGATTATGACTGGAATTACGCAAAAAGTCTGTTTCCGCATGCGCAGGGAAATCAGTGAAAAAATCAACCGTCTGCCGTTGGGCTATTTTGAAAGCCGTACAGTCGGTGAGGTACTCTCCCGTATCACCAATGATGTTGATACACTGGGACAGAGCTTGAACCAGAGTGTGACACAGCTGATTACCTCTGTGGCAACCATTGTCGGCGTTCTCATTATGATGCTGAGCATCAGCCCGCTGATGACGCTGATTGCGCTGGTAATTCTGCCGGTTTCCATGATCTTTGTAACGGCAGTTGTCAAAATCAGCCAGAAATATTTCCGCGCACAGCAGCGGTATCTGGGCGAAATCAACGGACAGATTGAAGAAACCTTCTCTGGGCATACCGTTGTACGTGTCTTCAATCAGGAGGCACGGACGAAAGAAGAATTTGATCGCACCAATGAAAAGCTGTATGAATCCGCATGGAAGTCACAGTTCCTGTCCGGTTTGATGCAGCCGATTATGAATTTTGTCGGTAATCTGGGCTATGTCGGCGTTGCCGTTGCCGGCTCTGTTCTTGCCATTGCCGGTATCATCACAGTTGGTGATATTCAGGCGTTTATTCAGTACGTTCGTAATTTTACCCAGCCGATTACGCAGCTGGCACAGGTTTCCAATATGCTGCAATCCATGGCGGCGGCGGCAGAACGTGTCTTTGAATTTCTTGAGGAAAAGGAAGAAGACCAGCATGTAGAAAATCCAGTTTCCATCGAAAGCGTCAAGGGTTCGGTACAGTTTGAGCATGTACGCTTTGGCTATGATGCGGCACAGCCGGTTATCCATGACTTTACCTGTGATGTGAAGCCGGGACAGATGGTAGCCATTGTCGGACCAACCGGTGCAGGCAAAACTACGATGGTAAAGCTGTTGATGCGGTTCTACGATGTGGACAGCGGCGCAATCCGCCTGGATGGGCATGATGTCCGCCGCTTTAACCGTTCCGAACTGCGCGAGGGCTTCGGGATGGTATTGCAGGATACGTGGCTGTTCAAGGGAACCATTATGGAAAATATCCGGTATGGCAGGCTGGATGCAACCGATGAAGAGGTCATTGCTGCGGCAAAGGCAGCGAAAGCAGACAGCTTCATCCGCACCCTGCCGGGTGGCTATCAAATGGAGCTGAATGAGGAAATCAGCAATGTATCGCAGGGTCAAAAGCAGCTGCTCACCATTGCACGTGCGATTCTGGCAGATAATCCGATCCTGATTTTGGATGAGGCAACGTCCTCGGTTGATACCAGAACCGAAGCGCTGATTCAGTCCGCAATGAACCGCCTGATGGAGGGCAGAACAAGCTTTGTCATTGCACATCGCCTGTCTACGATCCGGGAGGCTGATTTGATTCTGGTTATGCGCGATGGAGATATCGTGGAGCAGGGCAACCATAAGAGCCTATTGGAGAAAAACGGCTTTTATGCAGAGCTGTATAACAGTCAGTTTGACGATGCATCGTAACCGTGCATTGTCTGTTGTACAAAAATAGTATCCGTAAAAGGTAGAAATCGTATCATCCCCGTCGAACCGATGTGTTTGTCGGGGATTTCCTTTGGTTGACAGAACCATACAGGAAGGATACAATATACATAAAAGCGAGAGCATATCTGAAATACAGAATAGGAAAGATATTCCTTTGCTTTCAGATATTACGGAAGAAAAGGGAGAAGATACAGCAATGAATTGGAAAAAACGAGTGACAGGGCTTTTGCTCACGGGTGTGCTGGCAGTATCCATGGTTCCGGCTTCGATGGCAGCAGATACAGGTCATGCTGAACCGGAAGCATCTTCAGATGTTTTGGAGCAGAAGGATACCGGTGTGATTGAGGAAAATGATATCGATCATGAGGAGCCTGTTATACAGGAAGGCGTCAAGTTCCGTACCGATCATGCTGCGTACATGGAGGGCTATGGTGACGGAAGCTTCGGCCCCAATGAAAATCTGACATGGGCGCAGGTATGTTCTGTTATTTACAGCCAGCTACAGGATCAGACAATGGGTACACAGCCATATACCTACACGGATGTACATTCCGGTTCATGGTATTACCGGGCAGTTTGTACACTGGCATCACAGGGCATTTTACAGTGTGACGGCGGTAAGCTGCATCCGAACAACCTGATTACCAGAGGGGAATTTATCGCACTCGCGGTACGGCTTGTGGGCATAGATGAGAATGCAGAATGCAGCTTTACAGATGTGGACAGGGATAATCCATATTACAGTGCGATTGCAACTGCGGTTGCAAAAGGCTGGATCAATGGTTTTGCTGACAATACCTTCCGTCCAAATGAAAGTCTGACCCGCGTACAGGCAGTTTCCGTATGCAATAGCCTGTTGGGACGCAAGATAGATGAAACAGTATTGGAGACAGCGCCGGAAACACTGCGCTCCTACACAGATGTTTCAACAGACGCATGGTATTATAAGCAGGTTATGGAAGCCTCGATTGACCATGACGGGGAGACAAATGCGGATGGTACAGAAACCTGGCGCAGCTATACCCATGCGTATACTGTCACGTTCCAGTATTCTGGCATCCGTGAGTCGCAGAATGTATATGAGGGTCACAAGCCGTATCAGGTTCCGACAAAGGACAACGATGGAAAAACCATTACGCACTGGATTGCGGCGGACGGCAGCATAGCAACTCCGGAAAATACTGCGGTTTATGAACCGGCAGTCTATACGGCATGGTATGCTCCGAGCCTGGTGAAAGACCATATCCAGTATGTTTACGGTTATGGAGATGGCAGGTTTGGACCCAATGATGCACTGACCCGTGCACAGGCATGTATGCTGGTTTACAGCCTGCTTGCGGACCAGACAGCCGGGACAGAAGCCTGTTCTTTTACCGATGTTACGCCTGACGCGTGGTATTATCAGCCAATTACCATTCTGGCATCCAAGGGGCTGATTACAGCAGGCGGGAAATATCGTCCGAAGGAGGTAATGAGGCGCGGTGAATTTATTGAAATGGTCACCCGTTTGACTGCGTATACATCGGGCAATGTAGCTTTCCCGGATGTGACCAAGGACAATCCGTATTATAACGCGATTGCAACTGCGGTTGCAAAGGGCTGGATTTATGGCTTTGACGATGGGAATTTTTATCCGTACCAAAGCCTGACCCGCGCGCAGGCCGTGACGGTGCTGAATAAGGTTGCGGGAAGAATGGGCGATCCGAAAACAGCGCAACAGCTGGACAGCCGTTATATGTTTACAGATGTGAAAAAGAGCTTCTGGGGCTATCAGGCCATTATGGAAGCTGCAACAACACATACCTACAAGATATCCTATGGTGTGGAGGTATGGCTGGACTATACCTGAACATGATACATCCTCCGGTCTACATAGCGGCCGGAGGATTTTTTGTGATATAATATATGAAAAAATATTTGGAAAATGAATGTATATGAATGCAATATATGATGTTTTGCTGTATAATACCGATATTCAAATAATTGGGAAAGGATGAACATGGTTTATGAACTGGAAGAAAAGAACAGTCTGTCTGTTTTTGACAGCCTGTATGTCCTTGGGAGGACTGCCAGCAGCTTTTGCCGTGGAACAGCTTGAAGGGGATATCGTATATACAGAGGAAAATGCCGCTACAGTTGACAGCGGAAGCTGCGGCGCACAGGCAAAATGGTCGCTGAACAGCAATGGTACGCTGACCATCAGCGGTAACGGTCAAATGGATGATTATACCGAAGCCGCCAGTGCACCGTATGCGAAATACAGCGATAGAATCAAGTCGGTTGTTGTACAGCCGGGTATCACAAGGATCGGTGATGAAGCATTTTATGGCTGCAATGCATTGAAGTCGGTATCATTGGGCTATGGCGTGAAGACAATTGGTTCACTGGCCTTCGGTAGAACTGCAATGCCGAGTATTACGCTGCCAGAAAGCCTGAAAACAATTGAAGAACAGGCATTCTGGAGATGCTCTTTGGAAAGCATTATCATTCCGGAAAATGTACAGGTCATCGGCAATGGCGCATTTGCACGCTGTGGCATGCTGAAAAAGGTATGGATTGGGCGCAGTGTGACCGATGTCGGCAATGCAGCATTTAACTACTGCGTAAATCTGGAAAGCATGTATTTCTATGGCGGCGCACCGGCAATGGGAGATGCAGAAGGCAATATCATATTTGACGGTGCCGAACTGACGGTGTATTATCCGGAAGCATCCGGTTGGAATGCTTCGGTGCGTATGCAGTATGGTGGAACCATTACATGGAAAACATGGGTTCCAACGTTTGCGGATGTTGCCGAAGGAAAATACTACTATGATGCCGTACAGTGGGCTGTTAAGAAGGGGATTACCAGCGGAACAACATCCATGACCTTCTCTCCTAATGCAAGCTGCACCCGCGCACAGGCTGTTACATTCCTGTGGAATGCAGCGGGAAAACCGGAGGTATCCGGTGTGAAAAATCCGTTTCAGGATGTAAAATCCGGTACGTATTATTACAAAGCGGTGCTTTGGGCAAAGGCTAAGGGGATTACCAGCGGTACCTCCGCAACAACGTTCTCGCCAAGTGCAACCTGTACCCGGGCACAGATTGTCACATTTCTGTGGAATCAGGAAGGAAAAATCGTAACAGCAAACAGCAATGGATTCAAGGATGTGAAAAGCGGTGCATATTATGAGGACGCAGTCAACTGGGCTGTCAGGAACAGAATTACCAGTGGAACCTCTGCAACAACGTTCTCGCCGAGTGCAACCTGTATTCGTGGGCAGATCGTGACCTTCCTATATAATTATCTGGCATAAGAAAAAACCGCAGGCAATCCGCCTGCGGTTTCTTTATGCAATTATATATTTATTCTGCGTAAGACAGCAGAGTTGCAACATCCTTGCGGCGCGGTGCTTTGGGTTCTTCAGCCGGATAGCCAACAGCGATCAGAGCGGCAATTTCCTGATCCTCCGGTACATTCAGATACTTTTCCAGGGCCAGACGGTCAAAAATACCCATGATAACGGTACCGAGTCCGTGGTCATGTGCGGACAGGCAGAAGGTCTGTGCAGCAATGCCGCAGTCATACATCTGCCAGCCCTCGCCACGGTCTGTGGTAAACGAACCGTCGCGCTCATAGCCGGAACGATTCTTAATAAAGGTCTGTACAATCAACAGTGGCGCTGTGGAAACTGTCTTTGCATTGAACGGTGCGTAATCCCTAGCCAAAGCATCGATGGCTTCCCGGCCTTCTACGGCAATATAGCGGGAAATCTGGGTGTTCTTCCAGGACGGTGCATAGGCTGCATCGGCAATTACATCTTCCAGAACCTCATGTGGCACTGGCTGTTCCGTAAAATTGCGGATACTGCGGCGGGAATGGATGCACTCTTTTGTGGTCATAGGTGTTCCTCCTTGTTGCATCATATGCTATTTTTATATTTGATCTGTAATAACAGAGCTTTCACGGTATTTTTCGAAGGGATATTTATGTATCATACATCGTGTTTCCCTCCGTATTTAGTCTGAAAGCTGTAATAATAGTATATCATAGTTTGGAAAGAAAGCAAAGACGATGCAATCCAGATATTGCTGTACGGGGCTTTGATATTGGAGAAATGGTATTATGATTTGTCATGGAAAAGAAAATATGGTATGCTAAAGAAACAGGCCACAAAACGACAGGAGAGAACAGGATGCTTGCATTGATTGCCGCATATGCGGAAAACCGGATTATCGGAAAAAACGGGCGGATTCCATGGGATATCCCGGAGGAAAAGCACCGGTTTCGTGACCTGACAATGGGTCATATCATGGTAATGGGAAGGCGGACCTATGAGGAAATCGGCTTCCCGTTGCCTGGGCGTGAAACCATTGTCGTTTCCGGTACAAAAAATTTCGACGGACCGCATTGTAAGACGGTTTTCAGTCTCGGTGAAGCGCTGGAGCAGGCAACTGGACGGGATGTTTTTATCTGCGGCGGTGCACGGCTGTATCAGGAAGCGCTTCCGTTGGCAGATATCTTATATCTGACAGAAATTCATGAGGTATTCGATGGAGATACACAGTTTCCTTCATTTGACACTAGCGATTTCATCCAGACAGAACAGACAGAGATTTTGGGGGAAATCTCCTATACCTTCCGCACACTGCGGCGCAAAAACATGGATTATACACAGGCAAGAGCGTATATCGCCGGACTGACTGTACAAAAGGGCATTATTCCCGGGCTGGGGCCGATGAAGAATCTACTCGCAAGGCTGGGGAATCCACAGGATCGGTATCCCGCGGTCCATATTGCAGGCACCAATGGCAAAGGCTCTACACTGGAAATGATTTCGTCTATTTTGCAAGCCGCAGGCTATCGTGTGGGAACCTATTCCTCACCGGCGGTTTGGGAAGAGCGCGAATGCTGGCGGGTCAATGGAGAAATGATATACGAAGAGGACTATGCCGCGTGGATGACACGTCTGTGCAGTGTCTGCAAAGCAATGCAGGAAAGTGGACAGCCAGTACCGACGGCATTTGAACTGGAAACAGCGCTTGCCTTTAGCTGGATGGCACAGAAGAACTGTGATATTGCCGTTGTAGAATGTGGTATGGGCGGTGCCGAGGATGCAACCAATGTGCTTTCCAAAACAGCGGTCAGTGTCCTGACAGCTATCGGTATGGACCATATGAAATTCCTTGGTAATACAATAGAGGAAATTGCACGTGCAAAGGGCGGTATCATCAAGAGTGGCGTTCCGGCTATCTTACAGGCACAAAGCGTCGAAGTAGAGCAGGAAATAACAGCAATCTGTCGGGAACGCGGCAGTAAATTGACGGTTATCCATCCAGATGATATCATGGTAACGTATGCGGATGCGCGCAGTGTGACCTTTGATGCTGGGGAATGGAAACAAGTGACAGTGTCACTGCCGGGATTGTTTCAGGCGGATAATGGAGCGACAGCAATTGCAGCCGTTCGGAGCTTGCAGGATTTTTCCATTACAGAACATGCAATTCGGGAAGGCTTGCGGCATGTCCAGTGGCAGGGACGCATGGAACAGATTTGCGACAAGCCTGTCATTGTGATCGACGGTGCGCACAATCCCAATGCGGCAAAGCGGTTGCAGGAGGAAGCAAAACGCCGCTGGCCGGAAGGGAGTTTGATTGAAATTGTCGGTGTGCTGGCAGACAAGGATTTTACAGAAGTTGGGCGGTTGCTGGCGCCGATGGCGCGGGAAATCATCACCGTGACGCCGCATAATCCGCGAGCGCTGGACGCAAAACGGCTGGCAGACTGCCTGCAGCAGTTCTGCACGAAGGTCGCACCAGCTGATAGCGTGGAACAGGCTTTGGAGCTGGCACAAACGGCAGCAGGAGAACAGTATCCAATTCTTGCCTTTGGCTCGCTCTCATGGCTGCATGAGCTGCGGCAGGCGGTGGAGGAACAGCAATGATACAGGAAATGGAACGCATACAGCCATTGCTGCACAATCCAACGTATTGTGACAGCATCCGTAAAATAGAGACGCTGGAGAAGCAACGAATATATTGCAGGCATGGGCTGCCGCATTTACTGGATGTTGCCCGTATCGCAGCGCTGCTTGCAGCAGACAGGAATGCGGCGTATCCGCGCGATGTGATTTATGCAGCGGCGCTGTTGCATGATCTGGGACGGTTGAAACAGTATACAACCGGTGAGCCACATGCAGAGGCGGGTGTCAATATGGCGCGGGAGCTTTTACAGGAAACGGCGTTCACCGAACAGGAGCAGGCGGAAATTCTGAATGCCGTTGGACGGCATCAGACCGGAGCGGCACCGGACAGCCTTGCACAGATGATTTATGAAGCAGATGAAGCGAGCCGCATGTGCTTTACCTGCCCAGCAAGGGACACGTGTTACTGGCCGGAGCAGCGCAGGAATCCTACGGTTTTACTTTGATGGAAAAGGACGATGACAATGATTATTGGCGGAAAACAGTTTGAAACAGCTGGAAAAACCTATGTGATGGGTATTTTGAATGTGACCCCGGATTCTTTTTCCGATGGTGGAAAATGGAATAGCATGGATGCCGCATTGCGGCATGCAGAGGAAATGATTGCCGATGGCGCGGATATTCTGGATATTGGTGGGGAATCCACCCGCCCAGGTTACACACTGCTGCCGGACGAAGAAGAAATTTCCCGTGTTGTACCGGTGATTAAAGCGGTCAAGAGCAACTTTGACATTCCGGTTTCGGTAGATACCTATAAGAGCGCTGTGGCGAAAGCGGCCCTTGCAGCGGGTGCGGATCTTGTAAACGACATCTGGGGACTGAAATATGACCCGAAGATGGCAACTGTCATTGCAGCGGCAGGCGTACCGTGCTGCCTGATGCACAACCGGAAGGAACCAGTATATAACGATTATTTGCCGGATGTATTGGATGATTTGCGGGAATGTGTGCGTCTGGCAAAGGACGCAGGCATTGCGGATGAAAACATCATTCTTGATCCGGGGATTGGCTTTGGCAAGACGCTGGAGCACAACCTCATCTTGACCAATCGTATGGAACTGCTGCATAAGCTGGGCTATCCGATTCTGCTGGGAACCTCCCGTAAGTCGATGATTGGAAAAACACTTGACCTGCCGGCAGACCAGAGGGAAGAGGGCACAATTGCTACAACGGTGATGGGTGTCATGAAGGGCTGCATGTTTGTCCGTGTGCACAATGTACGCGGCAACCGTCGTGCGGTTGATATGACAGAAGCCATTTTGAAATCCGGAGGAAACGTATAATGGATGCAATCCATATCAAACAATTGGAGGTTTTTGCGCATCATGGCGTCTTTCCGGAAGAGAACCGTCTGGGACAGAAATTTGTTGTCAGTGCAGACCTGCGGACAGATCTGCGGAAAGCCGGATTGACCGATGATCTGAATCAATCGATGGATTACGGTGCGGTTTGTGCGGAAATCCAGACGTTCCTGACACAGCATACCTTCCAGCTGCTGGAAACAGCGGCGGAACAGTTATGCGCACATTTATTGAAACAGCTGCCGCTGCTCGAAAGCATCCGACTGGAAATTGAAAAGCCGTGGGCGCCCATTGGGCTGCCACTGAAAACGGCATCGGTCAGCATCGAACGCGGCTGGCATACGGCGTATATCGCGCTTGGTTCAAATATAGGAGATACCAAAGCATATTTGGACGGTGCGGTTGACGCATTGCAGCAAAATGACACAATACATGTGGGGAGAGTATCCGATTACATCGTGACAAAGCCCTATGGCGGCGTGGAGCAGGATGATTTCCTGAACGCTGTATTGTGCGTTAAAACTTTACTGCCGCCGCACGAGCTGCTGGATACACTGCATGCCATGGAACAGGTCGCCAACCGCGAACGTATCATCCACTGGGGGCCGCGCACACTGGATTTGGATATCCTGTTTTATGATGATCTGATTTTTTCCGATGACACATTGAACATTCCACATCCGGAGATTCCAAAACGGGAATTTGTACTCAAGCCGATGGCGCAGATTGCGCCGTATTTTGTTCATCCGGTTTACCGGAAAACCATGACGGAGCTGTTGGAAGCATTGGCATACTGAAGCAAGAAGAAAAGACGGATGAAGGATTGATATGCTCCCTCTATGAGAGACAGTGAAATAAAACACTGTGAATCATAGAG